>CAVISR010000047.1:0-22816 GCA_963645405.1 Acutalibacteraceae bacterium
CATGAGCGTCGCCCAAACGAAAGGAAAATAACAAAAATTGAGTGAAATGCAATGCAATGCTTCGATATTCAGATAAATGCAATTTTGTTATATAGAAGCCGGCTTTTTCCGAAAGCGTTGGCGATAACACTCGAGCGTAGCTCGCATTTGTTTTACCGCCCACAATCCCATGCTCGCTTTTACGCCCTCGGAGAAGTCTAACTCCTATTACAATGCACTGGAAAGTCTTACCTTTCGCGTCTTTCGATGTAGTTTTTCATCTCGTAGCGGTCGCCTGTGTCCTTGGTTATTTGCTCGTAGTATGAGGCATTGTAGCCGGGATAGGAGATTTCGCCGTTGTCGACGATTACTTGGTCGTTGTGCTTCACGATGATGAGTCGGGCAAGTTTGTCCCAGCGTTCCATCATCAATGAGGTGTAGTCTGACACCTTATTATTTATATAGTCACGACTTTCTTCGCCTGACAGGGTGGGGACTTTCGTTTCGTCGATCTTCACTTGGGTTTCGTAGTAATCCTCGAGTTCTTTCTGCACTTTCCGAAGGTCGGGCATTATCACGCTGTAGCGTGGATAGACCATGTTTGCCACGAAGTTGTTCATCCAGAAGGCGCTCTTCTCCGAGAACTCCTTGAAGTTGTTGTTCTCTCTGCGGAAGGCTTCGGGCACTGTGGTTGTTCCGCAGTACACCGGCACATAAGCCACCATGTTGGCATCGTCGCAGTTGTAGTACATCACTCCTCCCACTGCATCGGGCAACCAGTTGCGCAGCTGTGCCACAAGGGTGAAGGCTGACTTCTGTGTGGCGATAGGGCGCTCTACGAAATAGTGCTTGTCGTTCACCTTGTAGGTCATCGGCATCGGACGGATTGGCATTCCCCATGGTCCGCTGCTCATGTCGGCAGTCATGTCGAGCGGTGTGCCTTCGTAGTGGTCGCGCATGTCGTTCTGGATGTCTCTCACTGACACTGGCTTGTCGGGCTTGATGTAGAGCGGCAGGTGGTCGTACTGTGAGAAGTCGCCATTGATGTAGGGCAGGTATTTGTCCATCTCCTGTGCATCTGTGTGATGGCGGAAGAAACTGTAGACCCGGGCATCGGCATAGCGCACGTTCTCGAAGTCGATGGGACAGTAGGCATCGCGGAAACTGAAGTCTTTGTCTTTGCCGCTGAAGTATCCTTTCTCACGGGCGAAACTGATTACGTCCTTGCTGTACATGCAGTTCTTCTTGTCGTTCAAGGGGAACTGGCGGATACGACTAAGGTTGGCATGTGCACAGATGGCATCGTCGGGAATCCTTACTGCTACCCACACTGCGCCTTTCACTCCCGGACCTTTGCCTATGATGTCCATTATCCAAGCCTCGTTCTTGTCGCAGATGGTTATGGTTTCTCCCGATGCATTGTAGCCGTATTTCTGCACAAGGTCGGTCATCACCTTGATTGCTTCACGGGCAGTTGACGAGCGTTGCAGTCCCAGTTTTATCATCATGTCGTAGTCGAGCAGTCCTTCTTCGTTGACGAGTTCGAGCCGTCCGTCGAAGGTGGTTTCGACGATGCATACTTGTTTCTCGTTGATGTGTCCGATGACATTGTAGGTTTCTTCCACCTGGTCGATGTAACCTTTCACTTCTCCCGAGAACCAGTCCTTGATTGGAATCTGCTCTCCTTTCTCGTGTTTGCCGCCTTGGATGAAGGTGAGTGAACCTGCAAACCCGTATCCGTCGCAATTGTATGTGCAGATTACCGATCCGTCGGCTGAGGCGTTCTTTCCTACAATGAGGTTGGTGCATGCTTCCGCTGCGTTTGCCATTGAAAGCAATGCTATTATCGCTGCAAATATCTTTCTCATGATGCTTTTGTTTCTTGTGTATGGTGCTTTTGTTTCCTGTGTCCGATGCTTTATGTTTTGCCTATACTATCTATCCCACGAACGATGATATGTCATTCGATGAACGATGATATGTCGAATGTCATGACTTCCTTTATGTTCTTGTTGCGTCTCTCGAAGAACGGGCGGACGGAATTGACGAAGGTGTCCCTCAATCGTATCTCAGTCGGTCGGAGCAATGAGTCGGGTGTGGCGACTGGGTAGATTCTGTATTGCTTGTTGCCGGAGTTGACGGGTCGGCTGACGAAATAGAGCGAGTAGTTGCAGTCCTTCATTCGGGTCACACTGTCCTTCTCCAGTTGCATCTTCACCAGCATTCCTCCGTAGGTGTGTGGGGCAGATTGGTTCGATATGAGGTTGCCCAGTGAATAAGCCACTACATGCTTTGCGCCATTCTTGTCCACGCGCACTTCTATCGGTTCCACCACATGGGGATGTCCACCTATCACGTGTGTCACTCCTTTCTTCAGCAGCCAGTCGGCAAGGTCGATTTGACTTTTCATCGGGGTGAGTGTGTATTCCACTCCCCAGTGCATGAAGGCAATGATTGCGTCGGGCTTCATCGACTGTGCCTTGTTGATGTCGCGTGCAATCTGGATGGTGTCGATGGTGTTCACCACGTTTGGTGCAGGCACGGGGATTCCGTTGGTTCCGTAGGTGTAGTTCAGCAGTGCCAGTCGGAATCCGTTCTTCTCCAGCAGGAGTGGATAGTGCTCGTCTCTTTCAGTAGAGTCTTTGTATGAGCCCAGATGTGCCACTTCCAGTGAGTCCATCATCATCAGTGTGCGTTCAATGCCTTTCCGTCCTTTGTCGCACATGTGGTTGTTGGCAGTGAGAAACACGTCAATCCCTGCTTTCTTGCAGTCTCGGAGCAGTTCGTCGGGACTTGAAAATGTGGGGTAACCGGTGTAGGGCTTGCCTGCCAGTGTGGTCTCGAAGTTGGCAACCACCACGTCGGCATCTGCAATTTCGCTGCCTATGAAACGGAAACATTCGGTGTAGTCATACGTTCCGTCGGCTAGCATGGCGCTTGTCACCTGCGGCTTGTGCTGCATGATGTCGCCTGCAAAGAGCAGTGTCAGATGTTTTTGCGGAGGGGTCTGCAACGAAGCGCTGTCGGCGAGGATGGAGTCAGTGCTGTTTTGCAATGAGTCGGGCTCGCTGGTCTTTGTCTGCGATGTGGCGTCGCACGACTGAACTGCCATCATTGCAACGATGCCAATCAAGGAAAGGATGTGCTTCATCTGTATCAGTGAATAAAAGAGGCTCTCTACTGTCGCTGGCTGTGTACAGTGGAGAGCCACATTGTTTATGTATTGATCAAAGCTGCCTCAATCCAGTATCTCTGCAGCTTCGGCTTTGCTTTCTCCGTCTTCTTCGTTGCCTGAAAGCTTTGCCATAATCTTGTTCTCGATTTCTTCTGCCAGTTCGGGATTGTCTTCCAGCACTTGTTTCACAGCCTCGCGTCCCTGTGCCAGTTTGCTTCCTTCGTAGCTGAACCAGCTGCCGCTCTTCTTGATGATTTCAAGTTCGGTTCCCATGTCCACCAGTTCGCTGCTTCGTGAAATTCCGGTGCCGAACATGATGTCGAACTCGCATTTGCGGAATGGAGGTGCAACCTTGTTCTTCACCACTTTCACCTTCACTGTGTTTCCAATCACCTGGTCGCCGTTCTTGATTGCTTCCTTGCGGCGTATGTCGATGCGGACTGATGCATAGAACTTCAGCGCATTTCCACCGGTGGTTGTCTCCGGATTGCCGAACATCACTCCAATCTTCTCGCGCAACTGGTTGATGAAGATGCAGGTGGTCTTTGTCTTGTTGATTGTGGCAGTGAGTTTTCTGAGTGCCTGGCTCATGAGTCGTGCCTGCAGTCCCACTTTGTTGTCGCCCATGTCGCCCTCGATTTCTGCCTTCGGGGTGAGTGCAGCTACGGAGTCGATTACCACGATGTCGACTGCTGCCGAACTAATCAACTGGTCGGCAATCTCCAGTGCCTGTTCTCCGTTGTCGGGTTGTGACACCAGCAGGTTCTCTGTGTCTACGCCCAGGTTGTGTGCGTAGAATCTGTCGAACGCATGTTCTGCATCAATGAATGCGGCGATACCGTCTGCTTTCTGGCATTCGGCAATGGCATGGAGCGCCAGGGTTGTCTTACCGGAAGACTCGGGTCCGTAGATTTCAATTATACGTCCTTTCGGATAGCCTCCCACACCAAGTGCTGCATTGAGTCCTATCGAACCGGTTGGCACCACTTCTATCTTTTCTATGTTTTCTTCACCCAGCCGCATGATTGAGCCACGACCATAGTTTTTCTCTATTTTGCTCATTGCAGCCTGCAGGGCTTTGAGTTTTTCTTCATTTGGTTTTGCCATTTCTTTGTTGAATTATTGGTTCCGTTGTTTCACTTGCAAAGATACACAAATCCCGTCATCCGACAAGCGCTTGCAATCCTTTTTTTGACGAATTGCTGTGTTTGTTGCTTGTATGAGGCTCAGTTGTGGGATGTCTGTTCGTCCTGGTCGATACAATGCTTTGTCCTGGTCGATACAATGCTTTGTCCTGGTCGATACAATGCTTTGTCCGGGCCGATACAATGCTTTGTCCGAGCCGATACGATGCTTTGTCCGGGATATTGCCTTCTCAGCCTATTGTGCTTATATGATTATTGCCGGGCGCACAGTCTCATTCGAGGGCATTCAGCGATTGTGCCAGCATCTCCGCACATTTCTCTCCGTCGACCCCTGCCGAAACAATTCCGCCTGCATAGCCTGCACCTTCGCCACAAGGGAACAGCCCTGCAATTCTGACGTGCTGAAGGGTGTCGTGGTCGCGGATGATGCGTACGGGGGCTGATGTGCGGGTTTCCACACCAATCATCAATGCTTCGTTGGTGAGGAATCCATGGCTCGTCTTGCCGAAGTGCAGGAATCCCTGCTGAAGCCGTGAGGTGATGAATCGGGGCATCCAGAAGTGGAGTGGGGAAGGGATGAGCCCTGCCGGATACGAGGACTTGGGCAGTGTGCCCGAGAGTTTGCCGTTCACGAAGTCTGCCATGCGCTGTCCCGGTGCGGTCTGTCGGCGGTTGCCTTGCAGCCAGCATTGCTTTTCGAGGAATTCCTGGAACTCCAGCATGCAGAGCGGATTGTCCCCGGACTTTGAGTCTGCCTCATAAAGGCGCGTCTCCACCGGCAGTTCCTTGTTGTAGAAGCCTTTTATCTGTTGCAGGTCGTCGTGGTGTACTTCCACCACCATTCCGCTGTTGCTCCACGGACTGTTGCGCAGACTTGCCGACATGCCGTTCACCACGATTTGTTCCGGACCACTTGCTGCCGGCACCACTGTTCCTCCCGGACACATGCAGAATGAATAGACTCCGCGTCCGTTCACTTGTGTCACAAACGAGTATTCAGCCGTTGGCAGGAATTCGCCCTTGCCTTCTTTCCTGTGATATTGTATCTGGTCGATGAGGTGTGCCGGATGTTCGAGCCGCACGCCTATTGCCAGGTCTTTGGCTTCGATTTCTATTCCTTTCGAGTAGAGCCAGCGGTAGACGTCGCGTGCCGAATGCCCGGTGGCAAGTATCACCGGTCCGATGAATTGCCGCTGTTTTTCCTCGCCATTGCCTGATGTTTCCACTGCTTCCACTCCGTATACTTTGTCGTCCTTGATTAGCAGGTCTGTCATCTTGGTTTGGAAATGCACTTCGCCTCCCCGTGAGATGATGGTGTTCCTCATGTTCTCGATGACTTGCGGCAATTTGTCGGTGCCGATATGCGGATGGGCATCAGCCAGGATGTTGGTGGATGCTCCATGCTGGCAAAACACGTTGAGTATGTGGTTCACGTCTCCGCGTTTCTTGCTGCGTGTGTAGAGTTTCCCGTCGGAGAATGCGCCTGCACCTCCCTCACCGAATGAATAGTTGGACTCGGGGTTCACCATGTGTTCGCGCGAAATCTTTGCAATGTCCTTCCTCCGTTCGTGCACATCCTTTCCGCGCTCAATCACGATTGGGCGCACGTTGAGTTCAATCAGTTTCAGCGCGGCAAACAGTCCGCCTGGTCCGGCTCCCACGACTACTGCCGTAGGCTTTCCCTCCACGTTCGGATAGTCGGTCCTTTCGAACTCGTCGTCCGTAGGCTGCTCATTGATGTACACACGCACTTTCAGGTTGACGAAGATTGTACGTTGGCGTGCGTCGATGCTGCGCTTGAGGATGCGTATGCCGGTGATTTCCCGACTGTCGATGCCTTTGTCTGCGGAGAGGAACCGTTTGAGTCCCTGTTCGTTGGCTGCCTGTTCGGGCAGAACTCTTATTTGGTATTCTTGAATCATGATGCTGATGGTGTGGTGTGTGGTGATTGGTTGGATGAATGCTGAAACTATTGGATGAATGATGCTGAAGTGCCTTGGCTTGTGACCGTATGACGATGAAACGTTTTTGGCTGTGTCCAATTGATGATGGAGTGGGGTACGGCTAAATGTCGAGTACCAGTCCGTCGTAGGCAAAGTGCATGTCGGGAGGAAGCATGCGGTCAGCCTCTTCGTGGGGCAGGATGAAGTGGCTCATGTGGATGAAATATGTGGATTTCGCACCTGCTTTTCTTGCAAATGCGATGGCTTCGTTCACGCTCTGGTGTGCCTTGTGGGTGCGGTAGTGCAGGGCATTCACGATGAGCAGTTCCACTCCCTCGAGGTATTTCCATTCGGTCTCGGGCATGGTCTTCATGTCGGTGATGTAAGCCAGTTTGCCAATTCTGAAGCCCACGATAGGCAGTTCGCCGTGCATCACTCGTATTGGGATGATTTCCAGCGGTCCTACATTGATGGACTTGTGCGGCTCCATATGTTCCAGGGTGATGGCTGGCACTCCCGGATAGCGCTTGTCTTCCGGTGTGAAACAATAGGGGATGCGCGACTTCAGGTGCTCGCTCACATTGTCTTCCGCATAGATTCTTACGTCGCCAAACAATATACCGGGACGTATGTCGTCGATGCCGCCCACATGGTCGAAGTGTTCGTGGGTAAGGACAATGTCGTGAATCTTTGGCATTCTGCCCAGACGTATCATCTGCTCGCGGAAGTCCGGACCGCAGTCGACGAGCAGTGCCGTGTCGCCTTCTTCTATGAGAGTGGAGCATCTCAATCGATTGTCGCGAGGGTCCTTGCTGCGGCATGTGGAACATTCGCATGCGATTTGGGGTACGCCTCCGCTGGTTCCCGTTCCTAAAACCGTTACTTTCATATTATATTTACCTCCGGATGTATTTCTATATTGAATTTCTCTTTCACACTCTCTATTACTGCCTTGCACAGCGCAAGGATTTCCTCGCCCGTTGCTCCGCCCAGGTTCACGAGCACCAGTGCCTGTTTCTCGTACACTCCGGCACGTCCCATCGCGCGTCCCTTCCATCCGCACTGCTCTATGAGCCATCCGGCAGGGATTTTCACTCCCTTGTCGGTGTCGTAATACGGCATTTCAGGATATTCCGCCTTCAACTGACTAAAGACATTGTAGCTTACGATAGGGTTCATGAAGAATGAACCGGCATTGCCGGTCACTTCGGGGTCGGGCAGTTTGTTCTTGCGGATGTCGATTATCACGTTGCGCACTGTCTTTGCCGTCACGTTGCCCACTCCCTCGAGTTTAGCCTTGATATTGCCGTAGTCCAGTCGTGGAGTGAAGTGGCGCGACAGACGGTAGGTCACGTGTGTCACCGCATATTGTCCCTTGAGTCCGTGCTTGAATATGCTGCTGCGGTAGGCATAGTGGCATTCTTCGTTGGTGAATGTCCGTAGCGAACCGTCTTTCAGGTCCATGCACTCCACTTTATATATAATGTCCTTCGCTTCCACACCATAGGCTCCGATATTCTGCACAGCGCTTGCACCCACTTCGCCCGGTATGAGCGACAGGTTTTCCGCTCCGCTCAATCCTGCCTCCACCGTGTAGTCCACAAAGTCGTCCCACACCATTCCCGAGCCTACTCTCAGCCACACGTAATCGTCGTCCTCGTCCATCCGTTCAATGGTCTTGATGCTGCTGTGAATCACCGTCCCTTCATAGTCTTTGGTGAAGAGAAGGTTGCTGCCTCCTCCAATGTGGTGGTACGGCTTTCCCTGAAGTGTGGGCAGGATTTGTTGCAACTGGTCGCAAGAGTCATATTCTACGTAACTGCTTGCATAAGCCTTGATTCCAAACGTGTTGTGTATTTCGTGCATAAGTCGGGTTCTATGATTCAATTTCAAACAAACGCCAGCGTCCGTTGGAGAAGTCGAAGTGGAACGTGATGAGCAGTCCGTTGCTCAGTCCTTTCAGTAATACCGATTTCCTGTTCGTACTGATGAGCGATTGTCCGTAGTCAATGTTTATCACCTCCTCCGACATGTCGGGAAGGTCGTTCACTAGTTCGTTCCATTCATCGTAGTCGATGTGTCGGGTGATGGTCTGCTCCTCGTCCTCCGAATAATACTTGAAGAGGACTGGCAGTTTGAGTGATTCGTGCTGATACAATGAGTCGGTGATGAAGTCCCTGAGGAACACGAGGAACGAAGCGTTTGGCGTGTTCGACATCTCATTGATGCTGTCGCCAGTCAGAAACCACTTGCCCTCCTGACGTTTGAAGTCATAGAGTTCAATCATGTCATCCTCCCATTCAATCCTTTCCAGCAGCACGTGCACCAGCGACGTGTCCTTCTGCAGTTCCAGGTCAGCCTCGCGCTCGTAGATGACGATAACTGACTGGTCCTCCGTCAGCGAGAGCGATTCGTTACCGGTCTTCGTGCGCTCGTCCCTGAAACTCTGGCTGGACACATAGCTGAAAAGGAAGTCATCGAACAACTCGTCGGCTGCTTCCGGAATCACCGCCTCTTTGTAGAGGTCCAGTTCTTCCAATCCCAGCGAATCCTCGTCGGTGCTGTCGGCATCGCCGTCACCCTCTGCGTTTCCCGTCACGAGGTTGCACGAGGCAACCAGGGCACAAAGGCACAGTATGAATATGTTTGATAGAGTTTTTATCATTGTCTTTCACCCAAAAAACGATGCAAAGTTAGTGCTTGCATCGGGAATAAACAAATTAATTCGATTTTTTCTTTGTTTACAATTCATCATACCCTCTATCATAGTCACAAATGAAGTGCAAATGTGCCAATCAAACGATTGTTTTGCTGCTGTCAAAAGAAAAATCTTCTTCTAAAATCCTTTCATAGAGGAAAGAACTTGACATCCGGACGAAGTGAGCTGGGATGTGAGCAGGAATAGGAGCTTGCCCTCTCCGAGGGCGTTAAAGCGAGCGAAGGCTCGAGCGTAATTGTCTGCGCTTTCGGAGAAAGCGGACTTCTACTAACTAATTGAAAAAGAAAGCCTGCTCCAACTGAGCAGGCTTTCTTGTGAGGTTTTGGTAGTGGGGATGATGTAATTGTATTGTAATTGTGCTGTGATACGGCGTGGCGTTGTGCTGTGATGTGGTGGTTAGAATCTGCCACCGCCTCCCATGCCTCCCATGCCGCCACGGTCTCCGCCTCCCATGCCGCCACGGTCGCCACCGCCTCTGTTGCCGTCGCCTCCGCGGTCTCTGCCCATGTCACCACCACGTTCTCTTTCCATGTTGGCACGATAGGTTTCACGTTCCTGGCGCTCTTGTCTGAGTTGCTGGCGTGCTTCCTTGCTTCCGAAGAGGTTGAAGCGGTACATGAAGTTGACCATGAAGTAGCTGTTGACGGACTCGGTCCATGTATCTGTACGGCTGTAGGCACTGATTGAACGGCTGAAGTTGCTGCGCTGGTTCAGGAGGTCGTATGCCTGCAAGCTGATTGTGGCTGCTCTGCCTTTGAGGAAGCGGTAGCTTACCTGTGCGTTCCAGATGAGCTCGTTGGTGTTTGCTTCTGATGAGGCGTATCCTCTACGGCTGCTTACGCTGAGGTTTGTGGCATAACCGAAACCGTTGTCGAAGTTTCCGTTTGACTCAACTCCGTAGCTGAAGTCGTAGGTGTTAGGACTTGTTACGTCGATGTATCTGTTGTCCTGGTGGTTGTAGCTGAAGTTTCCGTTGAGTCGTACGTCCCAGTATTCTGCACGATAGGTGAGGCTCAGTCGCTCGCCGATTCGTAGGTTGTTTGTCTTGTTCTTCAACGACTCGTTGTTGCGGTACAGGTAGCTTACGTTGTTGCTGTATGAACCTGAGGTTGAGGTGTTGAGCATGAGGCGTTCCATTGAGAACAGCGGTGTGTTGAATCCGAAGTCTCCGTCCACATTCCAGTTGCCGTTGATGTTCATCGGCTTGGTTTCTGATGCACCGGTCACATCGTTGTACTTTGTCTGACTGCTTATGCTGTTGAGTGTGTTCGAGAATGATGCATTGAGGAAGATTGTCTGCATTGTGGCTGTCAGATAGTTGTTCCATCCGATGCGGAAGTTGTTTGAGAACGATGGCTTCAGGTCTGGATTACCTGAGCGTATGTTCAGCGGGTTGCTGTCATCGGTGATGGTAATCAAGTCGGTGATTGCCGGCTGGTTCATGTTTCCGCGGTAAGAGAAGTTCAATTGGTTTTGGCGGTTGAATCTGTATCGGAAGTTGAGGGTAGGAGAGATACGGAAGAAGTTGCGTGTGGTATCGATGTCCTTGCCCATGTATGTCATCTGCAGGTGTTGGCGCTGTGGCTGGATCTGCACTCCGACTGATGAGGTGATGAAGTTGGTGTTCCAGCGAACGGACAGGTTGATGTTGTGGTTCTGGTTCACGTCTCTTGAGTAGTTGCTCAATGAGTCGCTCAGGTAGTCGAAGTATGAATCGGGCAGATAGCCGAGCATCTGTGCAAGTTTTTCTTTTGCTGCCTGGATGTCGGGATGGAGTCCGAGGTTGAATGTGTTGCTGTCGCTCTTTCTGTAGCTGTAGCTGTAGTTGTAGGACATCTGCAGAATCAGGTTCTTGACGATTGGCTCACTGTAGGTGAATCCGAGTGAGAACGACTTGTTGATGTTCGGTGATGTGCGGTATCTGTAGATGAGGTCGCTTGGCTCGGTCTGGCGCTGATAGTAGGTCACGTCGGAGTAGTTGTAGTTGCGTCCGTCGCTTTGGCTGTAGTTGAAGTTGCCGTTGAGCGAGAAGTTGCGTCCTTGCTTGTTGTAGAAGCGGCGGTTGAGCATGAGTGAAGAGCTTGCGTTCTTGCTGTCGCTGAATGACCGTGAACCTGTGAGGTTGTGGTTGACGATGCTGTCGGACATCAATGACTCGAGGGTTGACCACTGGCGCAGTGGGTTGGTGAGTTCATTGAATGTGTATGGGTCGCTGTAGTAGCGTGCGCTTGCTCCGTCGCTGTGTGAGGCTGAGTTGCTGATGCCCACTTGCGGACGCATGAGGAGTGTGGTTGCAGTGTCGAGCTGGATTTCAATCTTGAACTCTGCGTTTGCGTTGTCGCTGTGTGACTTGTTGTCGCTCAGTCGGTCGGAGAATGAACGGCGTGTTGACACGTAGTTCTCGGATGCGCTGCGTGATGAGTTCTCGTTGTGGCGTCCGTTGTATCTCACGTTTCCGCCGATTTCATATTTGTCGTCCTTCGATGTGTTGAGGTTGAGTCCCACGCTTCCGTTGAGGTTTTTGCCTGTGCCGCCTCGTCCGGAACCCATGCCGCCACCTCCGTTGGTGTTGAGGTTACCGATGATTGATGACTGGAAATTGTCCTTGAAGCGGTTGACCATCACTCGGTTTGAGTACTGGTCTTTGGTTCCGACTCCCAGATTGATGTTTCCGAACCATCCTTGCTTCATGCCTTTCTTTATTGTAAGGTCGATGACTGTCTCTTCGTTGCCGTCGGCAATACCGGTCAGTCGTTCGCTGTCGGATGCCTTGTCGTAGGTCTTCACCTTGTCGACAATCTCGGCTGGAAGGTTCTTCATGGCGATGTCTTTGTCGCTTGAGAAGAATTCCTTGCCGTCGACCAGAATCTTTGAGATGGTCTTGCCGTTGATTTTGATTGTACCGTCGCTTGACACTTCTGCTCCAGGGAGTTTCTTGATGAGGTCTTCAAGCACTGAACCTTCCGGAATCTTGAATGCGTCGGCATTGAATATGATTGTGTCTTCCTTCACTTCCATCTGTGGCAGTTGTCCCTGCACCACGGCTGTCTCCAGCAGCACGCTGTTTGGGGTGAGGAGCACTGTTCCTACATTGTGGATGGTTTCTCCGTTCTTGATGGTGATAGCACGGAAGAAGTTGTGGTAGCCGATGTATGACACCTTAACTATATAGGAGCCTTCCTCTACATTTTTGATTGTGTATCCGCCGAGGGTGTTGGTCACGCCTCCGGTCACCATGCGTGAGGTGTCGGATGTCATAATCTGGATGGTTGCGCGCACAAGGGCAGATGCATCTTCGGAGTCTTTCACGTATCCGGTTACGTTTGCCTTTGACTTTTTAGTGCTTGAATTTGATGCCGAGGAGTTGGTCTGTGCAGTCATTGTCATCACTGCCAAAACTGCCATCAATGCAAGTGTTAGAAATTTTTTCATCTTGTCGTTTGTTGATTTTGTTCGCAAGTTTGACCCTCATAATCAAAAAAGGTTTAAGGCTGGCTCTAAAAATTCCGTGTTTATGGACTTGCCCAATCTGTGTTTATGACTTTCCATTGTCAATGTTTCTGGACTTGCACCGTTCACGTTTATGCCGTCCCGCAGTGATGAGTCATGGTTCTTTCCGTCAATGAATTTTCAAAGCCAATCCTCTTGCAAGCCATCATCAGTTTTATCCAGGCATCAATTTTGTCCTATCGGTTCGTCGCTTCTCCTACCTTATTTCATCTTGCCTTTGCTCAGTGTGCCAAAAGCCTCTGATTAGTGCGTTTTTTTTCACTAGTCAGAGAAAACTTTTTTTCTGGTCAGAGAAAAAATTTTTGCTGACTGGAAAAATTTTCGTACCTTTGCAGACGTAAAAACCAATGACATGAAGCGTATGGGAAAAATACTTGTCCTCACATGGCTCACATCACTTTTGTGCTGTTCTGCAGCAGCGAAGTCTTTTGTCCTGAAACCGGGTCAAGACATCGGCATCGAGATTGACACGACAGTCGCTCCTGTCGTTCGCACCTCGTATGAGATTCTGCAGCGTGACATGAAGCAAGTGCTTGGCGCAAGGCTGAAAGTCACGACGGACAGTCCTGCCGTGGTTTGCGGAATTGACAACAGTCTCCGCCGGCAAGGTTTCCGCATGGAAGTGGACAAGCAGGGCAGACTTATTGTAAAAGGTGCTGATGCGCATGGACTGGCTTACGGACTGCTCGAGGTTTCGCGCCTGGCTGGCGTTTCGCCTTGGGAATGGTGGGCAGATGCAACTGTGCACCCGATTGATTGCCTGAAACTGAAGGAAGGACTTGTGACCGAACAGTCGCCTTCGGTGGAATATCGTGGCATTTTCATCAACGACGAGGACTGGGGCATGATGCCGTGGAGCTGGCAGACAAACGACAAGGCAGAGAAAGGCGTGATTGGTCCGGGCACTTATTCGCGCATCTTCGAACTCCTGCTCCGTCTGCGTGCCAACTGCATCTGGCCTGCAATGCACGAGTGCACCCGTCCGTTTTTCCTCACCGAAGGCAACAGGGAAGTGGCTCGCCGCTATGGCATATTCATCGGTGGTTCACATTGCGAGCCAATGGCTTGTTCCACTGCCCGGGAATGGGGCATGAGAGGAGTAGGGCAGTACAACTATGTTGCCAATACCGCTGAGGTTCAGAAGTTTTGGACCGACCGACTGAAGGAAGTGAAGGACATGGACATTCTCTACACCATTGGCATGAGAGGAGTGCACGACAGCGGAATGCTCGGGGTGAAGACCAGCGACGAGAAGAAACGGTGGCTTCAGCAGGTGATTGACGACCAGCGTGAGATGCTGTCCAAGTACGTGAATGCCAGCGTAGAACAAGTGCCGCAAGTCTTTGTGCCCTACAAGGAAGTGCAGGCAATCTACGATATGGGCTTGGATGTGCCCGACGATGTGTGCCTCATGTGGTGTGACGACAACTACGGTTACATCCGCCATTTCCCGACCGAGGCAGAGCGCAAGCGCAAGGGAGGCAACGGCGTGTACTATCACGCTTCGTATTGGGGCGCACCGCAAGACCATCTGTGGCTTGGCACCTTCTCGCCGTCGCTGCTTTTCGAGCAGATGGAAGAGGCTTGGGACCGGGGCATACAGCGAGTGTGGATTCTCAATGTGGGCGACCTCAAACCGATTGAATATCAGACGGAACTCTTCCTCGATATGGCTTGGAACATTGAAGAAGCCAAGAAGCAATGGAACGAAGGATTCACGCATCTGGAGAATTTCCTCTGCCGCGAGTTCGGCAAGAAGGCAGGACAGGCTTTGTTGCCGGTGATGATTGAACACTATCGGCTGGCTTATGTGAGAAAGCCCGAGTTCATGGGCGGAACCCGCGTGTATGAGTCCGACAGGGCAGAATGGTACAAGATTGTCGACAATCCCTGGACGGATGAATATGTTGACCAGCGCCTCGACGATTATCAGTCGCTGGAAGATGCTGTGGAGCAGATTTCTTCGACGGTTGCTGCCGACAGGCTCGACGCTTACTTCCAGCTGGTGAAATATCCGGTGCAGGCAGCAGCCGAGATGAACAAGAAATTTCTCTATGCCCAGAAAGCCCGGCATACGGGCGACGAGGCGTACTGGACCAAGAGCGATGAGGCATACGACAGCATTGCCAGTCTCACCTATATATATAATAAGGTGTCGGGCGGCGGAAAATGGAATTACATGATGGATTTCCAGCCCCGCAAACTTTCGGTGTTCGACAAAGTGCCTCACCAGGCGCAGTCTCCCGATGCGTCCCATCGTGCTGCCGTCACCTATGCCATTCCCGACAAGGCATTGAGGATTCTGAACGGAACGGACTTCAGCGGTGATGCCGGACAGGCTTATGGTGTGGGACTGGAAGGAATGGCAGTGAAGATAGGGCAGGGGAAGTCTGTGTCCGCAACTGTTGCTTTCGACAGCGACACGAAGGCAGAAGTGCTTGTGCGCGTGCTTCCTCACTTCCCGATTGTCGAGAACGGGAAACTGAGAGTCTCTGTCTCGCTTGACGGACAGCGATTGGCAGAAGTGGCGTTTCAGTCCGCATATCACGACGAACTGTGGAAGGAAGGCGTGATTCAGAACTATGCAGAGCGCTCGCTCGGCACAGTCAACTTCGCCAAAGGCAAGCACCTGCTGACGGTGAGTGCGGTGGACGATGGCGTGATTTTCGACCAGCTTTTGCTGATGCCGGCACGCGAACAGTGATTCGCATGGTGAACATCGGCTCTGACTGAAGAAAAATAAAGTCGGAGACTTGAGATTTTATGGCTTTCCATGCCTTGTTCTGCATTTTTCTTTGTATATTTGCAGACGATTAGGCTTTGCCCACGGGAAGGACCTTTTCCCTGCAACTGGACGAGCCAAGAAAGAACACGAGTCAAGAAAGAACAACAGATATCAATTAGCTCAATAAATGAACGATTACATAGTTTCTGCCAGGAAGTACCGTCCGATGACCTTCGATTCGGTCGTGGGACAGTCGGCTCTCACCACCACTCTGAAGAAATCCATTCAGACGGGTCACTTGGCACATGCATATTTGTTTTGCGGTCCGCGAGGCGTGGGCAAGACCACTTGTGCGCGAATCTTTGCAAAGACCATCAACTGTCTGTCACCCAATGCCGACGGCGAGGCTTGCGGCGAGTGCGAATCGTGTAAGGCATTCAACGAACAGAGGTCGTTGAACATCTACGAACTCGATGCCGCATCGAACAACGGAGTTGAGGAAATCAAGAAACTCATTGAACAGACACGCATCCCGCCCCAGGTAGGCAAATACAAGGTGTTCATCATCGACGAGGTCCACATGCTCTCGAATGCCGCTTTCAATGCATTCCTCAAGACATTGGAGGAACCGCCTCACTACGTGATTTTCATCCTTGCCACAACCGAGAAGCACAAGTTGTTGCCAACCATCCTCAGCCGATGCCAGATATACGACTTCAACCGCATGAACATCCAGGACACGGTTGACCATCTCCAGCATGTGGCAGAGAAAGAAGGCATCACAGTCGAACCTGCAGCCTTGCACGTGATTGCAGAAAAGGCAGACGGAGGAATGCGCGACGCCCTCTCCATCTTCGACCAGGTTGCAGCGTTCTGCAGCGGCAACATCACCTACAGCCAGACCATCGACAACCTGAACGTGCTCGACTACGACTATTACTTCAAGTTGGTCGACATGTTCCTCGGATGCAAAATACCCGACATTCTTGCCACATACAACGACATTGTGAGCAAAGGTTTCGAAGGCAACCATTTCATCAACGGACTCAACAACCATTTCCGCAACCTGTTGCTGAGCCGCGACAAGATGATAACCCAACTGATGGACGTGAGCCAGGAAGTGCAGGCACGCTACCACGAACAGTCGATTAAATGCAAGCCGCAGTTCATCTACAGCGCCATCCGCAAATGTACCGACTGTGACCTCAACTACAAGCTGAGCCAAAACAAGCGCTTGCTGGTGGAAATCACACTGATAGAGATTGCCCAGCTCACACAGGACGACGGCGCTTCCTCGGGGCGTCGCCCTGCGAAACGTCTTAAACCCATATTCAATGTGGCAGCTGTGAAGAGTTCAGTAGCATCTGCCCCAGCTCAGTCTGCGTCTGCAGCAGCAAATTCTGCAGCAGGTTCAGCGTACGCAACAACATCGGCACGTCCTGCAGCAGGCTCTGTGCACGCAGCATCATCAGCAACACGTTCTGCAGCAAGTCCTTCAGCAGGTTCGACAGCAGGTTCTGCAGCCCCAGTCCATCATGCTCCGGTGGCTCCTGCGCCAAAGAGTTCCTCAGTGTTGAAAAGCTTTTCACTCAGAGACCTTGGTTCGGAAGGCATGGCAGGCAACTCAGTGTCGGAGGCAAAAACCGACGTGCACAGCGAGACAAGGAAAATCGATGCCAATGCAAAGCTCGACCTCTATGAGCTTCTGACACAAATCAAGATTTACGCCACCAATCTCGATGCATCCCAAGCAGGACTGAAGGCAAGGTTGATGAGAGTGGAACCGACACTCGTGAACGACAACACCTTCGAGTTCGTGGCAGACAATCCGCTGGTGAAGAAACAGTATGATGAACTTGCACCGAAACTCAGCCGATATCTCGCGGAGAAGTTCTGCATGGCAGAGGTGAACATGCAAGTGAAGGAGTCCGACTACAAGCACAAACAAGTGCTTACACGTGCACAATTGTTCTCCAAGATGAAAGAATCCAATCCTGCATTGGCGATTCTTGAGAAAGAATTGAAACTTCACCTCTAAAAGTTTGGTCGTTACAATAAGTTTTGCTAACTTCGCTGCGAATTTAGGACGGCAATCATAATCGAGTGAAATGAAACATACATTCCGACACTATCTGTTGAAGTACAAATATGTGATATCGATCGCTGTTTTTGCCGTGTTCATCGGTTTCGTTGGAGACCATTGCCTGGTTCAGCGCATGGTTCAGAAAAACGAGATTGAAGACCTCAAACAGGAAATAAATACACAGATTAAGACATACAAGAAAGACAAGGACGAATTAAACAAGATCCAGAACAATCCCGAAGCTGTGAAGCGGGTGGCACATGAGAAGTATTATATGAAAAATGAAGATGAAGATATCTTCGTGTTTGACGAGAGTGAGTGACAATTGTATAAATGAATAAAGAAAAGATATTGACAGGTATTACCAATGCGGGCGAAGTCCTGGTTCTGATAGGAGCTTCCCTTTGGATTACTGGCTGGAAATTCACTGATTACATCTTCGCTGCAGGGGCAGTGCTCTTTGTTGCAGGCCGCTTGGCTGAACACCACGACGAGACACGCAACATCGCACTCAAGCGACTCTATGTGCAGAGAATCATCGGCTGCGTGATGCTCATACTGTCAGTCCTGCTCATGTTCTTCCATTCTCAGGTCAACGGATTCGTGATATCCGACTACATGGTTCATGCCTCATCCACAGCCTGGCTTGTGCCTTTCATGATATTTGCAGTAATAGAAGTTTATACAGCATTCCGCATACCAGCGGAACTAAAAAAAGAAATACAATGATATTATCAAATCTAACAGCAGTAACTCCCATCGACGGACGCTACGGATCAAAGACCGAATGTCTTGCTCCATACTTCTCTGAATATGCCCTTATAAAGTACCGTGTCAGAGTGGAAATAGAATATTTCATCACCCTCACCGGTTTCCTGCATATCTTCGATGTGGCAAAAGCTGAAGACCAGTTGCGCGGCATCTACCAGAATTTCTCGCTGGAAGATGCTGAGAGAGTGAAGGAAATAGAAAAGACAACCAACCACGACGTGAAAGCTGTTGAATATTTCATCAAGGAGAAGTTCGACGAGATTGGCGGACTCGAGCCCTACAAGGAGTACATCCATTTCGGACTTACCAGCCAGGACATCAACAACACCAGCGTGCCTTTGTCAATCAAGGATGCACTCAATGAAGTCTACTATCCGATGATTGAGGAGCTGATTTCACAGCTCAAGGACTATGCCGAGGAATGGAAAGACATCCCGATGCTGGCAAAGACCCACGGACAGCCAGCCTCACCAACACGTCTGGGCAAGGAAATACAAGTGTTCGTCTATCGTCTGACCGAACAGCTCAACCAGTTGAAGGCTTGCAAGATTACAGCCAAGTTCGGAGGTGCCACAGGCAACTACAATGCACATCATGTGGCATATCCGGAATATGACTGGAGAGAGTTCGGCAACAAGTTCGTCAGCGAGAAACTCGGACTGGAACGCGAGCAGTGGACAACACAGATAAGCAATTACGACAATCTCGGTGCAGTGTTCAATGCCATGAACCGCATCAACACCATAATGATTGACCTCGACCGCGATTTCTGGATGTACGTGTCAATGGAATACTTCAAGCAGAAAATCAAGGAAGGCGAAGTCGGCTCAAGCGCCATGCCTCACAAAGTCAATCCGATAGACTTCGAGAACTCAGAAGGCAACCTTGGCATTGCCAATGCCATTCTGATTCATCTTGCCAACAAACTACCGGTGTCACGCCTGCAGCGCGACTTGACCGATTCCACAGTGCTTCGCAATGTAGGCGTTCCGATGGGACACATGGTCATTGCCATTCAGAGCACACTCAAAGGACTGCGCAAGCTGTTGATAAATAAAGCTGCAATACAGCGCGACCTCGACAATTGCTGGGCAGTGTGTGCTGAGGGAATACAGACCATCCTTCGTCGTGAAGGCTATCCAAAGCCTTATGAAACACTGAAGGCTCTGACCCGCACAAACAAGACCATTACAGAGGAAAGTATCCGTCAGTTCATCGACGAACTGAACGTGAGCGACAGCGTGAAGGATGAACTCAGAAAGATTACACCAAGCACATACTTCGGCATGTAAACAGTCACTCAGACAATAGGAAACGAACAATTTTATGTGAATAAAAGATATAACAAGAACAACAAAACATCAAACTTATGGAGAATGAGAATCGACAGGAGAATGCCAGTGAAAAACGTCCGCAGCGTCCACGATTTATAAAGAGTGAACGTTCGTACCATGCAAATGGAAGCACAGGCGAATTCAGTTCATACCGCCAGTCAAGCGGATATGACTCACGAAATAACGGCGAACACCGCCAGTACAACAACTATGGCAACAACCGCCAAGGTGGCAACGGCAACGGCTACAACCGTGACGGACAGCAGCACGGCGGAGGCTACAACAACAACCGCCAGAGTGGCTACAACAATAACCGTGGCAACCAGCAGGGTGGCGGCTATGGCAACAACCGTCAGGGTGGCTACAACAACAATCGCGGCAACCAACAGGGTGGCGGCTATGGCAACAACCGCCAGGGTGGCTATGGCAACAACCGCTATGGTCAGCAAGGCGGAGGCTACAACAATAACCGTGGCAACCAGAGAGGTGGCTACAACAATAACAACCATCGTCAGGGTGGGGCAGGCATGTTCCGTCCACAGGGCAGCTACAATCCAAATGCAAAGTACAGCCAGAAGAAGCAGATTGAATACAAGGAATATCTGACTGATCCGGATGCTCCTATCCGCTTGAACAAGTTCCTTGCCAATGCAGGTGTATGCTCACGTCGTGAGGCAGACGAATTCATCCAAGCAGGAGTGGTGAAGGTGAACGGCGAAGTGGTTACAGAACTTGGAACCAAAGTGCAGCGCACCGACCAGATTCATTTCCACGACCAGCTGGTAAGCCTTGAGAAGAAGGTATATGTCATCCTCAACAAGCCAAAAGACTATGTGACTACATCCGACGACCCGCAGGCACGCAAGACAGTCATGGACCTCGTACGCAACTGCTGCCGTGAACGAATCTATCCAGTAGGTCGACTCGACCGCAACACAACCGGTGTACTTCTTTTCACAAACGACGGAGAACTGGCATCAAAGCTCACCCATCCAAAGTTCCTCAAGAAAAAGATCTATCACGTTTACCTCGACAAGAACTGTACTTCAGCCGACATCCAGAAGATTGCCGACGGAGTGACATTGGAAGACGGTGTAATCCATGCAGATGCAATAAGCTATGCCAGCGATGTCGACCATAAGCAAGTGGGCATTGAAATCCATTCAGGCAAGAACCGTATCGTCCGCCGTATCTTCGAGTCACTCGGCTATCGCGTCATCCGACTCGACCGTGTGATGTTTGCCGGACTCACAAAGAAAGGACTCAAACGTGGCGACTGGCGTTTCCTCACCGAGCAGGAAGTGGCTATGCTCCACATGAACACACAGAATATGTAAAACAAGCAAACCGCCGCCTCCATGCGGCGGTCTTAAATATATAGTTTTGCTAAAATGAAAAGAACAAAGATAGTTGACTTGCTGCAACGTAAAGACTACGGAGCAGAAGTCTGCGTAAAAGGATGGGTCAGAACAAAGCGTGGAAGCAAATCAGTGAATTTCATCGCAATGAATGATGGTTCCACTATCAACAATGTTCAAGTAGTTGCTGATGTTGAGAAGTTCGACCCTGAGATGATGAAACTCATCACTACCGGTGCTTGCCTTGCAGTTGAAGGCACAATGGTTCAGAGCATCGGTTCCGGACAGGCAGTCGAGGTGCAGGCAACCGGCATCCAGGTGCTCGGTACTTGTCCTTCAGACTATCCGATGCAGAAGAAAGGACAAAGCTTCGAATACATGCGCCAGTATGCACACCTCCGCCTCCGCACCAATACGTTTGGAGCAGTCATGCGCATACGCCACAACATGGCAATGGCAATCCATTCCTATTTCCATGAGCACGGATTCTTCTATTTCAACACCCCAATCATCACAGCATCCGACTGTGAGGGTGCAGGACAGATGTTCCAGGTGACAACCAAGAACCTCTACGACCTGAAGAAAGACGAGAACGGAGCAATCATCTACGATGATGACTTCTTCGGAAAACAAGCTTCACTCACCGTGAGCGGACAGCTCGAAGGAGAACTCGGAGCAACAGCACTTGGACAAATCTATACGTTCGGCCCTACATTCCGTGCGGAGAACAGCAACACACCGCGCCACTTGGCAGAGTTCTGGATGATTGAGCCCGAGGTTGCCTTCATCGACCTGCCCGAACTGATGGACCTTGAAGAGGACTTCATCAAGTATTGCGTGCGTTGGGCACTTAATCACTGCAAGGACGACCTTGAGTTCCTCAACAAGATGATTGACAAAGGCTTGATTGAACGTCTTGAAGGAGTGGTAAAAGAAAGCTTCGTGCGTTTGCCCTACACAGAAGGCATCGAAATCCTGCATCAGGCAATCAAGAACGGCAGGAAGTTTGAGTTCCCGTGCGAATGGGGCGATGACCTTGCATCCGAGCATGAGCGCTATCTGGTGGAAGAACATTTCAAGAAACCAGTCATCATGACAAACTATCCAAAGAAAATCAAGGCGTTCTACATGAAGAAAGATGCCGAGAAGCCAGTTTACGAAGGAAAGGAAATGGAAGAGACCGTACAGGGCACAGATGTATTGTTCCCGCAGATTGGCGAAATCATCGGCGGTTCAGTACGTGAAGAAGACTACGACAAGTTGATGGAAGAAATCACAGATCGCAAGATTCCAATGAAAGACATGTGGTGGTATCTCGACACCCGCAAGTTTGGAACCTGTCCTCACGGAGGATTCGGCCTTGGCTTCGAGCGTCTGATACTCTTCGTCACAGGAATGCAGAACATACGCGATGTCATCCCATTCCCGCGCACTCCAAAGTCCGCAGAATTCTAATCCAAGCGATCAAACATCGTTCTCAATTAAATGATATCAACAAAGAAGCCGTTGCAATTTTGCGCGGCTTTTTTGTGGTATATTGTGACTCTGCTTTGGACTGGGACGGGCGAACTGGAGAGCGAGCCGCAATAGTAACACAAGCGCTCGACGAAAGCATCAGCGCTAGGAGCTAGCTCTCTCCGAGAGCGTTAAAGCGAGTGCAGTCTTGTGCGTTGTAAAACAATAGCGAGCATTCGCTCGAACGTCATCGAAATAGGAGCTAGCTCTCTCCGAGAGCGTTAAAGCGAGCTCGGGCTTGTGGGCTGTAAAAAAATGCGAGCCATGGCTCGAGAGTCTTCGTCTACGCCGTCGGAGACGGCTGACTCCTACCATGCGGCTTGAAATACTAAGCGAGCATTTGCTCGAATGCAACCGTCTAGCACTCATAGAACCTTCTTCGCTGTTTTTGCTTGCGTAGCAAGCTTGTTTTTGCTCGATGGATATGGAATGCAGCGTGCTGCATAGAAGTGGAGTTCTTATTGACAGTGGGAGCTTGCTCACTAACTGGCAATAGGAACTTCGCTTCGTCAGCTTTCAAAGAAAGCTTCCATATCCATCGGGTGTTTTTCATGTTTTT
>CAVISR010000048.1:0-22269 GCA_963645405.1 Acutalibacteraceae bacterium
ACCACAGATTTTTCTTGAACCACGAATCTTCACGAATCTTACTAATGCCATGCGGCACACAGGATTTTATTTATCCCGAATGTTCGAATATTCGAATGCCATGCGGAGGGGCTCGATTAAATTTATTCACGAACAGTTCGAATCCATGCGGCACGCTGGATTTTTTTCAACATTAATCTCCATATAATGGACCACCAATATGTCATTAATCTTGTTTCCAGGACCACTAAAAATTTTCGATAAGACAGATGAGCAGAGCCAAGCTTGCTTGAACTATGCCATGGCGAGAAAATTTGCACAAAGTGAATGTTCATTAATTCATCCGGATGGGAGCGCTGAATTGCGAGCTGAAATAGGAGTCAGCCGTCTCCGACGGCGTAGACGATAACACTCGAGCGAATGATTGCAATGTTTTACAACGCACAAGCCTTCGTTCGCTTCAACGCTCTCGGAGAGGGCTAGCTCCTAATACTGGAGCCAGCTGAATTTATCTTACCAGTACTTTGCGGCCGTCCAATATGTTGATGCCTTTTTCGGCAGACTGCAGTTTGTTTCCGCTGAGACTGTATACGCCTTTTACGGATGCTTTGTCTGAGGCGATACTTGCTATTCCTGTCGGCACTGCCATCTCGCTGTTGAACCCAATGTACTTTATCTCGGATGTGCCGGTGGTTGATGTCAGTCCGAAAATGGTGTTGCCAAGGCTGAATGAGTAGGCTTTGCCTATGGAATTGTCGTCAAGTCCGCTGGTGGTCAAGTTCCAATAGAAAACGTTGTCGCTGTCCGTCAATGTTTCTATGTGGGTTGGCTTTACGCTTGTGCCATGATTGGTGCCGTTGAACCACCAAAGGTAGGAATCGCCATCGGCTGCCGACACATTGGAAGCGCGGATGAGGAAGTACTTGTCGGCAGAGTTGACGGTGTATTTGTCTTGAGTGAAATTCAGGCACACATTGTTAGTCCCCGTTGATTTCACCGTAACCGTGTTTTTGCCTGCATCATAACTGATGTTGCCTTGGGTCACTCGCCCCGCATCACCAGTAGTCGCCCATTCGCGGGCGACAAACTGATAATTGGTTGTGAATTGTTTGCTGTAGTCCTTCAGCAGACGCAGATAGTACAGGCCCGGTACTGGTGTTGAACCGGATGCCTCGATTCGGAATGTGAGTTCTTTCTTTACCTTTCCGTCGGAGTCAAAGAGAAGTTTGTCGGGAATCGGCAATTCGTAGTCGAAGAATCCGTTGGATGATGACGGGTAAGACGATGGGATCGTGTATGTTCCGATGGATGTTCCGTCGATGTAGATGGTGCATACTCTGCCGGCATCGTCTGTGGTGAATCGGCACATGATGCTCAAATCGGAAGCGATTCCATCGTTGTTTGCCAACACATATTGAATGTAACCGCCGGACTGTACGTCGCGGTAGATTTCACCGTTGTAGCTGCCGTAAGTGGAGTTTGCAGAATATTCGACTTTATGCCCTACCTCGCTTTGTTGTTCTCCTGTCCCGACATAATCGACGGTGCGAGCGGTCAAGGCAAGTTTCTTTGCTTCTTCACTGGCAAATGAGCTCTCCGCATATTGCTCTGCAGTCTGCTGGTACCAGTAAATCATATAACGGGCATGATGGGTGGAGAAGAACGGCTGCAGCTGCAGTGTGCTCCAGTCGGTGGCTGCATCACTGCGCATCACATTGAAGTCGAATGTAAGGTCACCGGTTTTCTTGATTTTACCGAGCACTGAATCTCTCTCGCAAATAAGGAGAGGTGACGATACCACGGAAAGGGAGTTTGCTCTGCTACCAGGAGCATGGTCCATGCGTCCCTCACCCGCGTACTCATTCTGCAAATCGGAGGTTGACGTCTTGGCTGCGAGAAGTATCGGACCATACTTAATTGCGATATATTCGCTCAAGTTCGGACATTCTTCAATGCGCAGTCTCATGGGGAGTTTCACTTCCACCTGGTCGCCTTCCTTCCATTCTCGCTTCAACTTCACGTAGTTTGCCACGCCCTGATGCGCTGAAACCGACTGCGGTTCACCGTTGATGCTTATGGCAAAATCTGTGTCTGCCCAAGACGGATGGCGCACGGCAATGGTGAATTCACCGGCTTTGTTGATGGTCAGAAGTGTCTTTTCTTCATAAGGAAATCGTGTGGTTTGCGTAAGTGAATAGACTGAATCTGTCAGGGTACTTGCTGTGAAAAGGTTCACATACAGGGTCTTGGTGAGGTCGGAATGTGTATAGATGAAATGGCTATATTTGCTGTGGTTTTCCATTCCCGTACCGACACAGCACCACATGCCTTGGTTTACCTGCGAATAAATCTTATAGCCTTGTGGACGCAGAGTGGTGAAATACACATATCCGCCGGTCTCAGGGTCCTGGGTAGAGAGGATGTGGTTGTACATCGAGCTCTCGTAGAAATCAGTGTAAGTTGCCGAATGGGTGTCGTCGAACAAATCCTCGGAGAGTTTGAGCATATTGTTGGTGTTGCAAGTCTCCGGTCCGTTGAGGACATTGATGTATCTTGACGAATTGCCTGCAGCAAGAAAATGCTCGTCGATGGAATTGCCGCCGATGCACACTGTGCGGTTGTCTGCCACGTCTTTCCAGAAGTTGCGCGCTGCCGTTTTGTATGTGGTTGCAGTCTTGTCCTCCTGATAAATCCGCTCGAAACCAATGTATTTCGGCACCTGAGTATTGGCGTGCTTATTGTCGAGGAATGTGGTATTGAGGCTCTGCATGCCGTCGACCATGGTTGCGTGGCTGTATTTCTTTGCGGCTGTCAGATATTTGGAATCGCCGAAGATGGCATAGGCATCCGCCAAAGTCTCGTTCATTCCGCCATGCTCCCATCCAAGCACTGTCTGCATGTCGGCAGTGGAGAGCTTGGAAACTACGTTGACGCTCCAGTCTGCCAGACCGCGGAACATTTCCTTTGCCAGTTCGCTGTCGGCATAGATATAGGCATCGCGAAGACCAGCCAAGACTTTGTGCTGGCAATAGAACGGCACCCAACCTCCGTAGCGTTTGAATTCCGAGAGATTGTTGGCATAGAGACCGCGCCAAATCTGCGTGATTGGTTGGCCTCCGATAAAACCTTCCATTCCTTCCGTATTTCCCTTGTATGCATCCTGGCAGTCCTTGAGGATATTGAGGCAATAGTCGAGCCGGTTCTTTACTTCAGAAGCCAACTGCATCTGGTCAGCATCGGCACTGAGCGATGCGTAGGTCAAGGCAAGTGCCGAGAGATAGTGGCCCCCCACATGTCCTTCGAGCGACCAGTCGGAAAGTCCCCAGTTGGAGAATGACGGATGGAGTGAAGTCCAGTTGTAGTATTTGCTGTTCTTGTCTGTGGTCTTTGAAAGTCCTGCCTCACGGATGAAGGGTGTCATCAAGCGGTCGGCATCGTACTGAAGCAGCAGCTTGGCATTGGTAATCAACGATGTGCGGAACGGACCGTCGAGCAAGCATACTTGTTCGAGATTGAAATGTTGCGGATAGAGTTCGCTCTGCGCCTGGACATTCATGCTGCAAAATGCATTTGCTGTGATGAGTCCGGTGAAAGCCAATGATTTGAATAACTTCTGTGTCATTGTAGTCTTGATTTACTGTCTAATAGTTATTGAAAAATTTGATTTGTAGTTGTAATGAGCGCAAAGTTACGACTTTTCTTTGGATTAGGGCAAGATTTTGTCGGACTTTTCATCACAAAGATCAAACAACTCTTCTTTTCCCTGTCATTGAAAGTGGCACAATCCGTAATAATGGTAAGCCTTGTTTTGCGGAAAATCCGTAACTTTGCACGCGAAATTGCATGAAGCCATACAATATTGCATGGGCAAACATATTTCATTGCATGGGCATATTCATATTATTGCAAGTACATACATATATGATATATATAATAAGGTGTAAAAGGACAAAAGATGTGGGGCGTCAGAGCCCTGCAACAACGCAAAAAAGAAGGGAAACATTATGTATATTGAGAAAATCAACAATCCGGGCGATGTACAGTCGCTTTCCGATGAACAAATGACAGTTCTCTCCGACGAAATCCGTCGGGGCATACTCAACCGTGTGAGCAACCATGGCGGACATGTAGGTCCGAACCTTGGCATCACTGAAGCCACCATAGCCTTGTGCAAGGTGTTCGACATCCAGCCGGATGCCAACGGAATGGCAGACAAAGTGGTGTTCGATGTATCCCACCAGTCCTACCCTTTCAAGATGCTCACAGGACGTGCTTTCGGTTTCACCGAGCAAAGTCGCATGAACGACATCTCCGGCTACAGCAGTCCACTTGAGTCACCGGTCTACGACCAATTCGAGATTGGTCACACCTCCACCTCCGTTGCACTTGCCACAGGTCTGCAGAAAGCCCGCGACATGCGTGGCACCAAGGAAAACATCATTGCCGTGATTGGCGACGGAAGTCTCAGTGGCGGTGAAGCATTCGAGGGACTCGACATGGCAGCAGAACTGGGCACAGGCATTATTGTGGTCGTCAACGACAACGAGATGAGCATTGCCGAAAATCATGGAGGCATCTACCGCAACCTTGCCCTGCTCCGGCAGACGAAAGGAGAGGCAGAACTGAACTTGTTCCGTGCCATGGGATTCGACTATCTCTACGTGGAGGAAGGCAACAACGTGAAAGCACTGTGCGAAGCATTTGAAAAAGTGAAAGGCACCGACCATCCAGTCGTGGTGCACATCCACACAGAGAAGGGGCATGGTTATGCTCCTGCAGTGGAAAAGAAGGAAAGTTGGCACTGGCATATGCCATTCGACATTTCCACCGGAAAACTGAAAGAACACCAGACAGGCGAATACATGCCTGCCCTGCTCGGCAAATGGTTGCAGGAAAGGCTGAAAAAGGACCCGAAGATGGTTTGCATCGCAGCAGCAGTGCCGGCAGCATCCGGGTTCGGACCACAGCAGCGCAAGGAAGCAGGCAAACAGTTCGTGGATGTGGGCATTGCCGAAGAAGAAGCAGTTGCCCTTGCCTCAGGACTGGCAAAAGGCGGAATGCGTCCGGTATTCACCACCTATGCCACATTCTTCCAGCGCACCTACGACCAGTTGGCACAAGACCTCTGCGTCAACGGCAATCCGGCAGTGATGAACGTAGTGGGCAGTTCCATCTACGGAATGAACGACTTCACCCACATCTGTTTCTTCGACATACCGATGCTCAGCCACATTCCCAACCTCGTATACCTTGCCCCGACAACATATGAAGAACTCATTGCGATGGAGAACTGGGCAATCAACCAGACGAAACATCCAGTGGCAATCCGTGTGCCCGAGTGCAACGTGATGCATACGAGTGAGTCAGTGGACGAAGACTATTCTTGCCTCAACACATTCAAGATGATGCACAAGGGCAAACGCACAGCCATCATCGCAGCAGGCGACTTCTTCGAGAAAGGGGAACGCGTCAGGAAACTGTTGGAACAGAAAGGCATCGATGCCACACTCATCAATCCGCGTTTCCTTTCCGGAACCGACGAAGCAATGCTCGACAGCCTTCTTGCAGACCACAGTGTGGTGGCAACGGTGGAAGACGGTTGCATCGACGGAGGTTTTGGTGAACGCATTGCACGCCACTACGGACCGACCGGCATGAAGACCCTTTGCTTTGGTGTGAAGAAAATGCTCTACGACCGCTATAATGTGGAAGACGTGCTTCGCGAGAACCGTCTCACCGATGAGATGATTGCAGAAGACATCATTGCAGCTTTGGACTAATAAATGAAGTCCAACAGCCACCGACTCAAGACAGATTTCAGGAACCGCCACGGATAGTAGAACGTCCGCTGGGCAAAAGAGCAGAACGACAGCCAGGCAAAGAGCAGAACGTCCGCCGGGCAAGATGATGGGAACATGGAATTTTTCATATCCAGCCACAACATTCTGAATGTAAAGTCTAAAAGTTATGGGCAAATCAATGAAAAAACATTGGATTATTTGGTGATGATTATATTTTTATTTACCTTTGCGGCATGAAAGGGAAGGGAGGGGCTGAAAAGTTCCTCCCTTTTGTAACGTTTCAATACAAATATGATAGATAGCAAGAAGATTAAAGCATTGGTGGACGAATGGCTCGAGGCAAAGGACTATTTCTTTGTCGACGCCACAGTAGACAAGGACAACAACATCGTGGTGGAAATCGACCACAAGGATGGAGTCTGGATTGACGATTGCTGCGAGTTGAGCCGTTTTATTGAATCGCATCTTGACAGAGATGAGGAGGATTTCGAACTGGAAGTGGGTTCTGCCGGAATCGGGCAACCGTTCAAGGTGTTGCAGCAGTACGTGAACAGCACCGGAAAGGAAGTGGAGACCATGACTGCCGACGGCAAGAAACTGACAGGCGTGCTGACAGCTGCAGACGAATCGGGCTTTACACTCAGCTATAAGGAAAAGCAGAAAGTGGAGGGAAAGAAACGTCCCGTACAGGTGGACGTGGAACGGACATTCGGCTACGGCGACGTGAAATGGACGAAAGCCGTCATCGACTTCAAGTGAAACCCCACCCCACTTCATTATCAAGCAAAAAAAATAACAAAACATATAATGGCAACAAAAAAGAAAAACGAAGAAGAGGTAAGCCTTATCGACTCATTCAAAGAGTTTAAGGAGACGAAGCACATCGACCGCACAACATTGGTCAGCGTGATTGAAGACTCATTCCACAGCGTGCTGCAGAGACAGTATGGCTCAGACGAGAATTTTGACGTGATTGTCAATCCGGAAAACGGAGATTTCGAAATCTACCGCAACCGAGTAGTTGTGGACGACGACGATGTAAACGACCCGAACACCGAGATAAGTCTGTCGGAAGCACAGAAAATTGACGCCGACTATGAAGTAGGCGAAGACGTGTCGGAGAAAATCAACTTCTCAGACTTCGGCAGACGTGCAATCCTCACCCTGCGACAGACCATGGCTTCAAAGATTTTGGAACTGGAGCACGACAATCTCTACAACAAATACAAGGACAAGGTAGGACAACTCGTAAGCGGAGAAATCTACCAGATATGGAAGCGCGAAGTGCTGATTCTTGACGACGAGGGCAATGAATTGCTTCTCCCGAAGCAGGAGCAGATTCCAAACGACTTCTTCCGCAAAGGCGAAACCACACGTGCAGTCGTACTGAGAGTGGACAACCTGAACAGCAATCCGAAAATAATCCTGAGCCGCACAGCACCGGAATTCCTCCAGCGACTGATGGAGCAGGAAGTGCCGGAAGTAGGCGACGGACTTATCACCATACGCAAGGTGGCACGAATCCCAGGCGAGAGAGCCAAGATTACAGTAGAGAGCTACAACGACAGAATCGACCCAGTAGGAGCCTGTGTGGGAGTGAAAGGTGCGCGCATTCACGGAATCGTGCGTGAACTGAACAACGAGAATATCGATGTCATCAACTATACAGCCAACGACAAGCTGCTCATCCAAAGAGCACTCGCACCGGCACATGTCAACTCCATTACCCTGAATGAGGAGGAGCGCAAGGCAGAAGTATATCTGAACCCCGACCAAGTGTCACTGGCAATCGGAAAGAACGGATTGAATATCAAGCTGGCAAGTATGCTTACAGAATACACAATCGATGTATTCCGTGAACTCGACGACAACGAGAAGAATGTGGACGACATCTACCTGGATGAGTTCAGAGACGAAATCGAAGGATGGGTAATCGATGCCATCAAGAAGATTGGTCTGGATACAGCTAGAGCCGTGCTCGATGCACCACGCGAGATGATTATAGAAAAGGCAGACCTCGAGGAAAGCACAGTTGACGACGTGATTAGAGTACTCAGAACCGAGTTCGAGGACTGATATGCTGACAGTGGGGACGGAACGAAGGTGCCGTGCCTTGATTTAAGAAGATAAGGACAAATACAAACAAAGGGTTTTAGATGCCAAGATTAAACAAAGCACTTAAAGAACTGAACGTAGGAATCAACACAGTTGCTGAGTTCCTGCAGAAAAAAGGAGCTCCGCTAGAGGATGCAAGTGTCAATGCCAAGATAAGCGACGAGCAGTATTCAATGCTGCTCAACGAATTCGGCAGCGACATGCAGAAACAGCAAGAGACCCGTCTTAACATACAGAAACGTAAAGAGTTGGAGTCTCAGGAGAGAGCGCAGAAAGCCAAGGAGCGCAAGGAGCTGAAAGAACAGGAACGTCGCGAGAACGAGGCAAAGAAACAGGCGAAGCAAGATGTGTTCCGCCTCGGAAGCGAACGCATGGTAACAGAACTGAAAATCGTTGGCAACATCAACGATATGGGCAAGCAAGCACCTGCAGAAAAACCGGCAGAGGAAGCCAAAGCTTCGCCAGAAGTGGCTTCGGAAGAAAAGGTAGCGACTGAGCCTGCTGCAGAAAAGGAAACAGAGATTGCTCCAAAGACGGAAATCGAGGCAAAAGAAGAAACCCCTTTGAAGGAAGAACCGAAAGAAAAGGCAGAAAAGCCTGTGGCTGTAGAAGAGAAAACGGCTGAAGAGAAGACAAAACCAATGGAGAAGGAAACAAAAGCAGAATCAGCTGAAACTGCGAAATCCGCCGAATCCAAACCCGAAACAAATTCTGCAGCAGAGGCGACTCCAGCTGCAAAACAACCAGCCGCAACTAAGGAAGAAAAGCCACAACCAAAGGCAAGTGAGGAAATATTCAAGACCACTGTACCCGATACTGGAGTCAGCTTCAAGAAGGTGGGCTACATCGACCTCGACAGTTTGAATGCAAAAATGCGCCCCGACAAGAAGAACAAGAACGAGCGCAAGAAGGAACGCGAGGAGAAAGAACGTGCCAGAGTTGATGCCAAGAACAAATACAAGGAGTCAGTATTGCGTGAAATCAATACAGGCAACAACAAAGACGATGACCCGCAGAAGAAAAAGAAACGTCAGCGCATAAACAAAGGCAAGGTCGACATCAATGCAGTTGCAAGCCAGCAGACAAACGGCAACAAACCAGGAAACAACAAGCCGGGCAACAACAACCAAGGCGGCAAACAGCAGCAGCGCCCTAACCAGCAGAACAACCAGCAGAACACAGGTAGGAAAAACAAGAACAACAAGAAGAAGGACATCAAGGCAGAGCTGACTGACGAAGAAGTTGCAAAGCAGGTAAAGGAAACACTTGCACGCCTCACAACAAAGTCGGTGAAGAGCAGCGTGAAAAACCGAAAGGAGAAACGCGAGCGCCATCGCCAGGAGGCAGAGGAAGGCGAACACCAGAACGAGAAGGTGCTGCAGATTACCGAATTCGTCACCGTCAACGAGTTGGCTTCAATGATGAATGTACCAGTTACGAAAGTCATCGGCACCTGCATGTCCATCGGAGTGATGGTAAGTATCAACCAACGCCTTGACGCAGAAACCATCAATATGGTAGCCGAGGAATTCGGATTCCAGACCAATTATGTCAGCGGAGAGGTAAGCAACGCCATCGTTGAGGAAGAAGACAAGGAAGAAGACCTGCAGCCACGTGCACCAATCATCACAGTGATGGGACATGTGGACCACGGAAAGACATCACTGCTCGACTACATACGCAAGACCAACGTCATTGCAGGAGAAGCAGGAGGTATCACACAGCACATCGGAGCCTACAACGTGAAGATGAAAGACGGCAGACGCATCACTTTCCTCGATACTCCTGGACACGAGGCATTCACTGCCATGCGTGCCCGTGGTGCACAAGTGACCGATATTGCCATCATCATCATCGCAGCCGACGATGCCATAATGCCACAGACCAAGGAAGCAATCGCCCATGCCCAGGCAGCAGGCGTGCCAATGGTCTTTGCCATCAACAAGATAGACAAACCGGGAGCCAATCCGGAGAAAATCAGGGAGCAACTTGCCAACATGAACCTGTTGGTGGAAGACTGGGGCGGAAAGTACCAGTGCCAGGAAATCAGTGCTAAGAAGGGAATTGGAGTGGACGAGTTGATGGAGAAAGTGCTGCTTGAGGCAGAAATGCTCAACCTCAGAGCCAATCCAAACAGAAAGGCAACTGGTTCAATCATAGAATCATCACTCGACAAAGGACGCGGATACGTGGCAACAATACTCTGCCAGAACGGAACATTGCATCAAGGCGATATCGTATTGGCAGGAATCCACTACGGAAAAATCAGGGCGATGTTCAACGAGCGTGGACAGAAGATTGACCAGGCATTGCCTGCAGAACCAGCCGTCATCCTCGGTCTGAACGGAGCGCCTACAGCAGGTGACACCTTCCATGTGATGGACACCGAGCAGGAGGCACGCGAGATATGCAACAAACGCGAGCAACTGAAACGCGAGCAGGGCTTGCGCACAATGAAACGAGTTGACCTCAACGAGTTGGGACGCCGTATTGCACTTGGCGACTTCAAGGAACTGAACCTTGTGGTGAAGGGCGATGTCGACGGATCAATCGAAGCATTGAGCGACTCATTGATAAAACTCTCAACAGAAAAGATTCAGGTGAACGTAATCCACAAGGCTGTAGGACAGATAAGCGAGAGCGATGTGACCCTCGCTGCTGCATCCGACGCCATCATCATCGGTTTCCAGGTACGTCCGTCGCAGGCTGCAAGGAAAATGGCAGAGCAGGAAGGCGTGGACATCCGTCTCTACTCAGTAATCTACGACACTATAGAAGAGGTGAAGAGTGCGATGGAAGGAATGCTCGCTCCGGAAACAAAGGAGGAAGTGACCGCCACACTGGAAGTACGCCAGGTTTACCACATCACGAAAGTCGGTACAGTTGCCGGTGCTTTCGTCACAAGCGGAAAGGTGCAGCGTAGCAACAAGGTGAGAGTCATCAGAGAAGGAATCGTGGTCTACACCGGTCAGATAAATGCGCTCAAGCGCTTCAAGGATGATGTGAAGGAAGTTGGAGTCAACTTCGAGTGCGGAATCTCAATCGTCAACTACGACAATATCCGCGAGGGAGACATTCTGGAGACATTTACAGAGATCGAGGTAAAGCAGAAGCTTTGATTGGAGCCGAATAATGAACGAATCAAATGAGTTTGTCAGAAAGATAGCCAACGAGAAATACAAGTATGGCTTTACGACTGACATACAGACTGAAATTATAGATAAGGGACTGAACGAGGATGTGGTACGCCTTATCTCCGAAAAGAAAGGTGAACCCGACTGGTTGCTGGAGTTCCGTCTGAAAGCATTCAACTACTGGAAGACAGCCAAGCAGCCATCATGGGGACACTTGAAACTGCCGGAGATAGACTATCAAGCCATTTCCTATTATGCCGACCCGACCAAGAAGTCGAAAGACGGAGACAAGCCGAAGGAGATTGACCCCGAACTTGTCAAGACATTCGACAAGTTGGGCATACCGCTTGAGGAGCGCATGGCATTGAGCGGGACAGCGGTGGATGCAGTCATGGACTCGGTGTCAGTGAAGACCACCCACAAGAAAGCCCTGGAAGAGAAAGGCATCATCTTCTGCTCAATCAGCGAGGCAGTAAGGAATCATCCTGAACTGGTCCGCAAGTACTTGGGCAGTGTGGTGTCATACCGCGACAACTATTTCGCAGCGCTTAATTCAGCAGTGTTCAGCGACGGATCGTTCGTCTATATTCCGAAGAACACTCGCTGTCCGATGGAATTGTCAACCTATTTCCGCATCAATGCACGCAACACAGGACAGTTTGAGCGGACGCTGATAGTGTGCGACGACAACTCCTACGTGTCTTATCTTGAAGGATGCACTGCTCCGATGCGCGACGAAAACCAATTGCATGCTGCCATCGTTGAGATTGTGGTCCTTGACAATGCCGAAGTGAAGTACAGCACAGTGCAGAACTGGTATCCGGGTGATGCCAACGGCAACGGCGGTGTGCTCAACCTCGTGACCAAGCGCGGACATCTCCGTGGAGTAAACAGCAAACTGTCGTGGACACAAGTGGAAACCGGCTCTGCCATCACATGGAAATACCCGAGTTGCATCCTCTCCGGAGACAATTCGCAGGCAGAATTCTATTCAGTGGCAGTGACCAACAACTACCAGCAGGCAGACACGGGCACCAAGATGATACATCTGGGAAAGCATACTTCAAGTACCATAATAAGCAAGGGAATTTCTGCCGGCAAGAGCCAGAACTCATATCGAGGACTGGTGAAGATAGGCAGCCATGCAGACGGCGCCCGCAACTACAGTTCTTGTGACTCTCTGCTCTTGGGCAGTACATGCGGTGCTCACACTTTCCCTTACATAGATTGCCATAACAACACAGCCACAGTGGAGCATGAAGCAACCACATCCAAGATTTCCGAGGAGCAGTTGTTCTACTGCAACCAGCGCGGCATCCCCTCTGAAGATGCCATTGGCTTGATTGTGAATGGCTACGCAAAAGACGTAATAAATAAACTTCCAATGGAGTTTGCCGTGGAGGCACAGAAGTTGCTTTCCGTATCATTGGAACAAACAGTCGGATAGTAATTCGGATAGTAATTATGCTTGAGATAAAGAACTTACATGCCAGAGTTGAAGGCAAAGAGATACTGAAAGGTGTGGACCTCACCATAAACGATGGTGAGATTCATGCTCTGATGGGAACCAACGGTGCAGGAAAGAGCACGTTGAGCAATGTGATTGTCGGTCACCCCAAATACGAAGTGACAGAGGGCTGCATCACGTTCAACGGTCAGGACCTTCTTGCCATGACCCCCGAAGAACGTTCGCATGCAGGAATATTCATGTCATTCCAGACTCCGGTGGAAATACCTGGAGTGAGCATGACCAACTTCATGCGCGCGGCAGTCAATGCACGTCGCAAAGCCCTGCATGAAGAGCCACTGAAATCAACTGAATTCCTCAAACTGATGCGCGACACCCAGACATTGGTCGGCATCGACCGGAAACTGGTGTCACGTGCAGTGAACGAAGGTTTTTCCGGAGGAGAGAAGAAGAGAAACGAGATTTTTCAGATGGCAATGCTCCAACCCACATTCTGCATCCTCGACGAGACCGACAGCGGACTGGATGTCGATGCACTGCGCGTGGTGGCAGAAGGCTTCAACAAACTGCGCACGAAAGAGACCAGTGCAATGGTCATCACCCACTATCAGCGTTTGCTGGACTACATCCGTCCCGACGTAGTGCACGTCCTGCTCAACGGCAAGATAGTCATGACCGGCAAAGCAGAACTGGCTGAAGAAATAGAAGAAAAGGGATTTGACTGGATTAAGGGATGAGTGAGGTGCAATCATATTTGGAACTGTATTCTGCCCACAGAGACACATTGCTGGCACACACGCCTGAAGTGATGAACTCTGTGAGAGATGCTGCTATCGCTGTGGTTGGGCAAAAAGGTTTTCCCAGTCAGAAAGTTGAAGAATACAAATACATTGATGTAGAGAAGGCATTGGGCGGAGTCTACAAATATTCGGTCACTTCATCACAAATCAACAAGAAAGACGATGTGGTGGAAGTGAACAACGATGCGCTGATGAACGCCCACTATGCAAAAGTTGCCGACATCAACGACCCTATTGCCGCCCTGAACACCGCTTTCGCCAATGAATGTCTTTGCATCCATGTGGGAAAGAACCAAGTGGTGGACAAACCGATAGAAATCAGCGATGTGCTGAAAGCCTCCGAACCGTTGATGGAACACAAAAGAGTGCTTGTGGTGCTCGACGAGAATGCGTCTGCCACCATTCTGTTCCGTTATGTTGCCCAAGACAAGGTGAAATTCCTGACCACACAAGTGGTGGAGGTCGTAGTGGGCGAGAATGCACATCTCGACATGTATGAAATCGAGGAAACCCACACATCGTGCACCCGTTTCAACAATGTCTACTTCAATGTAGGCAGATATGCCACAGTGAGACACAACAACATCACGATATTCAATGGAATGACGCGCAACACAATACGCGTCGGGCTGAAGGGCGAAAACAGCGAGGTGGTGCTCAACGGCTGTGCCATGACCGACAAGAAACAGATGGTGGACAACAACACTGTAATTCGCCATGAAGCGTCGAACTGCACAAGCAATGAACTTTACAAGTATGTTGTCGACGAGCAGTCAACCGGTGCATTTGCAGGTATGGTTTACGTGGCAGAAGGAGCACAGAAAACCATCAGTGAAGAGGTCAACCAGAATATATGCCTGAGCAACGATGCCCGCATGTTCACCCAACCGATGCTGGAGATTTATGCCGACGACGTGAAATGTTCGCATGGCAGCACCGTAGGCAAACTGGATGAAGCCTCCTTATTCTATATGAGACAAAGAGGAATTCCGCTCGATGAGGTCAAGATGCTGCTTGTGCAAGCATTCATAAGTCAGGTGGTGGACATGATTCCGCTCGAACCACTGCGCCAGCGGCTCGACATACTGGTGGAGCAAAGGTTGAAGGGAGAGCTGGACAAGTGCACCGGATGTGCCCTCTGTAAGCAATAAGGTGCAAACAACAGAAAATGCCCTGTGCAAACAATAAGGTATGCCTCACACAACAATAAAGAGACAATGTATATGAGAAAATTCATAGTGCTATTCATCATCTCCGCTTGTCTGCTCTCATGCAACAGACAGAAAAGAGAATCGGCAGCCATTGCTGCCAAACCGGAAAGTTCGATGGTAGAGGAACTGGATGCGGCTGCAGCACAAGTCAATTCGGTTTGTCCGGTGGAAGCTGGTGAACACAACACCCTGACCGGAGTGACATTCAAGGACAATGTCTGGACATACAATTACACGATTGCAGAAGACAGCGTCGTGACGTTCCAGAACTCAGTCGTGAATGAGACAATCAAGGAACGGATGAAATCATCCACCCGCGACAAGATTCTGACCAACCCGTCGATGAAGACAATGGTGGAAGCTCTCATAAAGGTAAAGGCAGACCTTGTCTACCAATTCAAGGGCGACAAGACCGGCACTGTAATAAAAGTGATATATACCAATCCCGAACTAAGGGTGATGATGGATGTCATCCGCAAACAAAATTAGAGACTATGGAGTACGACGTGGAGAAAGTGAGAAAGGAATTTCCCATTCTGGGAAGGGAAGTGTACGGACGTCCCCTCGTTTATCTTGACAATGCTGCAACTACACAGAAACCCCGTCAGGTGGTGGATGCCATTGCCGATGAATACTACAACGAGAATGCCAACGTGCACCGTGGAGTCCATTTCCTCTCGCAGAAAGCAACCGACCTGCATGAGCAGTCGCGAGAGACCGTCCGTGCGTTTCTCAATGCACGTTCCACGAGCGAAATCATATTCACGCGCGGCACGACAGAGTCCATCAATCTGCTGGCAAATTGCATGAGCAAAATCGACCAGCGCCGCGATGTCATTGTCTCCACCATGGAGCACCACTCCAACATCGTGCCTTGGCAACTCAACGGATACCGACTTCACGTCATTCCGATGACCGACGGAGGACAACTGGACATCGAAGCCTACAAGCGGATGTTCACTCCGGAAATACAGATTGTCTGCGTCACACAAGTGTCCAATGTCTTGGGTGCAGTCAATCCAGTCAACGAGATAATTAGGATTGCCCATGAGCACAAAGTGCCGGTGCTTGTCGACGGAGCACAGTCAACCCCGCACATGGCAGTGGACGTGCGCAACCTGTCTTGCGATTTCTTTGCGTTCAGCGGCCATAAGATTTACGGACCGACCGGAGTGGGCGTGCTGTATGGCAAGGAAGAATGGTTGGAGAAGTTGCCGCCTTATCAGGGAGGAGGCGAGATGATAAAGAATGTGACGTTTGAGCACACCACATTCAACGAACTGCCGTACAAGTTCGAGGCAGGCACTCCCGATTATGTAGGCACCCATGCCCTTGCAGTGGCATTGGATTACGTCAGTGCCATAGGCATCAACAATATCCACAAGTATGAGCACGACCTTATGACGTATGCGCTCGACCGTCTGCAGACAATCCCCGACATCCACATCTATGGGCTCGACGCACTGAAAAGCGACCTTTCTGCCGGGCCAATCAGTTTCAATGTCGGCAACATCCATCACCTGGACCTGGGCACCCTACTCGACCGCCTTGGCATAGCCGTGCGCACAGGACATCATTGTGCCGAACCGCTGATGCGCCGCCTGGGCATAGAAGGGACAGTGAGAGCAAGTTTAGCCTTGTACAATACCAAGGAAGAAATCGACGCACTGACCGAAGGCATTGACAGAGTTCGGAAAATGTTTTAGGTCCGAGTCTGAAACAAGCCACATTCATAGCCGATTCCAATAATTCCCCTATCATTAGAAACTTCGCCTGCAAGCGAAAGCAATTTGCAAAACCGCATTGCTGCTTCGCTCGCAGGCGAAGTTTTTTTGTAAAAGTGCAATAAGGCATTGTTCGCAATCACTAATCACTTGCAGAAATGCATGGAGTCGTTGACTGCAATCAATGGTCATCTGCAAAAGCACAAAAAAGTCCTGCAAACTTGCAAAACTTATTTCCCAAATGGATTGAAGGTTCTGCAAATTTGCAGGACACATTATTAGAACCAGTCTCTACTTTTGCCGCTGCCTTACCGCATCTTTACCACTGTCTTACAGCACCTTACCTTTGCCGCTGCCTTACCGCATCGAAGAGCAGTATGGCTGCACTGACAGACACGTTGAGGGAATCGAGAGATCCAAGCATCGGAATACGGATGTGCTCGTCTGCAGCTTTCCGCCACAAGTCGGTCAGTCCTGTCGACTCTGTCCCCATCACGATTGCTGTACTGCGCTTCATGTCCGAGTCATAGTAGACTTTGGAGTCCTGCAGTTGGGCAGTAAGAATCTGGATTCCGTTTTTCTTGAGCCAGTCAATGCATTGGGAACTGTCGCAGGCAACGCACTGGACTGTGAAGATGGCTCCAATGCTGCTGCGTATGAGGTTAGGATTGTACAGGTCCGTGAGTGGGTCGCACACAATCACGGCATCAGCACCTGCTGCATCGGCACTGCGCAACACTGCACCAAGGTTTCCCGGCTTTTCCACACTTTCCAGCACAATTACCAAGGGGTTCTTGCCCAACTTCAGTTCGTCGAGCCTCAGTCGCTTTGCTTTCACCTCGGCAATGATGCCCTCGGTACTGCCGCGATACGCTATCTTCTCATACAAGTACTGCGACACGGAAATCTTCGTCTGACACTTCACGCTGGGGATGCCATTATAGATGTCCTCGCAATAGAACACCGTCTCCACCTCCAGTCCGGAGTCAATGCAATGCTGCAGTTCCCTGCGCCCTTCCACCACAAACAGTCCCGACTTTCTCCGCTCTGAGGACTTCTGCTGCAAGTCCATCAGTTGCTTGATTCTCGGATTCTTTACACTGCTGATTATTTCGTCTGCCATATATTTACACGCTTCCAATAGATAAATTCAGTGTGCAAAGATAGTTAAATAATGGTTTTGGCGCATCACCAGACGTGAAAATATACACCGACAAAGGGCATGAATGTAATCTTTTTACTAACTTTGCACCTGATTTTAAGGTAAAAAGATATGCAAGACATTAGGAACATTGCGATTATTGCACATGTGGACCATGGAAAAACTACATTGGTTGACAAGATGCTTATGGCAGGTCATCTCTTCCGTGACAACCAACAGACAGGAGAACTCATACTCGACAACAATGAACTTGAAAGAGAGCGTGGTATAACAATACTTTCAAAGAACGTATCAATCATGTACAAGGGAGTGAAGATAAACGTGATCGACACTCCGGGACACAGCGACTTCGGAGGCGAAGTGGAACGTGTGCTCAACATGGCTGACGGATGCATCCTGTTGGTAGATGCATTCGAAGGTCCTATGCCACAAACCCGTTTCGTGCTTCAGAAAGCACTCGAGATTGGACTCAAGCCAATCGTTGTGGTCAACAAAGTGGACAAGCCGAACTGCCGTCCTGAAGAAGTGTACGAGATGGTGTTCGACCTCATGTGCAGCCTCAATGCAACCGAAGACCAGTTGGACTTCCCAGTCGTTTACGGTTCAGCCAAGCAAGGCTGGATGGGCGAAGACTACAACACTCCGACCAGCGACATTTCCTATTTGTTGGACAAAATCATAGAAGTGATTCCAGCACCTCAGTATCTGGAAGGAACTCCGCAGATGCTGATCACCTCACTCGACTATTCCACCTACACTGGACGTATCGCCGTGGGACGTGTGCACAGAGGCACATTACGCTCAGGACAGAGCATCACAATCTGCCATCGCGACGGTTCAGTGGAAAAGACCAAAATCAAGGAACTCCACACATTCGAGGGAATGGGCCACAAAGCCACCGACAGCGTTTCAAGCGGCGACATCTGCGCAGTCATCGGACTCTCCAACTTTGAGATTGGCGACACCATCTGCGACTTCGACAATCCCGAGGCATTGCCAACCATCTCCATCGACGAGCCGACGATGAGCATGCTGTTCACCATCAACAACTCACCGTTCTTCGGCAAGGAAGGCAAGTTCTGCACCAGCCGCCACATCAACGACCGACTCCAGAAAGAATTGGAGAAAAACCTCGCACTGCGCGTAGAGCAGAAAGAAGGCATGACCGACCAGTGGATTGTGAGCGGACGTGGAGTGCTCCACCTCAGTGTCCTCATCGAGACAATGCGACGTGAAGGCTACGAACTGCAGGTGGGACAGCCACAAGTAATATATAAGGAGATAAACGGAGTGAAATGTGAGCCAATCGAGGAACTCACCATCAATGTCCCCCAGGAATTCTCCAGCAAGATGATTGACATGGTGACACGCCGCAAGGGCGACATGCTCTCAATGGAAGCCCAGGACGACCGTGTGAACATCGAATTCGAAATCCCGTCACGCGGAATCATAGGCCTGCGCACCAACATACTGACAGCCAGCCAGGGCGAAGCCATCATGGCACACCGTTTCAAGGACTACCAGCCCTACAAGGGCGACATGATACGCCGCACCAACGGAAGTATGATTGCACTCGAAAGCGGTACAGCATTCGCCTATGCCATCGACCACCTTCAGGACCGCGGCAAATTCTTCATATCACCGCAAGACACAGTGTATGCAGGCCAGGTGGTTGGGGAACACGTACACGAGAACGACCTCGTGGTGAACGTGACCAAGGCAAAGCAGCTCACCAACGTGCGCGCTTCGGGAACCGACGAGAAGGCAAGAATCATACCGCCAGTGCAACTTTCGCTGGAAGAAGCATTGGAGTATATAAAAGAAGATGAGTACGTCGAAGTGACACCAAAAAGCATGCGAATCCGCAAGATTGTGCTCGACCATCTTGAGAGGAAACGCACAGCTAAAAACGAGGCATAACGGCGATTTATGCACATTCACATAATGCCGTGTGCCTAAAAACTCAAATTATTCTCTTATTTAATTTATGAATCATAGATTATTTCTTACCTTTGCACTCGCAATTAGAAAATACAGAAAGAGAATACATTAACATTTTAAACAAAGTAATTATGTCTGAAATTGAATCAAGAGTAAAAACTATCATCGTTGACAAGCTTGGAGTAGACGAAGCAGAGGTTAAGCCAGAGGCAAGTTTCACAAACGACCTCGGCGCAGATTCTCTCGACACAGTAGAACTTATCATGGAATTCGAAAAGGCTTTCGGCATCAGCATTCCTGACGACCAGGCTGAGAAAATCTCTACTGTTGGTGACGCCATCAAGTACATCGAAGAGAACGCAAAATAATTATTATTGGCAACCATAACCATTTGCTTGGCTTTCATGCTGCGTCAGCGCAGAATGGAATGCAAGTAAATGGTTTTTATTTTTACAGACAGTTATGGAATTGAAAAGAGTTGTTGTAACAGGTCTTGGCGCTGTAACCCCACTCGGACTTTCAGTAGAAGAGACTTGGGAAAACCTCAAGAAAGGTGTTAGCGGATGCGGACCAATCACACAGTTTGACGCATCAGCATTCAAGACTCAGTTTGCTTGCGAGGTAAAGAACTTCGACCCCTCACAGTATGGCATCGACCGCAAGGAAGCCCGCAAGATGGACCGCTATTCAATGCTTGCTCTCGCAGCAGCCAAAGAAGCGATAGAGGATTCAGGAATCGACCTCGAGACAGAAAACAAAGATGAAATAGGAGTTATCCTTGGCGTTGGTATCGGCGGTATCCACTCGTTCGAAGACGAAGTGTCAAACTATGCCATCAACGGTCCAGTACAAGGTCCTAAATACAACCCATTCTTCATCCCAAAGATGATTTCAGACATGGCTGCCGGCTTGGTATCAATCAAGTATGGTTTCCATGGACCGAACTATGCCACAGCATCAGCCTGCGCATCATCCACAAACGCCATCTCCGATGCATTCAACCTCATCCGTCTTGGCAAGGCAAACATGATACTCTCAGGCGGTGCCGAAGCAGCAGTCACAGCATCAGGCATCGGTGGCTTCAATGCACTCCACGCATTGTCAACCCGCAACGACGACCCACAGGGAGCAAGCCGTCCGTTCAGCGCAAGCCGCGACGGATTCGTAGCAGGCGAAGGTTCAGCCATCCTCGTACTCGAAGAACTCGAGCATGCAAAGGCACGTGGCGCAAAAATCTATGCAGAAATGGCAGGAGCAGGCATGTCAGCCGACGCTTACCACATCACAGCTTCACACCCAGAAGGCTACGGAGCAAAACTCGTGATGGAGCGCGCACTCAAGGATGCAGGAATGAATCCGGATGAAATCGACTACATCAATGTTCACGGAACATCTACACACGTAGGCGATATCTCAGAGGCAAAAGCCATCAAGGAAGTATTCGGAGACGCAGCCTACAAGCTCAACATCAGTTCAACCAAGTCAATGACCGGTCACCTTCTCGGCGCAGCAGGTGGAATCGAAGCAATGGCAACCATCCTTGCCGTAAAGAACGACATCGTTCCACCTACAATCAACCACGACTCAGAAGACAAAGACCCGGAAATCGACTACAACATGAACTTCACCTTCAACAAGGCTCAGGAGCGTACAGTCAACGCAGGTCTCAGCAACACATTCGGATTCGGTGGACACAACGCATGTGCAATCTTCAAAAAGTACAAATAATTGGCTACTAATATAGACAATCTGATAAGCAAAATAAGGCTCTTGTTCCGCAAGGACAAGGAGCCTTATTTGCGATTATACCACATCCTCGGGTTCTACCCCAAAGACTTAAGCATCTATCGGGAGGCACTGAGACACCGGTCCTGCATACCACGCACAAAAGACCGCAGGCACATCAACAACGAACGCCTCGAATTCCTGGGCGATGCAGTGCTCGGGCTCGTCGTTGCCGACATCCTCTACGAGAAATACACCGACCAGCAGGAAGGATTCCTCACCACACTGCGCAGCCGCATTGTCAAGCGCGAAACACTCAATGAGTTGGCAGTCAAGATAGGACTCGACAAACTCGTTGCACATTCCAACAAGATGGTTTATGCCCACAACAACTACATGAACGGCAATGCTTTCGAAGCTTTCGTCGGAGCAATCTACATGGACCGCGGTTACGACTATTGCGTGGCATTCATGCAAAACCGGGTCTTCAACAAACACATCGACATCGATACGCTTTCCAAGAAAGAAGAAAACTTCAAGAGCAAACTAATCGAATGGGCACAGCACTACCAGTGCCAATTCGAATTCGTGATAACCGAGGAAAAGATGGGGCGCAACAACACACCGCAGTTCTACTCCGAAGTGAGGATTGAAGGAGTGACGTGCGGCAAAGGCTTTGGCTTCACAAAGAAAGAAAGCCACCAGCAAGCAGCACAGACCGCATACAAGAAAGTATGCAGCAACGTGAAATTCGTCAACAGCCTGATGGAACAGAAAAAGAAACGAATGGAGAGTGCATAAAGCATTCTCCATCTGAATATCGAAGCATTGCATTTCACTCAATTTTTGTTATTTTCCTTTCGTTTGGGCGACGCTCATGTGGTACTCCTATCATTGCTTCTGGTGCAATTTTACGCCTCGAAGAGGCAGCTACAATCAGCCCAGGGCAGAGTTCTGGAGCGATAGCGAAAGAACGTCACCCTGGGTAAATGTTTCCAGTGTATCATGTGCGTCCTGTAAGGACAGCTACATACTCATTGCTTTATGCAGCTGCTCTTACAGAGCGCTGGTATGTGAATATTATACGGTTACCCAGGGCGTTGCCCTGGGCTGGGAGTAGCTGGGCTTTCAGCCCGACAAGCTGGATGTCACATGATGTATTGTTATGGGGTCAGTACGTTGTACAACTTGACAGCAGTACGTTCCACA
>CAVISR010000049.1:0-21929 GCA_963645405.1 Acutalibacteraceae bacterium
CGCGCTCGGAGAGCGCTGACTCCTATCCTAAAGCGAAAACGTATTGCGAACTTGCATTCGAACGTAACCGTCTACGCCCTCGGAGAGGGCTGACTCCTAATCCAGCTCGCAATTCAGCGCTCCCATCCGGACGGCAACATAAAACCTGAAACATAAAACGCAACGTTGGCAGACTTCTTTAATCGTCTGGATTTGACGGAAAGAAGAGGCAGTGGCATGAAGAAAAGTTTGAATGGGATTCATTCAAAGTTTGAACAGAATTTGAATGGATTCATTCAAAGTTTGAACAGAATTTGAATGGAATTCAAATATTTGAATAGAATTCAAACGGAATTTGAATGACTTTGAATGGATTTGCATTTCGCCTTCTGATGTTGTAACTTTGCACGCGGGAATGGACAGGCGGGCGTCCATGACCCGCAACCCAAGTTCGAAACTCCATAAATTCCAAGCATCATGACAGACCACGACGCAACAGCAAACGTTCAAAACAAGCCTTCGGAAAATTTTCGCAGGGTGAACTTCCGTTCTGACCCAGATACTCATACTACTCCCCCTTTACGGGGAGTACGTATCTGGTCAGAAAATTCACCCTGGCGAACCGGCTGGAATCGCCGCTTGGCAACATGTCCGGCAGTCCGGAATACAACCGGCCGTGCAGTCCCGGACAACCGTTCGCATCGGGTCCAGCGAGCGGTTGTATCGTGTCCTGCGAGCGTTCGCCCGACAAAAGGGCTACTTGTTGCTGAGATGGAAGAAGCGGTTGAGAGCTTTGTTGAATGTGAGGGGACGGTTGTCGATGAAGGCATCTAGGACTTTCGACTTGCCGCGGAGGGGAATGACGTCGTAGTCGGCTATGGCTGCGGGTATGAGGCAACTGAATCCTTCGCGCAAGGTGATTTCGTCGCCGGTGGACCGTATCTTTATCTTGCAGTCGCCCTGGATGCACATGGAGATGACGAAGCTGTCGTACTTGATGAGGTTGCGGTGGAACTGACCGGAGGTCTTGCCCATGCCAATGGCATTGGCTGGTTCGATGTCGGTGACCCGCACATTGAAGAACGGGGAGTCGATGACTGACACTGCCCGGTTGCCGCTTTCGCGATAGATGGTGCGGTATTCGTCGTCCACATGGAAGTCGAGTGCCTTGGCTGCCAGTTCGGTGTGGAGTTCGCGCGGTTTGCCGTCGATGCCGGGACGGTTGTAGTCGAAGATGCGGTAGGTGACGTCGGACGACTGCTGGACTTCTGCAAGGAGGATGCCTCCGCAGATGGCGTGGATGCGTCCGGCTGGTATGTAGAACACGTCGCCAGGCTTCACTTCATGGCGTGCAAGCACTTGGGTGATGGTGCCGTCGGCAATGCGCTGCTTGTATTCCTCGGGTGTGATTTCCTGCTTGAATCCGGCGTAGAGGCAACTGCCGGGCTTGGCACTGATGACGTACCACATCTCGGTCTTTCCGAACTTGCCGTGTTCGCGCTGTGCCATCCGGTCGTCGGGATGGACTTGGATGCTGAGGTCTTTCTTGGCATCGATGAACTTCACGAGCAGTGGCAGTTTGTTGTGGTACTGGTGTGCCACTTTCTTCCCGAGTATTTCTTCGGGCATCTGGCTGATGACGTCGACAAGGCTGTAGCCTGCCCATGTGCCGTTGGCAACGACGGATGGGGAGCTTTCAACGGCTGACACTTCCCAGCTTTCGCCAATCCCGTCCTGTGGCTTCATGCCTTTCCACTGGGCAAGGCGGTCGCCGCCCCAAACCACGGTGTGGAGGTTGGGCTCGAGGAGCATGGGGTAGAGCCTTGTGCGCTGTGCCTCGACTACGCAGCCTACGGTCATCACTTTCGCGTCGGTGATGGCTTTCAGTTCGTGGGAGGTGCATGAGGGCACGTAGACGAAGTCGTCCTTGTGGCAGTGGGTGACTTGCTCGTCGAGTGTGACGTCGAGGTCGCCTTCCATCACGAAGAATGCTTCCTGCATGTCGGGATGTATGTGTGCCGCTGCTATTTCGCCGGCTTTCAGTTCGGTCACTGCAATCTGTGTGAGGCTGCATCCGCTTTCGTTGGCTGCCAGCAATACGCGCTTGAGTCCCACTTCGTGGGAGGTGACTGTGGGCTTTATGTCTTTTAATGATCGTTTCATACCTGAATGCTTGATGTGTGGTCTGCCCGGATTATGGGGAACAGAACGCAAATTTACTGAGTTTTCAGCAGAATGATGCCTGTCGGCTCTTGTTTTTTTGGGAGAAAGGCTCAGTTTTCTGAGAAGCAAGGCACCGTTTTCTGTGTGTAACGGTGCCGGCGGGTCCTCATTGCCGGATGAATGGACGGCTGATGGGGGAATCAGATGATGGTCGACTGGTACCAGTCGAAGAGTTTCTGCACTCCGTCTTCAATCTCCACTTTGTGGGTCCAGCCGAGGCTGTGGAGTTTGCTTACGTCGATGAGTTTGCGTGGTGTGCCGTTGGGCTTGGTGGCATCCCATACGATTTCGCCGGTGAATCCCACTGCCTTGACCACGAGTTCAGCAAGTTCACGGATGGTGAGTTCCTTGCCTGTGCCCACGTTGATGTGGCAGTTGCGGATTTCCCCGAGTGAAGGTATGGCTCCGCCTCGTCCTTCGCTGTTGTTGCGGTCGACTGCTCCGTCGGCTTTCACTCCATAGAACACTGATGAGTATTTCCGGATTCCGATGATGTCGCTGAAGTCTACGTTGACCAGCACATGGACTGATGCATCTGCCATGTCTTCGCTCCAAAGGAACTCGCGGAGTGGCGAACCGTCGCCCCAGAGGGTGACTTTGTTGTTCTCGATGCCATAGAAGGCGAGTGTGTCGAGTATGCGCTGCCCGGAACTCTTTCCGTCGACATTTTCCTTGCCTACTGTCTCGGCGAGTTTTGACGGCGGATTGACCGGACGCTTGTCCATGTCCTTGCGGATGGCTTGCCAGTTGTTGTCGGCAATGAGTTTGGCAAGGTAGATCTTGCGCATCATGGCTGGCATGACGTGTGAGTTCTCGAGATGGAAGTTGTCGTTGGGCCCGTAGAGGTTGGTGGGCATCACTGCGATGTAGTTGGTGCCGTACTGCAGGTTGTAGCTCTCACACATCTTGAGTCCTGCAATCTTTGCGATGGCATACTCCTCGTTGGTGTATTCGAGGGGCGAGGTGAGCAGGCAGTCTTCTGGCATCGGCTGGGGTGCGTTCTTGGGATAGATGCAGGTGCTGCCGAGGAAGAGGAGTTTCTTCACTCCGTGGGCATAGGATTCGGAAATCACGTTGCACTGCATCTTCATGTTCATCATGATGAAGTCGGCACGGTAGAGGCTGTTTGCCATGATGCCTCCCACGAATGCGGCTGCAAGGACCACTGCGTCGGGCTGCTCCTCATCGAAGAATGCCTTGACTGCGTACTGGTCGGTGAGGTCGAGCTCCTTGTGGGTGCGTCCCACGAGGTTGTTGTAGCCGCGTGACTTGAGGTTGTTCCAGATGGCTGAACCCACGAGTCCGCGATGGCCTGCTACATATATCTTGGAATCTTTGGATAGCATATACCTTATTATATATATTGTTTACTTGACAATTCCTTTCTCAAGATATTCGGCAAGGTTGGTGCGTACCTTGGCTGCTGCACCTTCTGCTGCCACCTTTGCCAAATCGCTTTCCACCATTATCTTCACAAGTTCCTCGAACGAGGTCTTCGACGGATTCCAGCCCAACTTGGCTTTTGCCTTGGTGGGGTCGCCCCAGAGATTGACCACATCGGTAGGACGGTAGAAGTCTTCCTTGACTTTCACCAGCTCCTTGCCAACCAGTTCCTTGCTTGCGTTGCCGCTCACTTTCACGCACACGCCCACTTCGTTCAGTCCTTCACCCTTGAACTCGAGCTCGATGCCCACGTGCTTGAATGCGTAGTATGCAAACTCGCGTACGGAGTGCTGCACTCCGGTGGCAATCACGAAGTCTTCGGGTTGTTTGTTCTGAAGGATGAGCCACATGCACTCCACATAGTCCTTGGCATAGCCCCAGTCGCGCAATGACGAGAGGTTGCCGAGGTAGAGGCAGTCTTGCTTGCCTTGGGAGATGCGTGCGGCAGCAAGTGTGATTTTGCGTGTTACGAATGTCTCGCCACGGCGCTCGGACTCGTGGTTGAAGAGTATGCCCGAGCAGCAGAACATGTTGTAGGCTTCGCGGTATTCCTTCACAATCCAGAAACCGTAGAGCTTTGCCACTGCATAGGGGCTGTAGGGGTGGAACGGTGTGTTCTCGTTCTGTGGCACTTCCTCCACCTTGCCATAGAGCTCGGATGTGGAAGCCTGGTAGATGCGGCATGTGTTTTCGAGTCCGCATGCACGTACTGCCTCAAGTACGCGGAGCACTCCGGTGGCATCCACGTCGGCAGTGAACTCGGGTGAGTCGAAGCTTACCTGCACATGGCTTTGTGCTGCAAGGTTGTAGACTTCGTCCGGACGTACTGCGCCCATCACCTTCACCAGCGACATTGAGTCGCCGAGGTCACCGAAATGCAGGTGGAAATGTGGATGTCCCTCGAGATGGGCAATGCGCTCGCGGTAGTCAACCGAACTGCGGCGGATTATTCCATGGACATCGTAACCTTTGTCAAGTAGAAACTCACTGAGGTAGCTGCCGTCCTGTCCGGTAACTCCTGTAATCAAAGCTGTCTTCATATTGCTATTGTCTGTTATAAGTTTTTCGTTCAACACTGACTCCAGCAATTCGATGGAGCTCTTGGATATTCCGACCTTACCTGCAAGCCAACGTGAGATAACGGTCTCGTCCTTGCCAATCATCCTGGCAAGTTCTCTCTGACTGACGCCATTGCGGTGCATGGCAGCCTTCAGGTTCTGAATTACTGTTGTATCTTTCATAACGGCTGCAAAGTTAGTGGATTTCCCGATAACTTGACAAACTTTATTGCGGAAATTTTTGTGCTTGACAAAATAGTTGTCAAGTTTAAGGCTTTATCAAGCAAAACTTGACACTAGATGAAGCATGGGTCGGAACTTGACATAAGAAAACTGCATACTTGTCCTGGGATGAATGAAGGCATTGCCTGGCCTTGCTGATGGAGGTTGAAGGGTTGGTCCTTGCTGATTGCAGAATCAAGCCTTTCCGCACAAGATGCGCTCGGCATTTGCCATGCTTTTGGCAGCAGGAGGGTTGACGCCGTGCAGCGAGTAGTGAAGCCCGAGTTGTTCCCATTTGTACACTCCCATGGTGTGGTAGGGCAGTACTTCCACCTTCTGCACATTGGATAGGGTGTCGATGAAGGCACGGAGGCGGTGAAGGCTTGCATCGTCATCAGTCACTCCAGGCACCAGCACATGGCGAATCCACACCGGCACATTGATGTCGGAGAGGAAACGGGCGCAGTCGAGGATGTTGGCATTGTCCCGTCGGGTGAGGCTCTTGTGTGCATCGCTGTCGATGTGTTTTATGTCGAGCAACACAAGGTCGGTGAGTGACATCAACTGTCTGAACTTTGAGAAGAAGGGTTCGTTGCGCGTGAACGGTTGTGCCGAGGTGTCGAGACAGGTGTTGATGCCCCGTTGCTTTGCCTTGCGGAAGAGGTCGGTGAGGAAGTCGGGTTGGAGCAGGGCTTCGCCTCCGCTTACTGTTATTCCGCCCGTGGTTCCCCAATAGGGTCGGTAGCGCTCGGCTTGGTCAAGCAGTTCGTCAGCCGTGCGCATGTCGTTGCCGGCAGTGCTCCATGTGTCGGGATTGTGGCAGTAGCGGCAGCGCATGTGGCATCCCCGGAGGAAGATGATGAAGCGGATGCCCGGTCCGTCGACTGAACCGAATGACTCGGTGGAATGTATGTTGCCCAATAGGGGAGTGGAGTCGGTCATGATTCTGAAAGCGTTTGGAGATTCTGAAAGCGTTTGGAGATTCTGTAGTGTTTGGAGATTCTGAAAGTGTCGGAAACAGACTATAAACCCACAGTCTCTTCCGGTTGCGTACTGGGCGAGGGGGAAGCGGCTGTGGGTGTGTCGGTAAGTGAGCGGGATTATGCGAGGCGCTCGTGTGCCTGGCGTGCAATCACGTCCATCTGCTGCTCTTTGGTGAGGTCGATGAACTTCACTGCGTATCCGCTGACGCGTATGGTGAAGTTTGCGTATTCGGGTTTCTCCGGATGATTCATCGCATCGATGAGTTTGTCCACTCCAAACACGTTCACGTTCAGATGGTGTGCTCCCTTCGTGAAGTAGCCGTCGAGCACGCTGACCAGTGTGTTTGTGCGCTCCTCGTCGTTGTGTCCGAGTGCCGATGGTGCGATGGTCTGCGTGTTCGATATCCCGTCGAGAGCATATTCATAAGGCAGTTTGGCAACTGAGTTGAGCGATGCCAGCAGTCCGTTCTTCTCGGCTCCGTACGATGGGTTGGCACCGGGGGAGAGTGGGGCACCAGCCTTGCGTCCGTCGGGCATGTTGCTTGTGTACTTGCCGTACACCACGTTCGATGTGATGGTGAGGATGCTGGTGGTTGGCTCGGAGTTGCGGTAGGTGTGGTGTTTCCTTATCTTGTTCATGAACGCCTTCAACAGCCACACTGCTATCTCGTCGGCTCTGTCGTCGTCGTTGCCGTAGCGTGGGAAGTCGCCTTCGGTCTCGAACTCAAGTGGGAATCCGGTCTCGTCGCGCTTGATCTTCACCTTTGCATATTTGATGGCGCTGATGGAGTCCACCACATGGCTGAATCCTGCGATTCCGGTTGCGAAGGTGCGGCGCACGTTGGTGTCGATGAGAGCCATCTCTGCTGCCTCATAGAAGTACTTGTCGTGCATGTAGTGGATGAGGTTGAGGGTGTTGACATAGACATCGGCAAGCCATTCCATCATGGCATCGAACTTGGGCATAAACTCCTCGTAGGTCACGTAGTCGCCTTCGATTGGACGGTAGGCTGGTCCGCATTGCTCGCGTGTGCGTGAGTCGATGCCGCCGCTGATGGCATAGGTGAGACATTTGGCAAGGTTGGCGCGCGCTCCGAAGAACTGCATCTCCTTGCCTGTCTGAGTGGCTGACACGCAGCAGCAGATGCTGTAGTCGTCGCCCCAGATTGGTCGCATCACGTCGTCGTTCTCATACTGGATGGAACTGGTGGTGACTGAAATCTTCGACGCGTACTTCTTGAATGCAAGTGGCAGACGTGAGCTGTAGAGCACTGTGAGGTTTGGTTCGGGCGAAGGCCCCATGTTCTCCAGTGTGTGGAGGAAACGGAAGTCGTTCTTGGTGACCATCGAGCGTCCGTCCTGTCCCATGCCGGCTACTTCGAGAGTTGCCCATACCGGGTCGCCCGAGAACAACTGGTTGTAGGAAGGGATGCGTGCGAACTTCACCATGCGGAATTTCATGACCAGGTGGTCGATGAGTTCCTGAGCCTGTCCTTCGGTGATGGTGCCTTCCTGAAGGTCACGCTGTATGTAGATGTCGAGGAAGGTGGACACACGGCCCACGCTCATGGCAGCACCGTTCTGAGTCTTTATTGCGGCCAGGTAGCCGAAGTAGAGCCACTGCACAGCTTCCTTTGCGTTGGCGGCAGGTAGGGATATGTCGAATCCGTAGATTTTGCCCATTTCCTTCATCTCCTTCAGTGCCTTTATCTGCATTGCCACTTCCTCGCGCAGACGGATGACGTCTTCGGTCATTGTGCCGCTGCCGATGAAGTTGAGGTCGTCTTGTTTCTTCTCGATGAGGAAGTCGATTCCGTAGAGAGCCACACGCCGGTAGTCGCCCACAATCCTGCCTCGTCCGTAGGTGTCGGGCAGTCCGGTGAGGATGTGGTTGTGGCGCACGCGCTTCATCCCTTCAGTGTAGGCATCGAACACTCCCTCGTTGTGAGTCTTGCAGTATTTGGTGAAAATCGTATGCAGTTCGGGTGCCGGAGTGTAGCCGTAGGTGGTGCAAGCCTGCTCAGCCATCTTGATGCCGCCGAATGGCATGAACGCACGCTTCAGCGGTTTGTCGGTCTGAAGTCCTGCCACCTGCTCCAGCTCTTTTGTCTCTTCGCTGATATACCCCGCACCATAGGCTGTGAGGCTGCTCACGATCTCTGTCTCCATGTCCAGCACTCCGCCCTTGGCTCTTTCCTCTTTCTGCAATTCCTGGAGAATTCCCCAGAGCTTGTCAGTTGCCTTGGTCGGACCGTTCAGGAACGACTCGTCGCCTTCATACGGTGTGTAGTTGTTCTGAATAAAGTCACGGACATCCACGTCAGTATTCCACTTGGTTCCCTTGAACCCTCTCCATTCTTGTCTCATAGTGTTTGTTAAATATTACGTGTTGATACTTATCGGTAGTTTTCACTCCCAGTTTCGAGGCTACAAATATACATAAATTTATTGGCATGCCACTACCCTGAAGTGAGCAAAGAACGAATATCCGATGAATTATGCCACTTTTCATGTGCGGCAACAGGGGAAAATCTGCAAAATGCAAAGTCTGTGTGCAACGGTCTGCATGAGTCGGGCGGATGATGATTGGCAGAAACTTGACTTGTTCCGATGAATTTTTTGTTACAAACCTCGATGGCGAACTCATTTTTTTGTACTTTTGCAGTCAGGATAATTAAATTTGTTTGGTATGAGTTTGACAAAGGGTTCAAAAGAAAGTCTGGTAAACATGATAAAGCAGGCTTTGCAGAAAGTGGCAGTCGATGAGGACTTTGAGCAGATGACCGACTTCCATTTCCATCTTACACCGGAGACCGGCGAACTGACACTGGCGGACGATGACTACAAAGTCTTGGGAAGCCAGGTGGTAGATGAATGGGTTGAAGCCGACGACGATACGCTCAAGACCATTGCCCATTCACTCACTTCCCTCCTGCAGCAGATGCACCACGACAAGGACTTCGACTCAGTGAAAGTGTTCAAGCCCTTCTCCTTCGTGCTTGAGGACGATGACAAGGAAACCATCGAGGAACTGTTCATCGTTGACGACGACAACATCTGCCTCACCGACAACCTGCTGAAAGGCATGGACCGGGAACTTGATGACTTCTTCGACCAATTGATGAAGGAGCAGTGATGCGAGGCTAGGCAAGCAACGTGCTGAATACGGCACATACCTCATCAAGAACCTCGCCAAAGAGATCGAGCCGGAATATGGCAGCGGATTGCCAACATAAAACCTAAAACACAAAACATTGTCCGTAGCCAATATGAATGAATGTTAATGGTGGGGGTATCTGTGTGGTGGGACGGATTATTTTTGTAATTTTGTTGACTAAACAGATTCAACAAGGAAGAACATATGAAACGGACGATAATAATGATGCTGATGCTGGCTGGAATGACGGCAACGGCTATGGCACAGACTTTCAAGGGGAATTTCAGAAATGAAGAACTGAAAATCACTGTGGTGCTCGACCTCTACAATGACTCGGTGCCTGTGCCTGGAATGGAGGACGAACTGTGTTACGGTTACCTCAGGGGCAATCTGAACGGGATGTGGGTCATTCTGAAGGTGCTGAAACTGGAGGAAGGCAAGGCGCTGGTGCGTGCTGCCTGCGACAACGGCAGCGACGTGCAGAACCTGGAGATTCAGCCGGTGGACGACAAGATGCAGGTCAAGCAGGTGGACGATGCCTTCATCAAGAGGATTGAAGGAAAGAAATATGTGAAACTGCCAAAGCCTTTCTTTGTGCACAAGTAATCGAAGGAGGGGATGGACGAACGACTGATGAATTCTTTCAATGCGCCCCAGCTTGCAGCTATTGAGTACTGCGACGGGGCGTCGCTGGTGGTGGCTGGTGCCGGATCGGGCAAGACCCGTGTGCTGACCTACAAGATTGCATATCTGATGGAGAAGGGCTACATGCCCTGGAACATACTGGCTCTCACTTTCACCAACAAGGCTGCGAACGAGATGAAACGGCGCATTGCCGGTATTGTGGGCGAGGAGAGGGCAAGCCGTCTGTGGATGGGCACTTTCCACAGCATCTTCCTCCGCATACTGCGTGCCGAATGCCAGCACATCGGGTTTGAACCGAACTTCACCATCTATGATGCTTCGGACAGCAAGAGCCTGATTAAATCCATCATCAAGGAACTGGGGCTGGACGACAAACTCTACAAGCCGTCGACAGTGGCTGGACGCATAAGCGAGGCGAAGAACCACCTCATCAGTGCGGTGGAATATGCCGGCAGCCGCGACATCTATATCCACGACATGACGGCAAAGATTCCGGATGCGAGGGTGGTGTATTCCCGTTATCAGAACCGATGCCGACAAGCCAACGCGATGGATTTCGACGATATACTGGTCTACACCTACGAGTTGTTCGACCAACATCCAGAGGTGCTGCAGAAGTACGAGGAGAGATTCCGCTATGTGTTGGTGGACGAGTATCAGGACACCAACTATGCGCAGCATCAGATTATCCTGCAACTCACCCGACACAACCAGCACGTGTGTGTAGTGGGCGACGATGCACAGAGCATCTATTCGTTTCGCGGGGCAGACATAAGGAACATACTGTCGTTCAAGGATATGTATCCAAACACGCAGATTTTCAAACTCGAACAGAACTACCGTTCCACACAGATGATTGTGAATGCAGCCAACACGTTGATTCACAAGAACCAGGGACAGATTGAGAAGACCGTGTTCTCAAAGCAGGATGTGGGCGAGAAAATCCCGATTATCGAGGCTTACTCGGACATTGAGGAGGCACAGATTGTGGTGCGCAACATCATCGACTTGAAGAAAAGGGAGAATCTGTCGTATTCGGACTTTGCCATTCTCTACCGCACGAATGCACAGAGCCGACTTTTTGAGGAAAACCTGAGGAGGAACGGACTGCCTTACCGCATCTATGGCGGACTCTCGTTCTATCAGCGCAAGGAAATAAAGGATATCGTGGCATATTTCCGCCTGGCAGTCAATCCGAACGACGAGGAGGCGCTGAAGAGGGTTATCAACTATCCGGCGAGAGGCATCGGACAAACCACGCTGAACAAACTGGTGGAGGTGGCAGGACGATCCAATGTGAGTATATGGACTGTGCTCAACTCCTGCATGGACTACGGACTGAACCTGAACAAGGGAACGCAGGCGAAACTGCATGACTTCACGATGCTCCTGCAGCGGTTCATCGACAAAGCCGCTACGGAAAACGCAGAGGAGGCAGGACGCTTCATCATCACCGAAAGCGGCATCTTGCGCGACATCTATCAGGACCGCAGTCCCGAGAACTTGAGCCGGCAGGAGAATGTGGAGGAACTGGTGAACGGACTGCATGACTTCTGTGCATCCCGGCTGGAGGAGGACAATCAGAACATAAGCATCAGCGACTATCTCTCGGAAATCTCGCTGCTGAGCGATGTGGATTCCGACAAGGATGCGGACGAGCCGAAGGTGACACTGATGACCATTCATTCAGCCAAAGGACTGGAATTCAATACGGTGTTCGTGGTGGGACTGGAGGAAAACCTCTTCCCCAACCAGATGTCGAACGGCAATCCGAGGGAGATTGAGGAGGAGAGGCGACTGTTCTATGTGTCAATCACCCGTGCCCAGGTTCGCTGCTTCATCACTTATGCGAAGAGCCGTCTGCACTATGGCAAGATGGAGTTCAGCAATCCGAGCCGATTCATCCATGACCTGGGAACGGACTATGTGGTGTTCAGAGGCAACCGACTGCCAAAGTTCGGTGGCAGCAAGGACATAGAACTGCCCTGGAGTTCTTCCGCAACTTCATATGGCAGCGGACGAAGCGAGAGTTATAGTTCGTCTTACGGGAATCGTCAGGGTGGGGGATACGGTTCCCGACCGTCGGCTTCATCGAGACCTTCATCATACGTTCATCCGGTGGAAACCAATCCGCGCTTCCGCAAGGTGGAAACCTCACGCACCGGTAGCAACGGGCAGACTACGGCTGCAGCCTTCGGTGTGCACGAGGGACAGCGAGTGCAGCACGAAAGATTTGGCAACGGAGTGGTGCTCAAGATTGAAGGTGCGGGCGACAACCAGAAAGCGACTGTGGAGTTTGCCAATGTAGGCCAGAAACAACTGCTGCTCAAGTTCGCAAGACTCAAGGTGCTGGAATAAAGCAATCAGCAATTTGGCATGGCTTTCAACTGAAATGCCTGTATTGTGCCATTTATCTTGACCCGATAAAAAGGAACACCATTGACAGGAGGACAAGCAGCAGGTCGAGTGCTTTCGACTTCAGGTTCTTCTCTCTGAAGAGCATTGCTCCAAACAGGAATGAAACGACTACACTGCCTCGGCGAATCATGCTGACGATGCTTATCATTGCGTCGTCCTGGCTGAGGGCATAGAAATAGACGAAGTCGGCTGCCGACAGGAACACGGAGATGAGAATGATGCACCAGTCCCAATGGAATGGTGTGGTCTTCTTCCTTGTGGGAAACCACAGCACGAGCAACATGATGCCCATCATGAAGAACTGGTAGATGTTGTACCACGACTGCACTGCCATCTTGTCGAGTCCCACTCCAACTCCTACGGGTGCCATGAGATAGCGGTCGTAGAGTCCGCTGACTGCACCAAACACATTTGCCAACAGAACGAGCACTATCCATTTGTTGTGTTTGAAGTCGATTCCCTCTTTCTTTCCGCTTCTGCTCATCAGGAAAAACGATGCGATGGCAATGATGACTCCCACCCACTGCCATACATTGAGATGTTCGCCAAGGAAGGTGAGCGCACCGATGAGTACCATCACTGGGCGTGTGGCATTGATTGGTCCGACAATGGTGATTGGCAGGTTCTTTATTCCCCAATAGCCGCAAAGCCATGAGCAAAGGACGATGACTGACTTGAGAATGATGTACTTGTGCTCTGCCCAACCGTAACTGTGGGTGTAGAACAGACTGTCTTCAGGCAACCAGCCCTTTGCCGAACTGATGATGAACGGCACGAAAATGAGGCTGGAGAAGAATGTATTGAGAAGCAACACCGGAATGACAGCATTGTTCTTCAATGACTTCTTCTTGAACACATCGTAGAAACCAAGTAAAAACGCTGATAGAAATGCAAGCAGCAACCACATAACAAACTCAATTTATCTCTGTTTATTCTCTATTTGTCCTTATGATGACACCTTATTTATATAAAGGCACCATATCAATTCCATAACAGCACCGTAATGTTTTACAGACACCATATCAATGACGGCACCGTATTGTTTATAACAGCACCTTCCATTCCATGCTCAGAATCCAGCGGTCGGTGAACCAGTCGGAAAAGGCATGGGCATAGTCGCAACTGAAGCCAACGGCATATTTCTCGTTGTTTATCACGTCGAATCCAATGCCCAGTCCCACTTCCGGCTTAATTTCATGGTCGAAGTCCAGTTGACTGATGTCCAGGTATCGTCCTCCGCCGAACAGACGGTAGGAAACACGGGTTGCCGGAGTAATCAAACGCGAGTACTTGACTGACGCATCGAGATGGTATCTGTCGATGTTGCCCGACATCCATTGGCTGTTGTCGTAGAAACTGGCAGTCGACATTCTCCATATACCTTCCACCGCCAGGTTCTTGTTGAAGAAATGGCTGTACTGCAGTCCGGCAACGAATGTGGTGCTGGTGTGAATCTTGTCTTCCTTTCCCCATTCCAGTCCGGAGAGCAGGGTAACGGACGAAGGACGGGTGTTGTACTTGATTGTGCGCTGGATGTCCTCCATCGTCAACTGGGGTCGGTTGATGGCTTTCTCTCCGTAAATCTTGTCGGTGATGAAATATGCAAGATTGGTGGCAATGGTTCCTATCGCTGCCCCCATGTAGATGTCGGTCACCCAGTGGGCGTTGTGCCTCAGGCGCAGGAACTGGGTGGCAGTGGCAGTGGTGTAGCCTCCCACACTTATCCACGGACTGATGTATCCATATTCGCGGTGCAGGATGGTGGCACTTGCAAATGCCATGGTGGCATGGCCCGACGGCATGCTCTGCTTGTCCTCGCCATTGGGACGCCGGGATTCGATTGCCGATTTCAGTCCGGTGCTTATGCCGGCAGACATGGCAATGCCGAGCAGGTTGGCTGTCACCATCCGCTTGGTCTTGCTCCTCGACTTCACTCCGAGGGCTTTCAGTCCCCAGGTGACTGCAAGAGGGGAGAATGCCACTCCGTAGTCAGCCATGTCGCAGTCGTATTGCTTCAGCGGAGTGAGGTTCTCGTTGCGGAACGTGCGGTCCTTGGGTATGCTCAGAATACCTCGCAGAAGAAAATTGGCTCCTTCGGGATGGAACGACATCTCGTGCTTCATCATCTTCTCCTCGTACTGCCCGACGACATCTTTCGCCTGCTTCACCTTTTCCTCGACCAGCATCTGTTCAATCTGTGCCATGTAGGCTGAGTCCACTTCCCGGTAGACCACGCTGTCGTTCTGCGCATTCACGGCAGGGCAGAAGCACAGCAGAAGTAGGGCAGGGAAACTTTTGTGCATGACTGATTTCCATTTGACGGAGAGATAAAGGGTGCGTACTATGAGGTGGACAAAATAACCGACGTACACTGCCTGGACTTCAATCAAGCGGTAGCATGCCAAGTAACCGGCAACGAATCCTGCGGCAGCAAACATCATGCAGTTGCGTACGGATTTTCCGGCAGTGGCACCGATGTAGACTCCGTCCCACATGAAGGCTGCACAACTGATGACGGGCATGAGGATGAGCCAGAAGAGAAATGGCTGGGACGTGTGGATGGTCTGTGCATCGGATGTCATGAGACGGATCATGCCGTCGCCCGATGCTGCATAGACAATGGTGAAGATGATGCCGATGCCCAGGCTCCATGCAAAGAGATTTTTCACTGACCGGTTCAAGTCCTGACTGTTCTTCTCTCCGATGAACCTGCCGACAAGAGCCTCGCCTGCATAGGCAAAGCCATCGACGAAATAACTGAACAGCATGAACAACTGCATCATGATGGCACCCACAGCCAGTTCCTCGTCACCGTATTTGGAGGTGAGGGCAGTGAAGCCTACGTAGACTACCATGAACCCTACTGACCGCAGGAACAGATTGCCGTTGAGCGACAGCAGATGCTTCAGTTTCGTCCACACGATGCATGCCTTGAAGTTCAGCAGATGGAAGTACTTCCCGTAGTCCCTGTGCAGCAGCGTGATGGCAACAATCAGTCCCGTGTATTGTGCAATCAGAGTTCCGTATGCCACTCCAAGTGCACCGAGCGGTGTGTATTTGGCAAGGCAGAAACTCATGACCATGTTGACCACATTCACCGTAATGTCACATATCATCGGGTTGAAAGTGTTCTGCATTCCGATGAACCAGCCTTTGAACACCATCAGCGAGAGAGTGGCAGGCGCTGCCCAGATGCGGATGAAGAAGTACTGGCGTGCAAATGACTCGACTTCGGGAGAACTGGGGATGAAGAACATTGCCACATTGAGGAACAGCCAACTGATGATGAACACGAACAGTGCTCCTCCCAGAGCCAACGAAATGCTCTGCAGGAAAATGTCCATCATGCCCTGATGGTCCTTGCGCCCGTATGCCTGGGCTGTCATGCCTCCGGTGCCTACCCGGAGAAAACCGAAGTTCCAGTAAAGAAGGTCGAACAGCATGGTGCCGATGGCAATGCCGCCTATTGCTGATGCGTTTGAAATATGTCCGGCAATGGCTACATCCACAATACCGACAAGCGGCACTGTGATGTTTGCAAATATGCTTGGAATTGCCAAACGGAGTATCTCCTTGTTCATGCTCTTGGATAAATTATGTTGCAAAGTTACTAAACTTTAAGGTTCCGGCTGTTGCATAACGAGTTTTTTCGTACTTTTGTAGGCGATTTAAACCATGCGACAATGACAAAAGCATTTGTAACTGTAATATTAGCGCTGGCCACTCTCTCCAGCCAGGCACAGACGATGAAGGAGATTTTCAGCGAATTGCCCGACTCAGTTTTGCCTACACTGACAAGGAACGACCGGCTGGATTGCATCGACTTCATAGAGAACAATCTCACCAACGAGGTGAACAATGCGCTCGACGGGAAGACACGCCTAACTGCGCTTACCGACAATCTGGCAAAGGTGCAGGTGTCGAAGATGGCTGAACTGCAGATATGCAAGTTGCCCGTTGCCGACGGCTATGTCATTTGCCTGATACACTCATCCGATATCGGAGCATGGGACAGCACCATACGGTTCTATGATTCAGGATGGAAGTTGATTGACTCAAACAGCCTTATCCGTCTGCCGGAGACTCAGGATTACATTGTCCGTGCCGACAGCCTGGATGATTCGGAGTATGCCAATATCATCAACAAGGCTGGCGTACCCCTTGTCCGTGCTGATTTCGATGGAACGGTCCTCACACTTTCCTACACTTCTTCCAACCATGCCGACCAGGATTTCCATACCCAGGTGCTGACGTATGTGAAGCCGGAAATACGGTTCAGATGGGATGCAGACAAACCAGGCTTTACCCGGGAACAGTAGAATATATGAAATATCTGGACAATCTATTGCATATCGGTCGCATCACCCACACTTGCCGGGTGATGTATCAGTTGCTCAATGCCTGTCTGCCTCACGAATATGTGAGGATGGAAACGGGAAAGGCAGAGAGTGTGTTGGCAGGACATTATGCTGACAAGGGACGCAGTTGTCTGGTCAGGAACGATGTAGAACCCAATCCCAACTTCGACCTTCTGATTATTGTCCCAGCCTACGATGCAGAGGATTATGTGGAGCACTGCATCATCTCTTTGCTGCGCCAGCAGACACAATATGCATTCCATGTTATTGTGGTTGACGACGGAAGTACTGACAGTACGGCAAGCATCCTCCATCGGTTTGACTCTGAACCGAGAATCACTATTGTGCAACAGGAGAACAAAGGCGTTTCGGCTGCACGCAACAGGGGACTGCAACATATTGATGCACGCTATGTGATGTTTGTGGATGCCGATGACTGTTTGCCTCTCTATGCAGTGGAGTCGTTGCTGGAGAAGGCATACGAATGCAATTCAGATATAGTGGAGGGAAGTGCGGAGTCTACTGTCGGTGACAAGATTGTGAGTCACACAGATGCAGACGATGCCAGTTATGTCTCCGGTTATCCGTGGGCAAAACTGATAAAGGCATCGCTCTTCTCCAGGGTAGGTTTCCCTGAGGGTTACCGCTATGAGGACACTATCGTCAATTTCATTCTTTGTCCATTGTCCCATAGGAAATCATCCATCGAGGAAACCGTGTACTACTACCGCATTTACGACGGCAATTTCACCTCCCATGAATTCCACAACTATGCAACGCTCGACTCCTATTGGGTGGTAAGGCGCTTGCTCAGCGATGTGCAGACACTGGGAATTCCGTTCGACAACGAACTCTACAGGAACTTGCTTATGGGAATGAAACTGTCCGGACCGCGCATGAACTCACTCGACGAAGATACATGCAAAGCCTATTTCGCAGCAATGTGCAACTTGGCTTCGCAGTCATTTCCTGATTGCAAGGCAGACGGGCGGTTGAGGGAATTGGACAAGGCAGTCAGGGACAACGACTTCACCCGCTATTTGCTGGCAAGTTATTTCATATAGACAAAGCAGATCAATCAATCCAATGGTTTCAGTCATCATTCCTTTCTATAATGCGGCAAAGTTCCTCTACAGATGCATCAACAGTGTGCTGTCGCAGACTTACACAGACTTTGAACTGTTGCTCATTGATGACGGCAGTACGGATGGAAGTGCTGCAATTTGTGAGAGATATGCGGAGAAGGACAAGCGGTTGCGATTGGTCCGACTGAATCATGGAGGAGTGTGTACTGCCCGTAATTCCGGTTTGCTTCATGCCCAGGGTGAATTCGTTTCGTTCATTGATGCCGACGACTGGGTGGATGCCGATTTCCTTCAGACTTTCATTGATGCGATAGGCGATGCACAACTCTGCATTCAGGACATGATCATGCACGATGCGGACAAGGTGTGGTCGTTAGGTCTTGCAGATGGCTTTGGCAGTAGCCCTGCAGAGATTGCACGTGCCTCGCGGCTTTACGGTTCATGCTGCAATGCCTTGTTCCTGGCATCTGTCATCAAGGATAACTCGCTGCTCTTCGATACGGGTATGACCCGAAGTGAGGACACTGATTTCATCATGCGCTACTCCTTATATATAAATAAGGTGAGGACCACGCCCCATGCGGCTTATCATTATCTCATGCCCGATGCCAGCAAGGCGTATGCCACTTCCAACCTTCTCTATGGTTCGGTGAAACTCTATGAGAACATGCTCCGGCTTACAGAACAGGTTGGGACGACAGAGAGAAAAACCATTCTTGAAGAGGAAATGGCAGAGGACATTGACTGGGCTATTGAGGGCTTGTTCTATTATCCGGACTCAGATGCCAAGACTCGTGAAGGTCTGCTCCGTAAGTTCGCAGACTATTTCTATCCTAATCTGCACTTGAGTCATCGTATCTCATTGCGTCACCGGCTGTTCCGCTTGCTGTGCCTTTCGTCCAAACCGTCTTTCATTTGGAACCTCAGCAGAGGAATAATGGCTGTTCAGAAGATTGTATCAAGAAGGCAAACAACTTTGAAGCGAAATAATCAAACAGGGAAATAGGGTGGGGAGCACTGGGTAAGCGCAACATTCACTGGATGGTTCTACTTGTCCTCAATGTGAAACATGAACATTCTCGACATGAAACATCCTCAATGTAACGCAGGAAACATCCTCAATGTGAAACAAAAAAAACAGAGACTCGTTTGAGCCTCTGCTTTGTTTTTGGTTGTATTGGTTTCCTTGACCAATAGTCAGCCTCTGATTACTGCTGAGCAAGCTTGCCGTCAGAACCGAGTACGTTCACAATCTTGTGGATGTACATCTTCTTCATGTTCTCACGTGCTGGCTTGAGATACTGACGTGGGTCGAAGTCTCCAGGATGCTCTGCAAGGTGCTGGCGGATTGCAGCTGTCATTGCAAGACGTGAGTCTGAGTCGATGTTGATTTTGCAAACTGCGCTCTTTGATGCCTCACGAAGCTGGTCTTCTGGAATACCGATGGCTGCCTCGAGGTGACCGCCGAACTTGTTGATGGTGTTAACTTCGTCCATAGGAACTGAAGATGATCCGTGGAGTACGATTGGGAATCCAGGAAGCTTCTTCTCTACCTCATGAAGAACACCGAACTCCAATGGTGGTGGAACAAGTACGCCGTTCACGAGCTTGCACTGCTCTGGAGTGAACTTGTGTGCTCCGTGTGAAGTACCTATTGAGATGGCAAGTGAATCGCAACCTGAACGAGTAGCGAAGTCTACTACCTCTTCTGGCTTTGTGTAGTGTGATTCAGCTGAAGAAACTTCATCTTCAACACCTGCAAGTACACCAAGCTCAGCCTCAACTGTTACGTCGAACTGGTGAGCGTAGTCTACTACCTTCTTTGTCAATGCGATGTTCTCTTCGTATGGAAGTGATGAACCGTCAATCATGACTGATGAGAAACCATTGTCGATACAGTCCTTGCAGAGTTCGAATGAATCTCCGTGGTCGAGGTGAAGAACGATTTCAGGATGTTCGCATCCGAGTTCCTTTGCGTAAGCAACAGCTCCCTGGGCAAGGTAGCGGAGGATAGTGCCGTTAGCATAGTTGCGTGCACCCTTTGATACCTGCATGATGACTGGAGACTTAGTTTCTACGGCTGCCATTACGATTGCCTGCATCTGCTCCATTGTGTTGAAGTTGAAGGCAGGGATAGCGTAGCCACCTTTTACGGCTCTCTTAAACATCTCGCGTGTGTTTACGAGACCTAATTCTTTGTAGTTTACCATAATCTTTTGTTATTTAATGATATGATCGTTTTCTTGCTGCAAAGTTACAAAAATAATAGGTACAGAACACACAGAATGAAAATTTATTATTAATTTTGCATTGTGAAGGCTGGGATTTTAATAGTTTCCAGCCGCAAGGTTTTGTTTTTGCAATCTCCGCTTTGCGTTCGGCGCTTGCGAAGCATTCGCATTTTAATTCTGACATTGTATGAATAGTAAACCTCTACAGACAGCTCTTTTTGCCCTGGTCATGGGCTCGACAATGGCATTCTTCTCATGTAAGTCCGCTTCGAAAGCAACTGAAGGGAACAACAAAAGTATCGTAATCCTTTATGAAAACGATGTCCACTGCAGCATCGACGGCTATGCCAAGATTGCCGGACTGCGTGATGCAGTGGCCGACACCGCTTATGTGGCAGTTGTCTCCTGCGGCGATTTCCTTCAGGGCGGTACTGCCGGTGCCGTGTCCAAGGGACAGTATATTGTCGACATAATGCGTGGTGTGGGCTACGATGCCATTACACTTGGCAACCATGAGTTCGACTACAAGACTCCGCGGATGTTCGACCTCCTTTCCTACATCAAGGCACCAATCACTTGCGTCAACCTGCGCAGCATGTCCAGCGGCGAATTCCCCTTTGCACCTTATATTATAAAGACCATGGGCAACAGGAAAGTGGCATTCATCGGCATCACCACTCCCACATCCATTGCCACCGAGGAATATGCATTCTTCGACGAGGCAGGCAACCAACTCTACGAACTGTGTCCCAAGACAGTCTACCAGCTGGTGCAGAACGCAGTGGATGAGGCGCGGAAGGAAGGCGCTGCGTATGTGGTAGCACTATCCCATCTTGGCGAAGACAAAACCGATGTGGATGTCGATTCCCACGGTTTGATTCACAATACCACAGGCATTGATGTGGTGCTCGATGCCCACACCCATTCAGTCATTCCTTCCGACACCGTACACAACCGGGTGGGACAGCCAGTAGTCATCACCGAGACCGGCACCAAGTTCGCCAATATCGGCAAACTGCTGATAACAGCCGACGGACACGTCACCACCCAACTCATCCCGACTTCTGAGGTGACAAGCGTTGACCCCACAATTGTCCACATCACCGACAGCATCAAGTCGTTGGTAAAGGACGAAACATCAGCCAAAGTATGTGACAGCGAAGTGAATCTCACCATACTCGACAAGAACGGCAAACAGGAAATACGTAAGGCAGAGACCAATGTCGGTGACCTCGTAGCCGACTCCTATCTCGCTCTGACCGGTGCCGACTTTGCCATGACCAATGGTGGCGGAATCCGCAGCGACCTGCCTGCGGACACACTCTCCTATGGCGACATCATCAACCTTTTGCCCTACAACAACTACATCTGCACCGTTGAGATTACCGGAGCCCAACTGAAGCAACTGCTTGATGCCTGCACCCAGTCCGTGCCCAATGAGAACGGCGACTTTCCGCAAGTTTCCGGCTTGAAGTTCACCATTAATCCTGGAGGCAAAGGCGTGACCGACGTGATGGTACGCAACAAGCAGAATGGTGGATACGAACCGCTCAATCCCGACCACACCTACGAACTTGCCACGATAGACTACTGCGTCATCGGCGGCGGCTTCTATGGCATGCTGAAACAGAACAAAGTCCTTCAGCAGACTGGCGTCAACTACAGCGACTGCCTCATCCAGTATCTCAAGAACAACCTCTCCGGCAAGGTAGGCAAAGAATACGCAGCACCGCAAGGACGCATCAGCATAAAGCAGTAGGCAGGAAAAGCGGGCGACAATAGGAGCTAGCTCTCTCCGAGAGCGTCAAAGCGAGCGTGGCTTGTGCGAGGCAATAATAGCGAGCGTTGTCCGGGTGCATTGCAATAGGAGCTAGCTCTCTCCGAGAGCGTTAAAGCGAGCGCGGGCTCGTGCGTTGAAACAATTGCGAGCTTTGCTCGAGTGTCATCGAAATAGGAGCTAGCTCTCTCCGAGAGCGTTAAAGCGAGCGAAGGCTTGTGGGTCGTAAAACAATAGCGAGCGATGTCCGGGTGCATTGCAATAGGAGCTAGCTCTCTCCGAGAGCGTTAAAGCGAGCGCGGCTTGTGCGAGGCAAAACACTGCGTGCATGTCGGGCTGAAAGCCCAGCT
>CAVISR010000050.1:0-21884 GCA_963645405.1 Acutalibacteraceae bacterium
GTTCATTGCAGTTCGTTGAGTTTGCGTCCGATGGCTTGGAGTTCGCTGCTTACGAACTTGAGGCGGTCGATGATTTCGATTTTTTTGTTGGGTTGGCCTTTGTCGCGCTTGATTGCTTCGCGCGCACCGGTCAGTGTCATTCCGCACTCCTTGACGTAGTGGTACACGGTGCGTATGGCATCGATGTCTTCCACGGTGTATTGGCGTATTCCCCTGCCGGCTTTTCTTGGACGGATGGTGGGGAATTCTTTTTCCCAATAGCGGAGCAGAGTTTCTGACACATTCAGAAGCTCTGCCACTTCGCGTATTGAGTAGTACCGTTTAAGATCTTTGTTCTTATTCAGCATATTGAGGCTTTGTTATGCCTTGACTGGAATGTTCTTGATTACTTCCACCACATAGTCGTAGGACTTGCCTACGGAAGGAATGTAGCAACGCTCGTTCGGAGTGTGAGGGGAACGGAGTGTAGGACCGATTGAAGCCATGTCAAGCTCTGGATATTTAGGACCGATGATGCCGCACTCGAGACCTGCGTGGCATACCAGCACTGTCGGTTCCGTGCCATACATCTTCTCGTAGACTTCGGACATCTCTTTCACGAACGGGCTCTTTGTGTTTGGTTGCCATCCGCTGTAGCCGCCCTCGAACACCACTTTCATTCCTGCCATCGAGAAGCATGCACGCAGGCTGTTTCCGAGGTAAAGCTTCATGCTGTCCATGCTGCCGCGTGCCAGAATCTGGATTTCGGCATGTCCGTCGGCAATGGCGATGATGGCAAGGTTGCTTGATGTCTCCACAATATCTGGTATGGTCGGGATGTAGCGGAGCACTCCGTCGTGGGCTGCAATCACTGCATCGATGATGTTTGACTGGATGTCGGCTGGCATCTGTGCTTTTGGCATGTCGCATGGAGTGGCAGCAACCTGGATTTCCTCTTTCTCGATGTCGTGGAATTCCTGGTTGAAGGTCTTTGCACACTGGCTGACCATCTGCTTGAACTCCTCTTCCTTGGCTTTAGGTACGATGACCACTGCCTCGCCGTCGCGCGGAATGGCATTGCGCATGTTGCCTCCGTGCCAGCTGCAGAGATGTGCAAGTCCGGTGTTTACGGTTGCAAAGAGCACGCGTGCCATCAGTTTGTTGGCATTGGCTCTGCCTTCGTTGATTTCAAGTCCGGAATGTCCTCCCAGCAGTCCCTTGACGGTGATGCAGTAGGCTGCAGCATCGGTGCTCTGAGCGGGCTGTTCCTTGTAGTCGAGTGTGCAGACAATGTCGAGTCCTCCTGCACATCCGATGGTGATTTCGCCTTCGGTCTCGCTGTCGATATTGAGGAGATATTTGCCGTGGAGAGTTTCGGGCGAGAGGTCGAACGCTCCGTACATGCCTGTCTCTTCGTCTCTTGTGATGAGCACTTCGATTGGTCCGTGTTCGAGCGATGCATCCTCTACCACTGCCATTGCGATGGCTATGCCCATGCCGTCGTCGGCTCCGAGAGTTGTGTCCTTGGCGCGTACCCAGTCGCCGTCAATCCAAGTCTGTATCGGGTCGGTCTCAAAATTGTGGGTGCTGTCCTTGGTTTTCTGCGGAACCATGTCCATGTGAGCCTGGAGAATGATGGTCTCACGGTTTTCGTAGCCCGGAGTGGCAGACTTGCGCATTACGACATTGCCTGCATTGTCGATGAATGCCTCATCGCAATGTTTCTTTCCGAACTCTACCAGGTAGTTTGCCACAGCCTGGGTGTGTCCTGTAGGACGAGGAATCTGAGTAAGTGCATGGAAACAGCGCCATACATTCTGAGGTTTCAAATCTAATATTTCCATAGTCTTTCTGTATTAATTGGTTATTGATTATGATCCGTTTGTTTGTGTCTGCCTCCTTTTTGCAGGAGAGCGATGGTGGAATAAATTCCGAGAACCGGCATGAGTGCAGTCTGTATGGCATGCACGATGAGTGCGAATGTCTCTGCATTGGCTGCGCTTTTCACTCCGGAGAGCAACAGTACGGTCTTCACTGCAAAATGCCATGAACCCATGCCGTTGGGTGTGGGCACTATGACTGCGAAACTGCCTACGATGAATGCAGCAATGGCTACGTCGATTCCCAGGTCTTTCGTGAACTCGAAGCAAAAGAATGTGGTGTAGAAATGCAGGAAGTAACTGCCCCAAATGCCTATGGTGTAGGCAACGAAGAGCCACTTGTTGCTCACGTCCTTGAGCGAGAACACTCCGTCCTTGATGTTGTTGAATATCTTCACCAGTCGGGCAAATATCTCGAAGCGCTTGACGAGTATCCAGAACAGTCCGATGAGCACGATGGTGCATACTGCCACGATGATGTAGCCCAGGGCATTCATGTGGACGAGCGCATCGCTGAAACTTGTGCCGGTGGCATCAAGGAAACTCATGAACAAGTCTATCTGGAGGAAGAACACAAGGACTGCCAGGAACAGAAGGAGGAGTGAATCGATGGCACGCTCAGCCACAACCGTTCCCAATGACTTGGAGAAGGATGTGCCGTCGTACTTCGAAAGGATTCCGCATCTCACCATCTCGCCCGACCTCGGAATGATGAGGCTTGTGGTGTAGGAGATGAAGATGGCATGGATGCAGTCTGCCGTACTCGGATGTTCACCGAGCGGTGCCAGTGTCTGCTTCCAGCGCAGACCGCGAAACACCTGTGCCGTCACTCCAAACACAAGGGAGAATGCCATCCACCACCAATTGGTGCCGTGCAGCAGTGTGTCGGCAACCCGGCTGAAGTCAAAGCCCTTGTACATCCACCACAAAATGGCTACTCCAAGCAGTATTGGCAGCAAAATGTTCAGTGTATTTTTAATTATCTTCTTTGAGTTCACTGCGGTGTGATTTTTTTTACGTACCTTTGTCAATGCAAATTTATGAAATAAAAACGAATGTGAGGTAAGGATGGGCGAAGAAATTTCAAAAGTCAGGCCTAAGAAGTTCCTGGGACAGCATTTCCTGACAGATATGGATGTTGCGCAAAGGATTGCAGACACGGTGGATGTGTGTCCCGACATCCCGGTTCTCGAGGTGGGACCGGGAACGGGTGTGCTCACTCAGTTTCTGCTTGCAAAAGGGCGGGAACTGAAGGTGGTGGAGATTGACCGTGAGTCAGTGTCCTATCTTCAGACGCATTTTCCACAACTTGGCGAGAACATCATCGAGGCAGATTTCCTGAAGATGGACCTGACTGCTGCGTTCGGCGGCAAGCCGTTCCTGCTTACGGGCAACTATCCCTACAACATTTCGAGCCAAATCTTCTTCAAGATGCTTGAGTGCCGGAATCTCATTCCCTGTTGCACCGGCATGATACAGAAAGAAGTGGCTGAACGCATGGCTGCAGCCCCCGGCAGCAAGACCTATGGTGTGCTGAGCGTGCTGGTGCAGGCTTGGTATGACGTGGAATATCTGTTCACCGTCAACGAAAACGTGTTCAATCCGCCTCCGAAAGTGAAAAGCGCAGTCATTTGCCTCAAGCGCAACGGCAAATCGTCGTTGGGATGCGACGAGAAGATGTTCCGACGGATAGTGAAAACTGTGTTCACAATGCGCAGAAAGATGATGCGCAATGGCATGAAGCAGATTGTCGGCAAGGACTCGCCCCTGTTGGCTGACGAAATATTCAACAAGCGCCCGGAGCAATTGTCGGTGGAGGATTTTGTGGATCTCACCAACAAGGTCACTGCTTGTCTACGAGCTTCTGCCGAATAAGTTCGTCCTTGATGATGCTCAGTTGGTTGATCAGTCCCGAGAAATTGGGATTGCCTATGTTGTTTTCTGTCTGCAGAATAAGGCATTTCACCGTGTGCTTGGTGTTTTTCACAAGACGTCCGTGACCCATGTCGAGTGGTCCGTCGTAGTCAACGTCCTTGAACCAGTCGTACAGCCCGTGCACCTCGTCCGGCTCATATACTCTTTTATATTCCATCGTTGTAGTATTTATTTGTTTACTCCTTATTATATATAGTCTGTTATATATAGTCTGTTATATATAGTCTGTAGCAGATTTATATGTTTATAGCCGACCTGTAGTTTCGCTTGGTTTTCTTCAGAAGTTCCACCATTTGGCTTGCTGCCCTCTCGGAAGCTCCCTTGTCGCCCAGGATGGCAAGCATCTTGTCGTAGTCGTCAATCATGGCAGCTCTTCTGTTGCCGCCTTTGATTATTGCACTGAGTTCCTTGCTGAGGTTCTTTGCATTCATCTGGTCGGCAACCAATTCCGTCACGATTTCCCGGTCTGCAATGATATTGACCAGTGAGATGTACTTTATCTTGAGGATGAGTTTGCGAAGCCAAGAGCAGAGTTTTCCGCAAGCGATGTAGTAGCAAACCACTTGTGGCACCTTCAGTATGGCAGTTTCGAGGGTGGCAGTTCCCGATGTCACCATTGCTGCTTCCGACTGCTGCAGAAGCCGGTAGGTGTTGTTGAAGATGATTTTCACGTCTGAACCTTCGGGAATGAACTTGCGGTAGTGCTCCTTGCCTATGCTTTGCACTCCGGCAATGACAAACTGGTAGTCCTTGTACGTTGCTGCCACGTTGAGCATTGTCTTCAGATTGTCCTTGATTTCCTGTCGCCGGCTACCTGCCAGGATAGCTATGATGGGCTTGGAGGACAATTGGAATTCAGCGGTGAAGTCGTTGAAAGTCTCGTGTCCGAAGGCTGATTCCTTGAATTCCGCAACTGCATCCACACACGGATTTCCTACGTAATGAATGGGATAGTTGTGCTTCTTGTAGAATTCCACCTCAAACGGAAGGATGGAAAAGAGCTCGTCGATGTCACGCTTGATGTTCTTTATCCTGTATTCCTTCCATGCCCATATCTTTGGTGAGATATAATAATATATAGGGATGTCGGTGTGACGGCGGATGTATTTTGCAATGTCGAGATTGAATCCCGGATAGTCCACCAGGATGAGCACATCGGGCTTCCATCCGATGATGTCTGCCTTACACTTTTGCATGTTCGACAAGATGGTGCCAAGATGCGTGAGGACTGGAATGAAACCCATGTAAGCCAACTCTTTGTAGTGCTTCACAAGAGTTCCGCCAACTCCGCGCATCAGGTCGCCTCCATAAAACCGGAATTCAGCACCGGCATCGTGTGCCTTCAGTGCCTTCATCAGATTCGATGCATGCAAATCTCCGGATGCTTCACCGACTATCAGGTAATATCTCATTCTTGCTCAAGACTTTGTTTCAGTGTATCGAACGCTTCGTATGCAGTGATGTCGATTTTCGTGGGAGTGACCGTCACATAGCCTTTGCGAAGCATGGCATAGTCGGTCTCGGCATCAGCCGGATCAGTGCTTGTGTAGTCGCCTACAAGCCACCAGTATTCAAAACCACGCGGACTGACTCTCTTCTCCCATTCATTTCCCCAAATGCCGTTGCCCATGGCACACACACGGATGCCCTTGTATTCTTTCATGTCGGGGGCATTGATGTTGAGGCAGACGTCCTTCGGCAGTCCGTTCTCCAGAACATTGCCGATTATCTTGCGGATGTAGGGGAACATCGGGGTGAAATCGGCATCTGCCAGGTGTGAGCAATAGGAGAAACCTATCGAAGGAATGCCCTTCATACAGCCTTCAATCACGATGCCCATAGTGCCGGAATAGTGCACATTCACTGCAGAGTTGTCGCCATGGTTGATGCCGCCCAAAACCAAATCGGGCGTACGCGGACAAAGGTTTGCAATGCCCATCTTGGTGCAGTCGCCCGGAGTTCCGCTGCAGGAATAGACTGTCAGACCCGGTTCCTGCTTGACGAGGCGTGTGGTGATTATGCTGTTGAAAGTCACGCACAGCGCAGCACCGGAACGTGGTCCTTCGGGTGCTACCACCACCACATCACCAAACTCCTTTGCAATTTCTGCCAGCGTGTTTATGCCTTTTGCCCGATAACCGTCGTCATTGGAAATGAGGATGAGCGGACGTTGTTTCTCTTGATTCATACCTTTTCTCTATATGTCTTCTTCTGATTCTTTATACCTCTTCTTATATAAGTGGATGCAAATGTAGAAATTTTTTTTGGTTTGGGCAAGAGATGGCGAAAGAATTCGTATGGACAAGAGCGGGAAAGGAAGGGCAACTCACAATAAATTGCATCTATCTGTATTGGCTTTTCTTCAGGAAGTTGAGTCCCATGATGAACTTGACCGTACCATAGTTGTTGGTCAGACTGAACTTCTTTTCCCTATAAGCATAGGTATGGATGTCGACCACCAGTCCGCTGAAATATTTGGTGTTGTTCCAGAAAAGGCTGGTACGGAAGACCACGTCGGTACTGATTTTGCGAAGTATGTCTTTGTCCAAGTCCTGGTTGGTGATGTCGGACTGACGGTAACCGATTGCAGGGAGGACAGATACTGCCCAGATGCAGTTCTTGCGGAAAGCCCAGTTGTAGCCGTAGCCGAAACTGATGGAATAGTCTCTGTAACTCACCTTGTTGAACAGCAATGTGGTGTCTATCTGCTGTGCAATATAGTCGGGCAACTCATCGCTGTTGAACGTCACGTTCACTTGGTTGTATGAAAATCCGAGTTTCCACGATCCGCAGCTCTTGCGCTGCACTGCGTTTTCTCCGAATGCGGCAGGCCATGAATAGCGCTTGTGGTTGAAGATGTACTGGGCATCGAATCCGAAACACTTAGAGTTGAGTCCCTTGAACCGTCGGTTGTGGTCGTCCAGTTCTACATTTGATACATTTCTGAACTTTGCTGATTTACCCGAGCGGAACGTATAGATTTCAGCAAACAGACGCGCAGTGTTGAGGGAGAGTGAGTTCCGGTGTCCAGTGCCGTTGGTCTCTCCGCGCGGTTTGCCTATATCTCCTAGGTTTATGGAGTGACCATAACCGAAGATACTCCAGTAGACGTAGCCTCCGAGCACAAGCGGATTTCCCGACTCGAGTGACATGTAGTTCATTGTTCCGGTCTTGCTTGAGGTGATTCGGTAATAGTCGTGCCAGTAGGAGAGTTCTGCCTGGGCTGTAAATTCGTATTTCTGCGGTGTCACATAGTTGGTGTCACATCCCATGAAGAAGTTCGTTACTACATCTGCTGCCTTGAATATGGTTTTCAGAAAGTTTCTCTTGGGCTTTTTGGTCTTCACGACGGGCGTGCCTTCTGTCACGACGGGCGTGCTTTCTGCCTGGATGGGTATAGCCTCTGCCTGGACATCGACGGAGTCAACATCCATTGCCTGGACAGGCATGGTGAGAGCGAGGAGTGTCGTAATCAACAGCAGCTTCATTTGATTATAGTTTGCCGATTATAGTTTGCCAAGAATTCTGTCCATTACCCAGTTGGTAGGGGTGGCACTGATGGATGTGCAGTCGCAGGGTTTGCCTCCGGTCAGTCCTTCCACAATCCTCTGAATCAATGGCATCTGCACATATTGAGGATTTGGGATGATGAATTCCTCGCGTCCGCTTTCGGTGTGCAGTGCAATTGGGGTGTAGTCGAACACTGAGAAGCAAATCATTCCTTTCGTGCCTACAATCTCTATGCGGTCGGTGCGTGCAGAGTCATGTGCTGCAAAGCACCATGAACCGCTGCCCATTATGCCGTTGTCGAACTTGAAGCAGGCATTGAACGTGTCTTCCACCTTGTAGAGCCCTGCCATATTGGCTGCATAGCCTTCTGCATCGAGAATCACACCGAAAAGGTACTGGAGCATGTCGAGCTGATGGCTTGCGAGGTCGTAGAAATAGCCGCCTCCGCCTGCAATGTCGGGCTGGAGTCGCCATGGCAAGTCGGTCTTGTTGTAGTCGAGTTCTCTTGGCGGTACTGCAAAACGGATTTGCACGGACATCACCTTGCCTATCGTCCCCTGTTTCAGCAGTTCCTTCACTTTCTGGAAATAGGGAAGGTAACGGCGGTAGTATGCCACATAGCATGGCGAGCCGGTCTGCTCTGAGATGTTGTTCACACGCAGACATTCCTCATAGCTTGCCGCAAGGGGTTTCTCCACATACACTGGCTTTCCTGCCTTCATTGCCATGATGGAGAAGGTGGAATGGGTGGATGGAGGCGTAGCGATGTAGATGGCATTCACATTCCGGTCGTTTATCAGTTCGATGGCATCTGTGTAGAAGTGGGGAATGCCATGGCGCTGGGCATACGACCTGACTTTGTCTTTGTTGCGGCTCATGACTGCCATGATTGAGGATTTTTCGGCACCCTGAAGTGCCGGACCGCTCTTGTGTTCAGTGGCCTCGCCGCATCCTATTACGCCCCAACATACTTGGTTTAATGTCTTCATGTCCGTCTTTTTTTCGCTTTCTGTAGTGCAAAAATACAAAAAAATCTTTAGTTGCAGATGTTTTCCATGGCTAAAAACTGTTTTTCATCAATTATCCGAGTCTCTTGTGGGTGGATTCAATTGTTTGTTGGCAATTATTTTTGTAACTTTGCAGCCAATTATCAACAACCATCAATCAATGAGCAGAAACAAAAAAGCACTTCCAGTGTTGGAGAATGTGGTCATCACTGCCATTGCCGCAGAAGGCAAGGCATTGGCAAGGGTCGACGATAAAGTGGTGTTTGCCCCCTACGTAGTTCCCGGGGATGTGGTCGACTTGCAGGTGAAGAGAAAGAAGCACAGTTTCATGGAGGCTGTGGCAGTCCGTTTCCATCAGTATTCGGAGGACAGAGCCACTCCATTCTGCAGCCACTACGGTGTGTGTGGCGGATGCAAGTGGCAGTGTCTCAAGTACGAGGAACAGCTTCGCTGGAAGCAGCAGCAGGTTGTTGACAATCTCACACGCATCGGCAAGGTGGAGTTGCCCGAGATTTCACCCATTCTCGGCAGCGAGAAGACCCAGGCATACCGCAACAAACTGGAGTTCGGTTTCTCCAACCGCAGGTGGATGACCGAATCGGAGATTGAGGATGGCGACAAGGTCATCAGCAACCGCAATGCCCTTGGATTCCACATCACAGGTGCGTTCGACAAGATTCTCGACATCGACAAGTGTTGGCTTATGCCCGACATCATCAACTCCATACGCAATTCCATCCGTGACTATGCCATTGAACATTCACTCACGTTCTACGACCTTCGCCTGAACCAGGGACTGTTGCGCAACCTCATGTTCCGTGACAGCAACACTGGCGAACTGATGCTTCTCATCCAGTTCCGCATTGAGAACGACGATGAACGCATGGAAGCTCTTGCACTGATGGACTTCATTGCCGGCAAATATCCGCAAATCACCTCGCTTCTGTATGTCGACAACCACAAATGCAACGACACATTCGGCGACCAGGAAGTGGTTTGCTTCAAGGGAACTGACTTCATCTATGAAGAGATGGAAGGCTTGCGTTTCAAGGTCGGTCCGAAGAGTTTCTACCAGACCAACACCGACCAAGCATATAATTTATATAAGGTGGCACGCGACTTTGCCAATCTGAAGGGCGATGAACTCGTTTACGACCTTTACACTGGCACCGGCACCATTGCCAACTTCGTGAGCCGCAAGGCACGCAAGGTGATTGGCATTGAGTATGTGCCTGAGGCAATTGAAGATGCAAAGGTGAATTCAGAGATAAACGGGATTGACAATACTCTCTTCTTTGCTGGCGACATGAAGGACATTCTCAATGTGGACTTCATCCGCCAGTATGGCAAGCCCGACGTGATTATCACCGACCCACCACGTGCCGGAATGCACCAGGACGTGATTGACACCATCCTCTTTGCCGAACCTGAAAGGGTGGTTTACGTGAGTTGCAATCCTGCCACCCAAGCTCGCGACCTTCAGTTGCTCGATGTGAAATACAAAGTCACGAAAGTGCAGCCGGTGGACATGTTCCCTCATACTCAACACGTAGAGAACGTGGTGCTGTTGGAACGTCGCTGATTCGCAGTGATGCTGTTAGAGCGTTGCTGATTCGCTTTTGATGATGCAGTTGGCAGGCACTTTCCGGTTTCCGTCGATGATGGTCTCCCCGATTTTTCCCCGTACCTCAATGCATCCGCTTGTGGGGTTCTTTATGCTTGTCACGTTTCCGTTGATGGTGGCATGGACGGTGCTGTATTCGAAGGCGAGATTGCAGTCTTCGCCCATCGTGCAGTCCTCGAGCACAAGGTCCTCACAATAGCAGAGGGGCTGTTCGCCCGTTATGTGGCAACGTACTAGTCGCAGACGTTTGCTGTACCAACCGAGATATTCTCCGTTGATTGTGCTGTCGTAGATTGTCACATCCTCACATTCCCAAAAAGCATCTTTGGAGTTGAGCACTGCGTTGTGGATTTCCACATTCTTGCTGTATTGGAACGAGTAGTTGCCGTCCTGGCGGTAATTGTTGATGTACACATTGCTCGTGTGCATCGCCAGATAATCAGCTCCTTCGATAGTGCAGTCCTCGATGTTCACCTGGTCGCAGTCCCACAGAGTTTCCTGCGCATTGGGAAAATGACTGTTACTCAACCGTATGTCGCTCGCGCGGCGGAACATCTTCGGTGCTTCCACGGTGCAGCCCTCCATTTCCAGATGACTGCTGTACCACGCCGACGAGCGTGCACTCTCGGCAAACCTGCAGTTTTTCACCTTCAGTCCCCTGCATTCCCAAAACACATATTTACCCTCAAACCTGCAGTCTTCAGCTTCTATGTTGTAGGTTTCCTTCACCGATGATTCTCCCGGGTGTATCGTCACATTCTCCAGCCGGAGGTCATGTTCGCGGTATAAGGGGCGCTCACCTCCGAACTCCTGGTCCTTTATTGTCTTCATAAATGATCTTCTATAATGCAATTTGGATGCAAAGTTAGCTCAAAAGCGTGGGTTACACGTGTATATCAAGCCATTTTTTTTGAAAAAATAGCCTCTGCATGGTTTTAGTTGACAAATATTTTGTACCTTTGCAGTCAATTATGTAGGTCCGGTAGCTCAGCTGGATAGAGCAACAGCCTTCTAAGCTGTGGGTCTTGGGTTCGAATCCCAACCGGATCACTTCATTTTGCAGCATTTGTATTTTCGTTTAATGAGTCTGCAAATATTACCCGTATTCTATTTTTACCCGTATTTCACTTAAGGCATTAAACGAAATGGCAAAGTGCCCCGCACGATAATCTCACAAGCGTTTTATTCGTCAATCAGCGAGCGAATGCGAGCTAGGAGCTAGCCCTCTCCGAGGGCGTTAAAGCGAGCGCAAGTTTGTGGGGTGTAATATTAGCGAGCTAGCGCTCGAGTGCAACCGCCAACGCGCTCGGAGAGCGCTGGCTCCTATTCCAGCCCGCAGTTTCAGCCCACACGTCCGGATGGCCAACATAAAACCTAAACCCCAAAACATTTATGCTGGCTCCTACCATCCGGCTAACCTAAAACCCACAACCCAAACCCCCAAACATTTATGCTAACCCCCAACCCAACCCCTTCTCGTGCCGGTCTTTTCGGTTTAACGGGAGAAACTCCTATTTTTCGTAGGGAAATGCTCTGCAAGTATAGGTGATTAACTTGGGGTGCGCCATTAAAACAATCTAACTTTGCAGCGTCAAACAGACAAAGAACAGAAAACAAACAGACAAAGAACAAAATCATTAATCATAAAAAGAATAGGAAAGGAAACAAGCTATGAAGAAAATGTTAGCAACTATCGCAGCAGTAATCGTAAGTCTCACAATGGCAGCTCAAAGCCCAGTAGTGTATTACACTCCAGTAAACAAGACAATGGAAGTGGGTATCGGATTCAACCCGGTTTCTCGCAAATGCATCTTGAGCATTCTGGAAGAATCAAAGAAGAACGTGAACTTCTCGCTCGACATTCTGAACGGCAGCGGTGAAAGTGTGGGCAACACAACCAGCCTGCTCAACAACGGCAGAATAAATGTCATCCCGAAGACTAAGAAGGTGAACTACTACACTTGCGACTATGAACTGACTCGCGACCAGATTAACCGTATCGTTGAGGTGGCAAAGAACAACGACGTGGTGGTCATCAACGGTGTGGAACTCGACAGCAACCAGCTGGTAAGCTCTCTGAAGCAACTGAACGACAAGTGGTTCAACCCTAAGGATGCAAAGATGAGGCTCATGCGCCCTCGCCAGCCTAGAGATTTCAGAGGCTAAAGGCTGAAACTAAAGCCCGTGCCTAAGGATTGGAGCATAAACGGAATCTCCAACACAGGCTTCAACATCATCAACATAAGTATCTGCATAAACAACTACGAAGAACATAATTTTGAGAATCATTGTAAGAATTGAAAGGGGTGCATCGGAATTGACCGGTGCACCCCTTGACTTTGACAGACGCAGAATTTCATGTCAGGACTTGTGTCTCTTCATGTCGGGACTTGCGTCAAAGTATTGTTGTTTTTACTTTGCTATCTGATAGATGACAAATGTCTTGGCTGGAACGCTGAGTGAATAAGACGGAGCTGACACGGTGACGTCAGTAGTCTTCGGCTCGTATTTGTGTGGTTCGTCGAGTGTGTTCTCGCCATCGAGATTGTCGGCATGGAATGTGATGAGCTTGCCCTTGTGCTCACCCTTCATTCCCTTGAGGTTCAGTGTCACGTCCTGTGCCTTGTCGCCTACATTCACAATCTTCACGTTGTAGTAACCCGTGTTCTTGTCGAAGTTGGCACTTGCAAAGAGTCCGTCCTGGTCGTCGTTGCCGGCAACTGGCTTGCCGTTCATCGTGAGGCTCACTACGTTTGTTCCCTTGGTTGTGGAATAAAGTTGCTGAACCTGGTAAGAGCAGGAGCGGAATGAGCGGAGGTTGTCGTACCAGATGAGGTCCGGACGCCACTGCCATCCGTCGATGTGTGCGAAGAGCGGTGCGTAGGTTGCCATCTCTACCACGTCGGCATTGCGCTCAACTCCAGTCATGAATGCTGCCTCGAGAAGGGCTGCCTCGAAGTGGTTCCACTTCTTGCCGCTTCCGTGGCATGCATATTCACCGGCAAACACTTTCGGACCTTTGCGTGAATAGTTGTCGTAGCGGTTTCCGCTCTTGAGGAACCATTTCTCGTTGCGGTAGAAATGTTCGTCGACAAGGTCTGCGCCAATCTTCACCATCTCTGGCCAAAGGAATTCGAAGTCATCGCCTTCACTGTTAGGACCAGATGTACCCACGAGTTTGATGTTCGGATATTTCTTGCGTACTGGTTCGATGAATGGTTTCAGGTGGTCGATGTAAGTCTGTCCCCACTGCTCGTTGCCGATTGCCACATACTTGAGGTTGAATGGTGCAGGGTGTCCCATGTCGGCACGCAGCTTTGCCCACTGGTTGGTGGCTGGGTCGCCATTGGCAAACTCGATGAGGTCGAGCACATCGTCGATGTATGGCTGGAGCTCGTCGACTGGCACGTTGGCATCTTCTGTGTGGTTCTGGAACTGGCATGCAAGACCTACGCTTACGACTGGAAGTGCTGTAGCTCCGATTTCTTCACACAAGAGGAAATACTCATAGAATCCGAGTCCGTAACTCTGATAGTAGTCAGGGAAGAAACGGTAGTCGAAGGTGTAGTGCCAACGGTTTTCGTTGAGAGGACGGTTCTCGACTGGACCAACGGAGTTCTTCCATTGGTAGCGTGAATTGAGGTCGGTTCCCTCCACGATGCATCCGCCCGGGAAACGGAACACGCCTGGCTTGAGGTCGGCAAGTGCCTGTGCAAGGTCTTTGCGCATACCGTTCTCATGCCCATTGAAAGTGTCGACTGGGAAAAGGCTGATGTGCTCGAGGTCGACCACAGCGCTGCCACGGCTGAGCATGACACGCAGTGTGCCCTTGTCCACAGTCTTTGAGGACTTCAGCACCACGGTGTATTTCTTCCATTCCTTGCTGTCGATGGTCACTTCCTGCTCGGTGAACTGCTGACGCTCGTCCATGGTGCTTGGGTCGCAGAGCATCACGCGGATTTTACCTGTTCCGCCTTCAGGAACCCTTGCCCATACGGAGAAGCGGTATTCATCTCCTTTCTTATATCCGATTCCGAAGAATCCTTCGTTTTCCACACCCGAGAACTTGTCGCTGTGTCCGCTGTAGCCTACGCGGATGTAGTGTGGGTTCTTGTTGAACGGACCGTCGTCCTTGAGGTTCACGTTTCCGAACTTCTTCCATCCCATGTAGTTGTCGGGGAATTCGAATGAGCGGTTCTTCACCATCTCGCCGTAGAGACCGCCGTCGGCAGCATAGTTGATGTCCTCAAAGAAAATTCCGTAGAGAGTGGACGGGATGGCAGCTCCCAACTTCTTTGGGGTGATGTTGAATTCATGAGTCTGAGCGTTCAGATTCATCGAGCCAATGGCAAGAGCCAAAGCTAAAGTAAGTTGTTTCTTCATATTCGTTATATTGAGTTTTGTTCTATACTGTTGCGACTGTGTGCGAGGATTCACTTTCCAAAGTCGCTGCAAATATAGGCAAATAAATTCTTTTGGGCAACGTTTCTTCACCACATTTTATAAAATCAGTAGTGAAAGAGCAGTTTGCATGAACCAAATGGCTGTGCGGACAAATTTGGGGAGCAGCTACAAACGCCGGAATCATGCGGAGCAAATTCGGGATGAACTGGTCCGATGCCGGACACTTCTTTGAACTTTGTCATTGCACATTCTACAATGGCATGGGGTGTTGCAAAATCAATAAAATGGTGCCGGCACAAAAAAAACGGGTCAATTATTTGCTTTTGTTTTGTCAAAAATATAACTTTGCACATCGAAAATCAAGTATCAATTTTTTTATTAAAACAAATAGGTAATGAAGAATTCAATTGTAACATTTCCAGTACCGGCAAATGAGCCGGTCAAGAGCTATCTTGAGGGTAGTCCCGAACGAATTGCACTCGATGCCGAGCTGAAGCGTCAGCACGAAACAGTACTTGACATCCCACTTATCATTGGCGGTAAGGAAATCCGTACTGGCAACACTGCGGATGTTGTTTGTCCTCACGACCACAAGCATGTCCTCGCCCACTATCACAAGGCAGGAGAGAAGGAGATAAAGATGGCAATCGACGCTGCAATGGCAGCCCGCAAGGAGTGGGCAAACACAGACTGGACAGTCCGTGCAGCCATCATCATGAAGTGTGCCGAACTGCTTGCCACCAAGTATCGTCCAATCCTCAACGCTGCTACAATGTTGGGACAGAGCAAGAATATCTTCCAGGCAGAAATCGACTCAGCTTGTGAGACCATCGACTTCTTCCGCTACAATGTTCACTATGCCTCAAAGCTCTACAGCATACAGCCAAAGAACGGCAACGGCGTGATTGACAATACTGAATACCGCCCTCTCGAAGGATTTGTATTGGCTGTCACTCCATTCAACTTCTCTTCAATCGCTTGTAACCTCAACATGACTCCGGTATTGATGGGTAACACCACAATCTGGAAACCATCGTCAACTGCCATCCTTTCAAACTACTACCTGATGCAGTTGTTCAAAGAGGCTGGACTTCCAGACGGAGTTGTAAACTTCGTTCCAAGCCGCGGTTCAGAGATCGGCAAGATTTGCTGTGCAAGCAAAGACCTCGCAGGTATCCACTTCACAGGTTCAACAGGCACATTCCAGACTCTTTGGAAGTCAGTTGGCGAGAACATCGAGAAGTATGTAAGCTATCCACGCCTCGTAGGTGAGACAGGTGGTAAGGACTACATCTTCGTTCACCCATCTGCAGATGTCGACGCTGTTGCACACGCTGCATTCACCGGCGCATACGAGTATCAGGGACAGAAGTGCTCTGCTGCCAGCCGTATGTACATTCCAAAGAGCTTGTGGGGACCAGTGCTCGACAAGATGAAGAAGTTTGCAAGCGAAGTGAAGATGGGCGACGTGATGGATTGCCAGAACTACATCAATGCAGTCATCGACGAAACTTCATTCGACAACATCGCTTCTTACATCGAATATGCAAAGGCATCAAAGGACGCAAAGATCGTGATGGGCGGCAACTACGACAAGAGCGTCGGTTACTTCGTAGAGCCAACAGTCATCGAGACTACAGACCCACACTTCAAGACAATGGAAGAAGAAATCTTCGGCCCAGTACTCACCGTTTATCCATACGATGACGACAAGGTTGACGAGGCAGTGAAGTATTGCGACACTACTTCTCCATACGGACTTACCGGTTCAGTATTCGGTCAGGACCGTCTTGCAGTAGAGAAGATTTCCGACGAGTTGTGTTACACAGCTGGAAACTTCTATGTGAACGACCGTCCAACAGGTGCAGTAGTCGGTCTGCAGCCATTCGGTGGCAGCCGTGCTTCCGGTACAAACGACAAGGCTGGTGGTGAGTTCAACCTCATCCGTTGGGTCCTCCCACGCGTAATCAAGGAAACTCTGGTTCCGCCAACAGACTATCGCTACACTTATATGAAATAATATAACAGTGTAAAAACAGACAAATCCCCTCTTCTGGTAAGGGAGAGGGGGTTTTCCTTTTCGATACCTTTTTTTACACACACACACCATCAATTCAATCCAAAATGAAACATACCTTATTATCATGCATAGCTTTAGGCATGTGTTCTTTGCTAAGCCAGGCACAGACAATAAGCACTCCGCCTGCAGACCTTGGGCTTGACGCCTACTATGTGAAGTATATGAACTGCAAGGGCATTCATATCGTTACGGGCGACAAAGCACCCGACAGTTGCATGACCAAAGTCTACAAGCAGATTGATGCCATGACCGGCATGCTGTCCGATGAAGTCCTGAAGAAGATTGTCAGCTACAATCCGCGCATTGTGGTCATGGGACGCTACGAAGGAATAACCGAACTGCCGGAATACAGGAACTATCCGGGAATCCAGCCCTATTGGGACATCCATTTCCGTGGAATGGCAGCAACAGAAGACTTGCCGGTGACTCTTGCCGCAGAGGAGAACGTGCTTGCTTATCAGATTGACCCCAATTATGCAGAAGACATTTTGGTGAAGTATTTTGCCAAGACAATATTCAACCTGGGAATCAACAAGGTGAATCCAGCTGCAGAGAAGCAACTGTTCGACCTGCACACGAAAGCCCTCAGGGAAGGCAAATACCACGACACATATTCTGCCGGCAACATGCTTGACTATTTCGCAGAGGGAGTTCAGGACTGGCTTGATGTCAATGCCGAGACACCACTGCCAAACGGAGAGCACAACTGGGTGAACACAAGAGACGACCTGAAGAAATATGATGCAGGACTCTATGATTTCATTGCGAAATACTTTGATGCCGGTGTAGCTTACTGCAGCAACCATCCGAAGGCAAACCTATATAAGAAGAACGATGTCAAGGCATATAATAAAACAAATAAGGAGAAGAAGCTGAACATCGATGTGCCGGAATGCAAGATTGAACCGGTATCGGCAGAGTTGGCTTCACGTCTCCACCTCGACACAAGATTCTACAAGAAACACGTGGACTGCAACGGAATCCACATCCTGTCGTCCGACCAAGTACCCGACAGCGCTGTTGCACAGGCTTACAAGACCGTGTATTGCATGACAAGCATGCTGCCCGACGAAGTGCGCAAAAGTATGGCGAAGGTCGACACAAGGGTAGTGGTCATGGGACAGAAGGAAGTGACCATCCAAGTGCCAGAGCACAGCGGAATGAAACACGACCGCAGCCTCAACTGGAATCTGCGTGCACGCGGACTGGGAGGAACTCTCGAAGAACCTATCACATCGTGTGCTGAAGAGAATATCATGGCTTATCCTTGGGACAAATATCATGCCGAGGACATCCTTATCCATGAATTCTCACATTCCATCCATCTGATTGGAATTCTGCAGGTGGACCCAACCATCAACGACCAACTCCAGGACCTGTTGACACAGGCACTGAAGGAAGGCAAATGGAAGGACACTTATGCAGGAACAGTGTATGAGGAATACTGGGCAGAGGGAGTCCAGGATTGGTTCAACGTCAACGCTGAAGTGGCAGCGCCCGATGGCAAACACAATCAGGTCAATACAAGAGAGGAACTCAAGAAGTACGACCCGCGCCTTTACAAGCTCATCTCGAAGTACTTCCCAGAGACAAATGCCCAAATCGGCAAGCACAAGAAGGTGAACAATTATAAAATCAAATAACAAATACAGTCGGCTGGTTCCGTGAAATCCAATGGAGAGATTCCACAGAACTTGCCATTAACCATTCCTAATTAATAAAGCCATGTATAAAATTACTGATCATCCCATCTTGGATCTTCCAGAAGAAGACCTTGTGGAATTTTTGTATGAAGGCCATACTGTCGTAGGACAGAAAGGAAAGACAATTGCAGCTGCACTCCATCAGGCAGGTTTCCCGGTTCACAGCCATAGTCTGACTGGCAGAAACAGAAGCCTTGGCTGTGGCATCGGCAAGTGTGGAGCATGCGAGATGCTTGTCGACGGACAAATCCGCCGTATCTGCATCACCAATGTCGACGGAGTGAAAGAGGTACGCGAGATTCCGAAAGGATATGAGCCGCCTTACTCTGAAAACCCACAGAAGGAAGTAAAGATTTACAAGACCAAAGTCGCAATCATCGGTGCAGGACCTGCCGGTCTTGCCTGCCGTGAGAAACTGAACGAGCTGGGCATCGACAATCTTGTGATTGACAGCAATGCATCAATCGGCGGTCAGTTCAACATGCAGACCCACCAGTTCTTCTTCTTCGAGAAAGAGCGCAAGTTCGGCGGCATGCGAGGTTTCGACATTGCAAAGACTCTTGCCGGCGACAACCAGGAGGGAATCTTGCTGAACAACACCGTATGGGACTTGCTCGAAGGAAAGCGCGTTGCACTGAAGAATATCGTAACCCAGGAAATCAGTTATGTGGATGCCGACCAGTTGGTGGTTGCCACTGGAGCCGTGCCGTTTATGCCGTCATTTGAAAACGACGATGTGCCGGGAGTCTACACTGCTGCTGTGTTCCAGAAGATGATGAACCAGGAACAGACCTTGCTTGGCAAGAAAGTTCTGACAGTAGGTGCAGGCAATATCGGTTACCTGACCAGCTATCAGGCAGTGCAGGCTGGAGCCACAATCAAGGCAATCATCGAAGGAATGGACCACGAGGGAGGTTTCCCAGTTCAGGCAAACCGTGTACGCCGTCTGGGCATTCCAATCATCACATCACATGTCCTGTTGAAGGCTTTGCCAAATGATGACCACACTGGCATCAAGGGTGCTGTGGTGGCTGAATGCAAGAACTTCAAGCCGATACCGGGCACTGAGCGTGTGATTGACGACATCGACATAATAAACATCTGTACTGGTCTGATGCCGGACAACCAGCTCCTGACCAAGGGCAAGGACGTGTTTGGCAGATTCACCTACGGCTGCGGCGATGCCATACGCATTGGCGAAGGAACAAGTGCTGTGTTGCGCGGAAAGCAAGTTGCATTTGAAGTGGCTCAAGACGCAGGAGTTCGCTACGACTACAATGAATATCTTGAAGTGTCAAGGCAGTATATCGACTCTCAGCAGCGTCCGGTACGCATATTGGAACAGCCCAATCTGCCGAGCAAGGAGCGCCAGGAAATCAAGCCGTTCGTACAGATTGACTGTCTCTATGGCTTTGCCTGCAATCCGTGTACATTCTCTTGTCCGCAACATGCCATCACAAAACCTTCCACGTCAAGCGTGCCTGTAGTCGACTACGACAAGTGTATCGGCTGCATGCAGTGCGTCAACCACTGTCCTGGACTTGCCATCTTCGGCTACGACAAGAAGAATAATAAGGTGTTCCTGCCTGTTGAATACAATGTCAGCGAAGGTTGCGACGTAGACCTTGTCAACAACAATGGTGCACCGGTAGGCGTGGGCAAGATTGAGAAGGTGCTGAAGAAGGACAACAAGACCAATGTTGCAAGAGTGAAGGTGGAAGAGGCTACAGCCCTGACCGACATAAAGGGATTGATTGTAAAGGCAAATGAACATGAGCATATCCAGCCAAAGGCACTCGACGAGAAAGCGGCAGAAGAAGCACCTTCATACGTTTGCCATTGCGAGGATATCGACATAAAGCGGATTCTTGAAGTAGTGGGCGACCGCAAGTTCATCTCCGTCGACGAGCTGAAGCACGTCACCCGTATGGGTATGGGCCCGTGCCGCGGAAAGCGCTGTGTGCAGCGTGCACGCCAGATGTTGCGCTCTTACGGAGTGGAACTCACCGGCGAATCAACCCCACGTGCACCGCTTGCCAACCAGTTGACTCTTGGCGATGTCTACAATGCAAAGGCAAAGGAAGTGTTTGAGTATGCACGCACGTCAAGCCGCCCGAAGGAAGAGCACATAGAGGTTCTGATTGCAGGTGGCGGTATGGCAGGAAGCGCCTTGTTCCGTTATTTTGCAGAGGCAGGCAAGAAACCAGTGCTCATCAATCACGACAGAGGTTCATCGTGGAGATGTATCGGCGGCGGACGTCCGGCATTCTCCAACCCTGACATCTCCGATATTGCCAACCATGCACTTGAGATATTCAAGGACGACCAGGCACACTGCAATATCGACCTGAAGATGACACGCTACATCAATCTTGTACACGACGACGCAACCTACAAGTCGCTGGATGCTTCTCGCGCATGGAGCGATGCTTATATGATTGACCGCAAAGACTTCCCGAAGGAGATTTCCCCACAATGGAACATGAACAACAAGGCATATTCACACGCCCTCATATCCAACGGTTGCTGGCAGGCAACACCGGGAAAGACCATTGAATACGTACGCACAGTGGCAATCCAGCACGGAGGCACTCTCATGGAGGATTGCGAGTTGATTCATGTGGAGAAGAATTCCGACGGACACAAGGCATTGGTGAAAGCTCACGACGGCAAGTACATCGAGTTCACCTGCGACCATTTCGTCAATTCCATGGGTTATGGCAGTGAAAAGTTCACCGACATGCTTGGCATCGACACCCAGCTCTATCCGGTGAAGCACCAGGCATTCATCACACGCCGTTTGCCGAACCTTGGACCTAACGGTGACTCGCTCGACATGATTATCGACCGCCGTCACTACAAGGGATTCAATGCAGTCTACGGACAGCAGTTCCTGCACACAGGTCAGATCATCGGATGTGCATCGCCCGACTGCGATTCAGCAGAGGCAGGCAAGAACCTCAAGTACAACAGCAAGGAATTCCTGCAGATTGTGAGCGAAGTCTTTGCCGACTGGATTCCGAACCTTGCATCAGTAGGTTTCCATGCCACATGGGCAGGCTACTATATCGAACCACGCTATATTGTGGATCCGGAAGTGGGATTGCTCACAGGTTTGCGCGGACATGGCTTCATGCTGAGCCAGTATCTTGCCAAACTGTATGTGGACAAGTATCTCGGAAAACCAGTTCCGTCCTACATGAAAGACTTGGCACTTACAGGCAAGGGACTCAGCGAGAATGCCTTCCAGTAATCTGCACATAGTTATCAGCACATTGATATCTTTCAGATACACGGACTTGTGAACCCGACATTCACAGTCCAATAATACGACAGCCCTATAAGAACAGCAAAGTCTTGTAGGGCTGTTTGTTGTTTGTCATTTCACGGAAGCGCGATTTCTATTAGCGAGTTGGCGCTCGAACGTCATTGTACTAGGAGCCAGCCCTCTCCGAGGGCGTTAAAGCGAGCGCTGGCTTTGTGGGCTGTAATATAGCGAGCATTGTCGAGTGCATTGCAATAGGAGCCAGCTCTCTCCGAGAGCGTCAAAGCGAACGCAGGCTTGTGCGAGGCAAAATATGCGAGCGTTGTTCGGGTGCACCAGCAATAGGAGCTGGCTCCTGGCAATTGTTCCAATAAGTCAAAGAACGGGGGCAAACAAGCGAAGGGGCATGAAGCCCCTTTGCTGTCAGAAGCCGCGGATGCACGATGCAGTGCCGAGGGCAGTGAGTGCAGCGGTCACGATGGCTGCGATGGTCTGTA
>CAVISR010000051.1:0-21832 GCA_963645405.1 Acutalibacteraceae bacterium
TCACGTTGTCACCAAAAGTGCTTGGCTTCTCGCTACACTTGAACGTCAGCGTCTTGGTGGCGCTGTCGTACTCCACCCACGGCTCGTCGGCCATTACGTTACTTGGCAGCAGAAATGCTGTCAGGGTCAGCATCATCGTTAGGGCATACGATAAAAATGTGTCCCCTCTAAATAAAGTCTTTTCTTTGGTCATATTATTGTATATTATGTAGTTTAGCAAAAGAATAACTGCCGCCAAAGGTATGAATAAAAAAGAGAACCACCAAATTATTTCGCTTTTTAGATGCATTTTTTGTTGATAGAGCAATTTTTTGTTGATAGAGCAATTAAAATTCGGGACTAAATGGCAACGATAGCATGAATGTTGCATGAAGGAGAAAAATACTGTCTCACGATTTCATCGATAAATTTGGAATGCTGCTGCCATTGCGGCATAGGAAACACAACATGGTACTTATCGCTCAATGCGAATAGTACTCAAGTGCCGATGCGAATAGTACTCATCGTATATTGAGAACGATTCTTGTCCAAGCACCGTTTGTTTGTCGCATTTCACGGAAACGCTACTCCTAAGCAAACTTGCGTTCGAGTGCATTGTAATAGGAGCTAGCTCTCTCCGAGAGCGTTAAAGCGAGCGAGTGCTTGTGAGCTGTATATATAATATAAGGTGTATGGCGAGCAGCGCTCGAGTGTCATCGTCTCCTCGGAGAGGGCTGACTCCTACACAGCGAACGAAGTTCGAGTGTCATCGCCGATGCGGAGAAAGCTGGCTCCTAACCCCAAACATTGTTGCTGGCTATGTACGAAGAAAGCGATGGGGGAGTCCCCACCGCTTTCGTTGTGTGATGTAGTTGTGACGGTGTGTGGCTGTCACTTGATGAGCTTGATGACGAAACCGCCGCCGGATGCCAGATGGAGGTTGAGGGTGGTGTCCTTGGTCACGTCTTTCTTCTCTATCTTGTAGTCGGTTGCCACTTTGTCGGCATTGATGCCGTCGGTCAGGATTTCGGCATGGTAGATGCCGGAGGGAAGGAAGCTGAGACTGAGGGCGAGGTCGCGCGGAGTCCAGTTGGTTTCGCCTCCCACGTAGTAGTTGCCTGCCTTGTCGGTGCGCACGGTGACGATGTATTCACCCATCTTGCCGTCGACTACCTTCATGGTTTCGTAGATGGAGGGCAGGGTGGCGATGAAACGGGTGCACTCTGACTCTTTTTCATAGATGGTGGGGTTGTCGGCGAGCATGGTGAGCGGTGACTCGTGGACTACGTAGTGTGCCATCTGATGGCAGCGGGTGCCCATGGTCATCGGGTTGTTGTAGACGGGCTGGAAGTCTTTGGCTGTGGCATTGCGGAAGCCTCCAGGAGTAAAGTCTACATAGCCGCTCTGCATACGGATGTAGGGGAAGGTGACATCGTACTTAGGCATGTCCTGCTCTCCGTTGGGTGTCCACTTGGCTTCTTCCATTCCGAACACTGCCTCGAAATTGACGATGTTGGGATAGGTGCGGTTGATGCCTGTGGGGGCATAGATGCCGTGGTAGTCGAGTATCATGTGGTACTGGGCGCACTTCTCGGCTATGCGGTAGATCATCTCGACGCCTGTCTGGTCGTTGCGGTCGAGGAAGTCGACTTTGAATCCGGCTATGCCCATCTTGGAGTAGCGCTGGCAGATGGCATCGATGTTCTTGTCGAGGCAGTTGAAGACGCACCAAAGGATGAGCTTCACGTTCTTCTGCTTGCCGTAGTCGGCGAGTTCCTGAAGATTGATTTCGGGTATGGTGGTGAGGAGGTCACCGCTTGAGGGCTTGTACCAGCCTTCGTCGAGGATGACGTACTCAAGTCCCTGACGGGAGGCGAAGTCGATGTAGTGCTTGTAGGTGGTGTTGTTGATGCCAGCCTTGAAGTCGACTCCGGAGATTCCCCAGTCGTTCCACCAGTCCCATGCCACTTTGCCGGGGCGAATCCATGAGGTGTCGCCAATGCGGTTGGGGGTGGCGAGTGCATAGACCATGTTGTTGGTAGGCATCTCGGTGTCGTTGTGACTGATGGCGAAGATGCGCCATGGGAAGGTGCGGTTGCCGTGGCATACTGCTATGTAGTCCTCGGTGCTGGTGACGTATTCCTGGTCGCGCCATTCGTAGTGGCTTGTGGTCTTGGGGTATTTGGCAAACCATGACTTGAGCACTCCTCCTTCTGCCTGCACGAACATTCCGGGATAGGCTTCGAGGTCGCTCTCCATGATGGTGACTTTGGCTGTCTCGCAGTCGACGGTGGCTGGCAGGAAGGCGAGAAGTCCTTTCTGACGGGTGATGGGCGCTACGCCATAGGTGGCTTGGAATGCCATTGCCTCGGGCTTCTTGGGATTGGTAGTGAAGGGGAGGTAGGAGGCATAGTCGTGGGCGAAGGCGATGTCGGCTTTCTCGCTGACGATTTTGTAGTCGCCTTTCATGCCTGTGGTCACGTAGCGGTATGCCACTCCTTCATCGAACACCTTGAACTCGATGTTGACTCCGCAGTTGAGTTTCACCACTGCATGGTTGTACTTCACGGAGAAGCGTGCCTGGCGGTAGTTGGGCGCTGTGATGTCTTCGCTCACTGTTTTGACTGTGGGCTTGCCGGAAACGCTTGCCTTGCTGAGGTCGACGATCTTCTTCCCTGACTGTATGTCGAGTCCGAGGCTGACGTTCTTGACGAGTTCTTTGCCGTCGTCGGTGATGGAGAAGGCGAGTGCATCTCCGGAGGTCATCTCAACGCGGATCTTTCCGTTGGGTGAGGTAACGGTCTGTGCTTGTGCTGCGATGCAGAGGATGCAGGCGCACACGGATAGAATGGTTTTTCTCATATCTCTTTAGCTTAGAATTTTATCTGGTAGGGATAGGTGACTTCTTCTTCGTCTTCACCCCATCCGGCTGCCGGGTCGTACTTCTCTGACGGGCAACCAACGACTACGAGGTAGAGTTTCTTAATGTCGCCTGGATTGGTGTACTTGAGTGTGGCTTTGGGTGCTGAGTTGGCACCGAGATAGGTGGCATGGTTGTTGTTGTCGACTGCCACGAGTCCGTAGCGGTAGCCCACGTTCTCTTTGCTGGAGAGTGCCTTGAACTGCACTTTCACTGTCTCGCCCTTGGCTGGCAGGGTGATTTCGTCGACATTGAATCCGTAGGTCTGCGGTGCGTTGACTGGCTTGAGCCATCCGTCGCCTGCATCTTCCATCTCGCTCTTCATCTCGCACGAGTACTTGATGCTTTCTTTCTGCTTGTCGGGGAAGTCGAAGGTGATGAGTCGGCTGTAGCAGTCGAGCATCTCGTCGCCCATTGCCTGGATGTCGACTCCGTACATGCGCATGTAGGCTGCAGGCACGTCTTCACCGCGCTGTCCCTGACGGAACATGTCTGCCATGAAGGTGAGTCCGTGTTTCATGCTCCAGTATTCGAGTACGAACGGTGCGTGATACATGTTGGCTCCATTGAAGAGGCTGAGGTGTATCTGCTTCTTGAATGCTTCCCAGTGGTAGTTCTCATCGGTGGTCCACTTGGGGTTGACGTTCCACAGCATCCACTGTGAGCAGGTCTCGAAGATGCCTCCGCCCATGCCTCCGCTCAGTCCGTCGCATGAGATTTGTATCTGGAATGAGTGACCGATTTCGTGGGCAATGCAGTTGAGGGTCTTGTCCTGCACGCGGTTTGGGGCTATCCAGAGTGCTCCGATTTCGTTGTCGTAGGAACCTCCGTAGGCTGTGCCTTCGAGTGAGTAGTTGAGCATCACCATCATGCGGTATTTGTCTGCCTTACTGCCTGGCAGGGTGAATTCCATCATGTCGCGGTAGACATTGTAGAAGTACTCCACACGGCTGAGGAGGTTGGGGAGGTTGACTGTCATCTTGTGGCCGTCGAGGTCGGGTGCCTTGCTGAGGTCGTCGCCGAAGCCTTTCTCCCAGAAGCACACTACGTTGGGAGTGTAAGCCATGCGGTAGTAGCTCCACTTTGAGTCTTTCTTGGTGAAGTCGTTGTCGCGGAGTTCTTCCGGAATGTAGATGGCTTTACCTTCAGGCAGTTTGTAGCCGACTTCCTGCTCTTGCGCTTGTTCCTGTGCTTGCGCTGCAATCATTGTAGCCATGCAGCAAATGGCTGTCAATAGGATTTTCTTCATAAGATTGATTGTTTAAGAATTACACTTAGTTTATGTTTGAATGTTATGAGTTTTATGTTTGAATATTGTGAACTGTCTGAATGTTATGAACTGTTTGTTTGAATATTGCGAGCTGATTGAATGTTGTTGGCTTTCGCTTGAATGTCTTGGACTCTTGCATGGATGCGGGACGTCTCTTTCCCAGGGTCACCGTGTGTTGTAGAATGTGTCGTCGTCATCGAGTGGGTTGACTATGTCGGAACCGGGGACGGCGGTGACGATGAACTTGCCTTCCTGGATTGCGACAACAAGAATGAGGTTTGGTTTAACCGTTTTCTTGATCTTGAGAAGGTTGAGATTGGAAAGGTTCTTGCCTGTGTGGTTGTAGACTATGGCATACTGTGTGCCGTCGGTATCGGCAATGGTCCAGCCTTTCCATCCTTTGGAAAGGTGACTGACGGGCTGCATCTTGCTGTTGAGCATCTGTGTGCCGCCGGTACAGACATTGCTGTAATAGGCTATGCACCTGGCATCGACTGTCTCGCCTGCATTTACTTTCTTCCTGATGTCGGAATAGGAGGAATAGAGTTTGGAGGTGAGCACTGAGTTGTTGTTCTGACGGTCGCCGAATGCCATGGTGTTGGTAGCTTTATCTGTGCGGACAATGATGCCTAGGCAGTCGTCGATGTTCATCCAGTCTGAGGTGTATGTGCTGAATTGCTCTCCGTCGGCTGTGGCTGTGCCTCCACTGTGGCTGAGTGTGCGACGGGTCTTGGTGAACGGGTCGGTGGAGATGGCGAGCAGTCCGCCTTTCTCTTGGGTGATGACGCAGGTGTCGAGTGCTGTCACGAGGTCGAAGTAGAGCATGAGGTTGTTGTCGGTGGCAAAGAGCAGGTAGTTGTTCTGCAGTGTTGCCTGGTTGGTGTGGAGTGTGCCCCGGATGATGTAGGAGTTGTTGTTGACGTAGGTTATCTCGTGTTCCACGTCAACAGCATCGGTTCTCTCTCCTTCCACATCGTACCATCCGATGAAGTTGCCGGTGTTGTTGGCACGGAACGGCACTACGATGTTGTTGTCGGAGTCGCTCACTGGAGCGAAATAGCCGGTGTAACTCTTGAGTCCCTTGCTCCACGAGAAGCAGGTGAAACGATGGGCGGATGGTGCAGTGACCACGTCCTGACAGGACAAGTGGGCTGTGACTGAATAGCGGCTTAGGAAGTCGGACCATGAGGATGCCTGCAGGTTTCGGGTGGGGAAGGCATGGTGCATGAGCCATGTCATCATCACGCGGTGGGCTTCCACTCCCATGCGTCTTGCCCCAACATCGGGACGGAGCAGCCATGAACCGTCGGTGGTGGTCTTCTGCCGGATGGCAATCTGTCGGAGTGCCTTTTGCTCGAGCATAAGTGCATCGGGGTCAGCGAGGAAGCAGGCTGCGGTGGTGAACGATGTGATTTGGTCGTAGAGGAAGAGGCTCCAGTCGTTGCCGTTGGGCATTGCCAGTTCGCCGTCGGAGAGTGCCAGGTGATAGAGTACATCTTTCATCACGGTGCTGACGTTGTGCATGAGCGAGTGGGTGAACCATTGCTCTGACCCATGGAGACTGGTCTGGAACAACGATAGGGCAAGTGCTGCTTCTCCCAGTTCCTGCACCACCACGTTCTGATAGCTGGTGTGGAAATAGTTGTGGTTTTGCAGTGTGTAGTCTGCGTAGAGGTTTGGTCCTCGGTAGAGGTCGGCAACTGTGGTGCTGTCGTAGTGGAGGTCGATGATCTGCCGGTTTCTCTTGTCGGAAGGATGTGAGAATGAGTTTATGGCAAACTCGCGGAGTCGTCCGAACCATTGCTTTGCCTGCGGGTCGTCGGGGAAGAGTCCGAGTGTGGCTGCCAGCACACCGCATTCCCATCCGTTTTCTTCTGCTTTGGTGTCGCCTTCATATCCGGTCGGCACTTCGCGCTGAAGCTCGTATGTACATTCGGCTGCGAGGAGGTCGTGGATGTATTGCCTTTGCTGCTGGGACAATGAATCCCACTGGAAGAAGGCTGAATAGGCTACGGACATTGCCCAAAGGGAGGATTCCCAAGTGTGGTCGGCTGTGCTTACCGAACCCCAATAGCTGTTGCCCTTGCAGGGATAGAAGCGCAGGGCTTTGTGGGTGGAATAGGAATAGGTGAGGGTGGTGCGTGCCATCTCATCCAACTTTTCCCATGTGACGGAGGAGGGTAGGGCGACCTTGCCTTTGGCATATTTGCAGAGGAAGGCACAGACCATCGAGAGGTCGGCATTGTGGCGCACTCCCTGTTCGTTGTTGCCAAACGTGTTTTCTCCCCGGAAGGTGGCAATGGTCTCGCCTTTGGAGTTCTTTGCTTCTATTGATTCATACTGCTTATATATATAAGGAGTGAAGTCTGCCAGCATCTGTAGTGCCGCATCAATGTCGGATTGTGCGGAACAGACGGTGGCTGACGCAATGATCAGCAGTGATGTCAACAGAACTCTTCTCATGCCAGATGTTGTATTAGTTCGGAGGGATTGTCGATGATGGTGGTTGCTCCCTGCTGCTCGAGGAACTTGCGCCCACGGAATCCCCATGCCACAGCGATGCACTCGGTGGATGCATTCTCTGCGGTTTGCAGGTCGACTTCGCTGTCGCCCACATAGATTGTCTCGCGGTTTGTCACCTTCAGTTCTTCCATCACTGCCTGCAGCATGTCGGGGGCTGGCTTGCGCCTTATCTCCTGGGTCTCGCCTATGGCAATGTCGACGTTGTTGGCAAAGAACCGATGACGAAGGTCCTGGACTGCGGGATTCAGCTTGTTGCTTACTATCGCTGTCTTCAGTCCCATCTCCCTGCACTTGCCCAGCATTTCCTCGATGCCGTCGTAGGGACGGGTGGTGTCGAGGCTGTGCTGGAGATAGTAGGTCTTGAATTCGGCAAGTACTGCCTCGGTGGTTGCTGCATCGCTGCCTTCGGGCATGGATAGTTCGATGAGGCGGCGCACACCGTTGCCAAGGAACTGGCGCACTTCGGTCTTGCTGCGGTTGGGCAGACTGAAGTGGGTCAGCGCATGGTTGACACTGGCATAGAGGTCTTGCAGTGTGTCGAGCAGCGTGCCGTCGAGGTCGAAGATTATTGCCTTGGTATTCATTTCTTCTTCAGTGACTCAGGATATTTGTCCTTATTTCTTCTTCAATGGTTCGGGACCGTTGAGTGTAGGCTTGATGACGTTGATGTTGCCTTTCTTGTCGAAGGTCATCTCGTCGATGCATACTTCGCGATGATAGCCCGGTCCGTTGTGGAGATAGTCTTTGTTGATGCGATGGTAAACGATGTACCATTTGTCCTTGCCCTTGAGCTGGAGCACGGAGTTGTGTGCCGTACCGTAAATCTTGTTGAAAGGGTCTTGCTGGAGTATCACTGGCTGCTCAGCCACAGTGATCGGCCCGAGCGGACTCTTGCTTGTGCCGTAGGCTACATGATAGTTTGGACTGCCGGTGTCGTCCACACTCCAAAGGAAGTAGTAGAGTCCCTTGCGGTAGAACACATAGGTTCCTTCGCGGTAGGCATAGTCCTTGAGTGAGCCGCCTTTCGGTGTGAGCACTGTGATGGTGCCTTCCTTGATGCTTGTCATGTCATCGTTGAGTTCTGCTCCAGCCATGTAGCCGTTGCCCCAGTAAATGTAGTGCTTGCCGCTCTTCGGGTCGGTGAACACATCGACATCAATCTGCTGTCCTCTGCCCACTGGCGAGTCGCTGATGATTGGCTTGCCGAAGTCCACGAATGGTCCGCAAGGGTCGTCGGCTATTGCCACTCCGATCTCCTTGCGCTTGCCTGCATCGGCGCTGTAGTAGAAATAGTATTTGTAGGCGCCGTCCTTCTGCTTCACTTCCTCGATGGCAGGTGCCCATGCATTGCCTTTTGCCCAAGCCACTTGGTCGGACTTTACGTCGAGCATGGTTCCCTCGAGCTTCCAGTCAATCAGATTGTCGGACGAGAACACCTGGAAGTAATAGCCACCCCATCCGCTGAATCCGTCGGATGTGGAATAAATGTAGTATTTGCCGGTCTTGTTGGAGTAGAGCACTTCGGGGTCGGCATGGAATCCTTCGAGGATTGGTTGCTTGGTTGACGGGAATTCCTTCAGCAGACGGTCTTTCTCTGCCTGTGTGATTGGAATCATGGTACCGTGACGTGGGGTGAACACTCCTTCTGTCTTGGTGTCCTGCACAATGGAGAATGTGTTGAGGTCAGCAGACTTGCAGAACTGGTAGTAGCCACGGGTGTAGCAGTCGTACATCACAATCCAGCTGTTGCCGTCGATGGATTTGCACACACCCACTCCTTCTACTGCTGTCTTTGCCTGCTCTACGCGGTCGGGCAGTTTCTGCCATTGTGAGCCGTCCTTCGCTCCTTTTTCGGGAATTATGCTTTTGGTGGTTGCCTGGAAGATGCCGCCTCCTGCCTCGCTCTTGTAGAAAAGGTGGAAGAGACCGTCTTTGTCGTTGTAGACTATGTCGCCGTCGATGGCTGCACGTCCGTCGTCGAAGAGCAAACGCGGTTCACTGATGTCGGTGAAGTCTGCATTGGCATAGCTGTAGTAAATCTTGTCGTATCTGTTGGACGGCGAGAGCAATGAATAGAACACCACGTATTTGCCGCTGTTCTTGTCGTACACGGTCTCGGGTGCCCATACTCGCTGAACGTATCTCCAGTCTTTCACGAACTTGGTGGGGAAGTGGATGCTGGTGTGCTGCCAGTGGATGAGGTCGGTGCTCTTCATCAGTATCAGTCCTCGGTTGGACGACCATCCGAGGCTTGACTTCATGTCGGTCACTACCATATAGAAAGTCTTGCCGTCTTCACAGCGCAGGATGTGGGGGTCACGCACACAGCCTGTGAGGGCAATGGTGTCGGATGCAATGACCGGTTTGCCGTTATTGAGTGGTGTCCAGTTGTAGCCGTCATCGCTCAGTGCATAGCAAATCTGCTCTTTCTCCGGTTCGTTGCCGGTGAAGTATGTGAATAGATAAGCCACTTTTTCCTGAGCATTGGCGCAAAGGAAAAGACTGGACAGGGCAAGAGCTAGAATGTTTCTTTTCTTCATGTCTGAATTGGTTGGTTATTGGTTAATTAGTTTAGTTGTTTGTAGTTTTCTTTGTTTTCACTATGTCGAACAGGTAAGTCAGCTTGCCTGTTATCATCTGATGTGCAGACCGGCTGAACGGTGCTTTAGAGCTGTTGTCGAATGCATCGCCAAGTCCGAAGTAGTATCTGCCGTCGAGCAGGAAATGTCCGATGGCTGTCGACAGTTCGATGCCGAAGCCAGCTGCAATGCCATAGTCAATCTTGTGCTTTACGTCGATGTCGTATTGCTCGACTACATTGTTCGGACGGTTGGTCACGTCCCATGCAGTGCCTCCCTGGTGTGGGGTTCTGCCGAGGTTGTAGCCGATTTGCGGACCTGCCTCGAAGAGAAATTTGCAGCCACGGCGTTCGTATCCCCAACCCAATTGCATGAGTATGGGCACTTGTATGTAGGTGAGGTCGCAACTGTAGGTGTTGCCGCTGCCGTCTTCGATGAGCTCTTTCCATCCGACATTGGCATAGTTCACTTCCATGAGCACTCCGCAGATGGTGGTGAAATACTTCTCACAGATGTAGCGTGCGGAAAATCCGAAGGTGGGCGACCCTTTGTACGACTGCTTGATGGCTGGATTGAAATCCATCTTTGCCATCGAATAGCCTCCGTTGAATCCAATGGAGAAGTCATTCCTTGCTTCTCCCACCTGGGCGTGCACGGTCTGTATGCATGCTGACGACATGCAGACAAGCAGTGCAAATATTTTGCTATATTTGAATTTCATTCTTTCGGTTCGTGGATTCTTTCCTTTCTGTTATTGAATTCATCCTTATTGCTCATGGACTTTGTCCTTATTGCTCATGGACTTCATCCTCGTGCTTTGTGGATTCTTTCCGTTAGAGTTGCTTTACGCTTATTGTTCCGTCGGAATTGTATCTCACCAGCATCAGCGCATTGTTTGCATAGCCGCTCCATGAGTTGTGCTTGGTGAAGTGCAATGGGTTTTGCAGCGACTGGCTGTTGAGGCTTTCGATGTTGGTCACGAAGTCGTTTCCTTCCACATACATGTTCTTGAGGAAGAACTTGGCAATGTCGTAGCCCAGCATTCCGTAGTGGGGATATGTGTTGTATTGGTCGCGTCCGAACGCATTGTGAAACCTGCGGTTGAAGGCATAGGTTTCGGTGGCGTTTGGATTGTTGTAGAAACTGGTGAAGAAGGTGCAGTTGTACTTTCTGAATGACTCACACTCCTTTGCAGCAAATGCCTGCCAATCGGGATAGCCGAACAAGTCGATGTCGAAGTATGAAAGTTCCATCTCTTCGAGTTTTTTGACCAGTCGGTCGAAGCCGGTCTTTGTGCTTGATGAAGATATCAGAATGTTTTCCTTGCCTTCAACGAGCAGACTTCCCAGGCTGTCGAGTTCGCTGTATCCCAGGTTGTGATAGCTTTTGTTCTCCCCGTTGAGGAATGTCTTCATCCTGATCACATTGTCCATCTTGTCGGTTTGGTCTTCAATGTTGATGAATATGAAGTTGGCTTCCTTGTTCGTGGAGTAGCAGGCGCTGAATGCCTTGTTGTAGTCCTCGGTGTCCATCTTGTGGTTCACCTGGAACACGTTTGGATTGTTCTTCACGAGTGTGGTCTGTGATGAGAGGGGCACTACAAGACTGATATTGTGTTTCTTGGTGAAGTCAATCAGCTTCAGTATGTTCTCTTGCTCCTTGGCGCCGACAATCAGTCTCACGTCTTTGATTTGTGGCAATGTCAGTATGCTGTCGATGTCAGCCTCGTCGTAGACGTACACTTTGCCGCTCACTCCTTCCTGCTTCAGCTCCGACAAAGCCAGCATGAAGCCTTCGTACATGTCAATCATCGTTATTGCTTCCTTGCTCTTCTTCTCATGGCTGAGTCCGAATGGCATGATGAGTGCTGCAGACACTGGCACCGGTTCCTTGATGACGATTTCCTCTTCAACTACAACCGGCTTCATTTCCTCCAGTTCAGTCTGGGTGTAGGGAATGTAGAGCGTTTTGCCTTTCTTCAGCTTGTCGGGATTGATGTCGGGGTTGATGGCAATGATTTCATCCATAGTCACACCGAACTGCTTGGATATGCTGTACAGTGTTTCTTTCTTCTTCACTGTGTAGATGAGCTTGTATTTCGGAGTGTCGTCTGCAACCGGAGTATTGTCTGCCACAACTTCATTTGCCTGCACTGGTGTGATGCTTGTCTGTACACTGGACTTCTTCTCGGGAATGACCAGCACTTGTCCTGCCATGATGTTTCCTTCCGCTTTGATTGACGGATTGGCTGCTTTGATTTCGGACTCGCTCAGTCCGTATGCCCTGCTTATGCCATACAGAGTTTCGCCTGCCTTCACCTCATGGCGTTTTGCGTTTTGTGCCTGCACCTGCATGGTGCATCCGATGAGCAGAAGAACGAGTAAGAGAAACTGTTTTGTTGCTTTGTCTATAATCTTGTATTCCATTGTTTGAATGTTTTGTTTCATAGCTCAACGCTAATTTGTGTACAAAGATAGCGCAAATCTTCGGGAAAGGAAACTGTTTTTTAATTAAAAGTACTCGAGGTACAAAAAATCAGGGTCGTATGGGGCATATAATGATTATTTTTGTAACTTTGCAGCAACATATATAGATGCTAAATGAAAAGAATCATAGTGATGGCAATGGCATGGGCAATGGCTTTTCTCTGCGCGTCGGCACAGACCGCTAATCCCACCATTGTGTTTTATTCAACCGAAGACAATGCAGACGTTGAGATGAGTCCGGGCGATGAGCAGTCGGCTCCGGCTCCATTGGAGATAAAGATGTACGCCAACCTTGAGGACGACGAGGACTGGACTGCTACATGCGAATGGAAACTCTACAGTGCCAGCGGTTCGGAAAGTGAACCTATCCTCGACCGATATGAGGAGAATACCACTTACACGCTGGAGCAGTCGGGCGGATATTGCATCAAGCTCTACGTCACGTTCACCAATTCCGACGATGAGGAGGTGGAGTATGAGTCGGAGGTGTTCCAGCTGAGTATTTCCACATCCAAACTCTCGTGTCCGGACGGTTTCTCGCCCAATAACGACGGCATCAACGATGTGTTCAAGGTGACGTATCAGTCCATCATCTCCATGCAGGGAGCCATATTCAACCGATGGGGACAGAAGGTCTACAGCTTCAATCTCAGCAATGTGGACAACGGATGGGATGGCATGTACAATGGCAAATACGTGAAGGACGGTGTCTATTTCCTCAATCTGCAGGCAACTGGCAGCGACGGGGTGAAATATAATATCAAGAAGGCAATCAATGTGATGAAAGGACTGAGGGATTATGATGAATGACGATATTGAAGTGTATGGAGCGAGGGTGCACAACCTGAAGAACGTGGATGTGAAGATTCCGAGAAACAGTCTGACAGTCATCACGGGATTGAGCGGCAGCGGAAAGTCCAGCCTGGCTTTCGACACTATATTTGCAGAAGGACAGCGCCGCTACATCGAGACATTCTCTGCTTACGTACGCAATTTCCTCGGTGGACTGCAGCGCCCTGATGTGGATAAAATCACTGGATTGAGTCCTGTGATAAGCATCGAGCAGAAGACCACCAACAAGAATCCGCGCAGTACAGTAGGCACAGTCACTGAAATCTACGACTTCCTTCGTCTGCTCTTTGCCCGTGCAGCCGATGCCTACAGCTATGCCTCGGGCGAGAAGATGGTGAAATACACTGAGGAACAGATTCTGACAATGATACTCGACCACTATAATGGCAAGCGCATTTCCATTCTTGCACCGGTGGTGCGCAGCCGTAAGGGACATTACCGTGATTTGTTCGAAACCTTGATGAAGAAAGGCTATCTGCATGTGCGCATCGACGGCGAGATGACGGAGATGGTGTCCGACATGAAGGTCGACAGATACAGAAACCATAACATAGAGGTGGTGGTAGACCGCCTGAGAGTGGGCGACAAGGATGAGGCAAGGCTGAAGAACAGTGTGGCAAATGCCATGAAACTGGGCGAAGGACTGATTCTCATTCTTGACCAGGCAACGGATGAGGTGAAGTACTATTCGCGAAATCTGATGTGCCCAACCACAGGCATGAGTTACCATGACCCTGCTCCAAACAACTTCTCATTCAATTCTCCGCAAGGAGCGTGCCCTTGTTGCAAGGGACTGGGCTACATCAATCTGATTGACAAAGACAAGGTGATTCCCGACCGCAGCCTGTCGGTCTACAACGGTGCGCTTGCTCCATTGGGCAAGTACCGCAATACGATGATATTCTGGCAAATCCGCTCAATGATGGAGCTTTACTCACAAGACATCCAAACTCCGATTGAGGACTTGCCCGAGGATGTGGTCAATGACTTGATATACGGCTGCAATGAGCGTATCCGGATTCCTGCCGAACTTCTTCATCAGACAAACGACTACTACACCCAGTACGAGGGTATTGCTGCATACATCAATCAGTTGCGTGACGGCGATACGCCTGCATCGGTGCAGAAATGGATTGACTCGTTCGACAGTGTCACCACTTGCCCTGAATGCAATGGCGCACGACTGAACAAGGAAGCGCTGAGTTTCCGTCTTGCCGACAAGAACATCTTTGACTTGTCGTGCATGGACCTGCAGGACTTGTACGACTGGATGAATCAAGTGGAGGAATCGCTCTCCGACCGCCAGCGCAAGATAGCGGTGGAGATACTGAAGGAAATCCGTAGCCGGCTGAAGTTCCTGCTCGACGTGGGACTCGGATATCTGTCGCTGAACCGTTCCACCATGACTCTGTCGGGCGGTGAGAGCCAGCGCATACGTCTTGCCACTCAGATTGGTTCAAGGCTTGTGAATGTGCTCTATATCCTCGACGAGCCGAGCATTGGACTGCATCAGAGAGACAACCAGCGGCTTATCAACTCGCTCAAGACTCTGCGCGACGAAGGCAACACGGTGGTAGTGGTGGAGCACGATAAGGACATGATGCTCAATGCCGACTACATCATCGATATGGGACCGTTTGCAGGACGCAAGGGTGGGGAAGTGGTGTTCCAGGGTGCGCCCGAGGAACTGCTGAAGACCGACACTCTGACTGCCCGCTATCTGAAGATGGAACAGCACAGACCGGAGCCTGTGAAAGCAGAAGCAAAGGCTGGTGCAAATGATTCCAAGACTGAAGATAATGGTTCACAGGACGGCGAGTGGCTTGTGCTCAATGGGTGCAAAAGCAATAATCTGAAGAATGTGTCAGTACGTTTCCCGCTTCACAAGCTTATTTGTGTGACTGGAGTCAGCGGCAGTGGCAAGTCGACTCTTATCAACGACACGCTGCAGCCAATCCTCAGTCAGCACCTCTACCGTTCGCTCAGAGAACCGCTAAAGTATGATTCGATTGAAGGACTTGAATATATAAATAAGGTGGTGTGTGTCGACCAATCGCCGATTGGAAGGACTCCGCGCAGTAATCCTGCCACTTACACTGGCGTGTTCAGTGATATCCGCGACTTGTTCGTGAAGCTTCCCGAATCCGTGGTGCGTGGCTATAAGCCCGGACGATTCTCGTTCAATGTGGCTGGAGGCAGGTGTGAGGCATGCAGCGGCAATGGCTACAAGACTATAGCAATGAACTTCCTTCCCGATGTGCTTGCCCCTTGTGAGGTGTGCCACGGCAAGAGATACAACCGCGAGACTTGTGAGGTGAAATTCAAGGGAAAGTCAATTGCCGATGTCCTCGACATGACCATCAACCAGGCAGTAGAGTTCTTTGAGTTCCAGCCGAACATTCTCAATAAAATCAAGACCATACAGGATGTGGGCTTGGGATACATCAAACTGGGCCAGCCTTCGACTACTCTTTCTGGAGGCGAGAGCCAGCGAGTGAAACTGGCAACGGAACTGAGCCGCAGAGACACTGGTAAAACTCTGTATATCCTCGATGAGCCGACTACTGGTCTGCACTACGAAGACATAAAGGCGCTGATGAGTATGCTGGAGTTGTTGGTAAGCAAGGGAAATACGGTAATCGTCATCGAGCACAATATCGATGTTATTGAGCAGGCCGATTACATCATAGACATGGGACCTGAAGGCGGAAACAAAGGCGGCGAGGTCGTTGCCCAGGGAACCATCGACGATATAATCAATTCAAAGCGAGGATTCACTTGGAAATATCTGGTTTAGGCTTGGCTTCGGACTGAATGAAGGCCTCTAATCGGACAATTTGGCGTTTTTCATCGGCTAATTGAAAGGTACAAATAGGACTACTGGTTGTATGGCTTTATACAATCGGTCGTTTTGCTTTATACAACCGGACGTATCGGCCCGGACAACCGGTTGTATTGCCTCGGACAACCGGTCGTATCGGCTCGGACATTCATTGGCATTTCATGCGTTGAGTCTTCTTTGCGTTTTGCAAAAGTGCTCTCAATGTTTTGCATCACTTTTCCTTTGTGTCTTGCAAAGCGTTTCTCCGGATTTGGCACAAAAAAAGAAGGTATGTAAATCTACACACCTTCTTGGTTTTATGTTGAGGTTTATGCTTATGCGTTAACCTTAGCCATGTGAGCGATGAGTTCGAGAACCTTGTTAGAGTAACCGATCTCGTTGTCATACCAGCTTACAACCTTTACGAATGTATCTGTAAGAGCGATACCTGCCTTTGCATCGAAGATTGATGTAAGAGTGCATCCGAGGAAGTCTGAAGATACAACTGCTTCGTCAGTGTAACCAAGAACACCCTTGAGTTCGCCTTCAGAAGCCTCCTTCATAGCAGCACAAATCTCTTCGTACTTAGCTGGCTTAGCGAGGTTTACTGTGAGGTCAACAACTGAAACGTCAAGAGTAGGAACACGCATTGACATACCAGTGAGCTTGCCGTTGAGTTCAGGAATAACCTTACCTACAGCCTTAGCAGCACCTGTAGAAGATGGGATGATGTTGCCTGAAGCAGCACGACCACCACGCCAGTCCTTGAGTGATGGACCGTCAACAGTCTTCTGAGTTGCAGTTGTAGAGTGAACAGTTGTCATCAAACCGTCTGTGATACCGAACTTGTCGTTCAATACCTTTGCGATAGGAGCAAGACAGTTAGTTGTACAAGAAGCGTTGGAAACGAACTGAGTTCCCTTTACATATTTGTCGAAGTTTACACCGCAAACGAACATTGGAGTGTCGTCCTTTGAAGGAGCTGACATAACTACGTACTTAGCACCTGCCTGGATGTGAGCCTGTGCTTTCTCCTTTGTGAGGAAAAGACCTGTAGACTCAACTACGTACTCAGCACCAACTTCGTCCCACTTAAGGTCAGCAGGGTTGCGCTCTGCAGTTACGCGGATGCTCTTGCCGTTTACGATAAGGAGTGACTTCTCAACGTCTGCCTCGATTGTACCGTTGAATGCACCATGCATAGTGTCAAACTTGAGCATGTATGCAAGGTAATCTACTGGACAGAGGTCGTTAATACCTACAATTTCAATGTCATCGCGGCTCTGGGCTGCACGGAAAACGAAACGACCGATACGGCCAAATCCGTTAATACCAACTTTTGTTGCCATTTCTTTTGTAATTAAATTATTAAATAAAGTTTCTATAATAGTTTACGTTAGTGACTAACCGCAGTTGCAATAGTGTTTTGATGTGGTGCAGGCTACAATCAGTAGTATCAGCACTGTCATGCAAACTGTATTTATAACGCGGTATTTCATCTCTTTACCTACTTGTTATTCTTTTCGGTGTGCAAAGTTATAAAATAAAATGGGAAGGGCGGTCATGCGACGGCTCATTTTTTGAAAAACACAAATACTTTTCCCTCCAAAAGAGTGAATTGCTATATGGAGTGGGCAAAAAAACAACTTTGCTGCGCTCTACTTTTATAAAAATAACTACCTTTGCAACGTGAAACCTGAGGAGAAAGTTCCAAAGGTGCGGACAAAGGCTGCATAACATGGTGTGAAAACATTGGATTGACAGCGTGAAATCGCATGATTGGCAGCGTAAAAACGTAGGGTTTATGGTGTAAAATCACTTGGTTAACAGTGTGAAATCATTGGTTTGCACCGCAAAATCATAGGATTAGCATTGCAAAATCGCAGGATTGGCAGCGCAGATACATTTAATTAATAAGGTAGCAGACAATAAGAAAACAATAGGAAAACGTATGAAAAAACTTATTCAGGAATTCAAGACTTTCGCCCTGAGGGGCAATGTGATGGACATGGCGATTGGTGTTATCATCGGCGGTGCGTTTGGTAAAATAGTTTCTTCCGTTGTGGGCGACATCATCATGCCTCCGCTCAACTATATCTTGGCTGGCACCGACACCGGCAACCTCAAGCTGGTGCTACGCGAAGGCGCTGATGCTGTGACCGATGCCGCTGGCGCTGTCGTGACTCCCGAGGTGGCTGAGATTGCCATCAACTATGGCGCATTCATCCAGAACTGCATCGACTTCCTCATCATTGCCTTCATCATTTTCTTGATGGTCAAGGGCATCACCAAACTGACTAGCCTCCGCAAGAAAGAAGAGGAGAAAGCCGAAGAAGCTCCTGCTGCTCCAAGCAAGGAAGAGATTCTGTTGACTGAAATCAGAGATATTCTGAAGGAACAGAAAAAATAAGGCGTGTGTATTGTTTACACTGCAATATGTGTGGTGTAAGTGCTTTTCGTTCGATGAACATGTCAAAAAATCAGCTTTTTTTGGCTCTGTCTCATTGAATATTCCTAACTTTGCACCGTTTTTCGAAAAACAAACAATGTCAAAATGAAAGTTGTAAATACTATTTCGGAATTGAAAGCCACTCTTGGCGCTTTCAGAAAAGAAGGAAAATCGGTTGGATTGGTTCCGACAATGGGTGCTTTGCATGCTGGTCATGCGTCGCTTGTCAGCCGTAGCCTGCGTGAGAATGATGTGACCACGGTCAGCATCTTCGTCAATCCAACACAGTTTAACGACAAGAATGATTTGGCAAATTATCCTCGTACCGTAGATAAAGATTGTGAGCTTCTTACAGCAATACTCAAGGAGGTGGAGAGCGAGACCAACGGTTCTGCCAAGGAGCTGCTTGTGTTCGTGCCTTCGGTTGAAGAAGTCTATCCTGAGCCCGATACGCGCAAATTCAGCTATCCTCCTACCGATGAGGTGATGGAAGGACAGTTCCGTCCGGGACACTTCAACGGAGTGTGCCAGGTGGTGAGCAAGTTGTTCATGATGGTTGAGCCCGACAAGGCTTACTTCGGTGAGAAGGACTTCCAGCAGATTGCTGTCATCAAGCGGATGGTGGCTGACCGAAAATATCCTCTCGAGATTTGTCCTTGCCCGATTGTGCGTGAGGCAGACGGACTTGCCCTGTCAAGTCGCAACAGCCTGCTGACTGACGCTGAGCGCAAGATCGCACTGGCAATTTCAAAGACTCTCTTTGCAAGCCTCGACTATGCGAAAAGCCATGGACTGAAGGAAACCAAGCAATGGGTGATTGACCATATCAATGCGGTCGACGGACTGGAAGTGCAGTATTATGAAATCGTTGACGGCAACTCGCTGGAGAGCCTGTCCGACTGGAGCGATTCCGCTTATGTCGTGGGTTGCATAACTGTCTTCTGCGGTGCCACACCGATAAGACTGATTGACAATATAAAATACAAGACATGCTGATAGAAGTATTGAAATCTAAAATCCATTGCGCCACAATCACTGAAGCCAACCTCCACTACATGGGGAGCATCACGATTGACGAGGACTTGATGGATGCAGCCAATCTCATTGCCGGTGAAAAGGTTGCCATCGTCGACAACAACAATGGAGAACGGTTTGAGACTTATATAATAAAAGGAGAGCGGGGCAGCGGGTGCATCTGTCTGAATGGCGCTGCAGCGCGCAAGGTTCAGGTGGGCGACATCTGCATCATCATGTCGTATGCCCTCATGGATTTCGAAGAGGCAAAGACTTTCAAGCCTACCGTGATTTTCCCGGACGAGAACAACAAGGTGGCAGAGTGAATTCCTGCCGGGACTTGCAGTTTGAACATAAAGGTTGTTTAACAAGAAAAGAGAGTGTGTCAATTGAGATACACTCTCTTTGTCTTTTCCTGGGGCTTGTGCCTTTGCCTGAGTTTTGAGCCTTAGTCTTTTGCCTTAGTTCCCGAATACGAGCGCTCCGTCCTTCGCGTCGACCTTGATGTTCGTGTCCTTGCTTACTGATCCGTCGAGGATTTTCTTCGACAAATCGTTGAGCAGGTAGTTCTGGATTGCCCGTTTCACTGGCCGTGCACCAAACTGTGGGTCGTAGCCTTTCTCCGCGATGAAGTCGGTTGCCGCATCGGTGAGGGTCATCGTCACTCCGTTGCTCTCCAGCATCTTCTTCACGCCATCAATCTGAAGCTCTACAATCTTCTTGATTTCTGCCTCGTTGAGCGACTTGAATGTGATGATTTCGTCGATTCGGTTGATGAACTCGGGTCGCATCAGCTTGTGCAGCTGCTCTTCTGTGCAGTTCGAAGTCATGATGATGATGGTGTTCTTGAAGTTCACCGTACGCCCTTTGTTGTCGGTCAACCGTCCGTCGTCGAGCACCTGCAGCAGCGTGTTGAACACGTCCGGATGTGCTTTCTCGATTTCGTCGAACAGAACCACGCTGTAAGGCTTTCTCCGCACAGCCTCGGTCAGTTGTCCGCCTTCGTCGTAGCCTACGTATCCAGGAGGGGCGCCGATGAGTCGGCTCACGCTGTATTTCTCCTGATACTCGCTCATGTCGATTCGCGTCATCAGCGACTCGTCGTTGAAGAGGTAGTCGGCAAGGGCTTTTGCCAGTTCGGTCTTTCCCACTCCGGTAGGACCGAGGAAGATGAAACTTCCGATTGGTCGGCGAGGGTCTTGCAGTCCGGCACGGCTACGGCGCACTGCGTCGCTCACTGCCTGGATTGCCTCGTCTTGACCCACGACTCTGCGGTGGAGTTCGTCTTCAAGATGGAGCAACTTGTCCTTTTCGCTCTGCATCATCTTGCTTATCGGTATTCCGGTCCATCGGCTCACCACGTCGGCAATGTCGTCGCTCGTCACTTCCTCCTTTATCATGGCGTTGCCGCCCTGGGTCTTGGCGAGTTCGTTCTGTATCCTCTTGATGTCGTCCTGCATCGACTGAATCTTTCCGTACCTTATCTCAGCCACCTTTCCGTAGTTGCCTTCGCGTTCGGCTTTGTCGGCTTCGAACTTCAGTTGCTCAATCTGAACCTTGTCCTGCTGAATCTTGTTCACGAGGCTCCGCTCAGCCTGCCACTTGTCGTTGTAGACCTTGTATTGCGCGTTCAGGGTGTCAATCTCGCTGTTCAGTTGGTTCAGCTTTTCCTTGTCGCCTTCGCGCTTGATGGCGGCGCGTTCGATTTCCAGCTGCTTCAGCTTACGTCCAATCTCGTCCAAGTCTTCAGGCACAGAATCACGCTCCATACGGAGTTTTGCTGCGGCTTCGTCCATCAGGTCGATGGCTTTGTCGGGGAGGAATCTGTCGGAGATATACCTGTTTGAAAGCTCTACGGCAGCGATGATGGCATCGTCCTTGATACGCACCTTGTGGTGGTTTTCGTAGCGCTCCTTCAGTCCTCGCAGTATGCTGATGCTGTTCGGCACGTCGGGCTCGTCCACCATCACAGTCTGGAACCTGCGCTCCAGCGCCTTGTCCTTCTCGAAGTATTTCTGGTATTCGTCGAGGGTAGTTGCACCGATGCTTCTCAGTTCGCCTCGCGCCAATGCTGGCTTCAGTATGTTGGCTGCGTCCATAGCGCCTTGGCTTTGTCCTGCGCCCACCAGCGTGTGGATTTCGTCGATGAAGAGGATGATGTTTCCCTGGCTTTCAATCACCGCATTGATTACGGATTTCAACCGTTCCTCAAACTCTCCCTGGTATTTTGCACCGGCAATCAGCGCACCCATGTCGAGCGAGTAGAGTTGCTTGTCCTTCAGGTTCTCGGGCACGTCGCCTCGCAGAATTCGGTGTGCAAGCCCTTCTACGATGGCAGTCTTACCCGTACCAGGTTCACCAATCAATATCGGGTTGTTCTTGGTCCTTCGGCTCAGGATTTGCAGAACCCTACGTATCTCATCGTCACGTCCAATCACCGGGTCGAGCTTGCCCTGGCGGGCTTCCTCAATCAGGTTCGTAGCATACTTCTTGAGTGCCTCAAGGTTCTGCTCGTGTGTGTTGTTGTTGCTATCAGTTCTCATGTCCATATCCGTTTTGTTTTTTTTTGTTTTGCAAGACCAATATCAAACGGCGTTCCATATTTTGGGTGTATGACAAATTGACAGATATTCTGACATGATTACAGACGTACATGGGCTTGTCCTGGCTAGTGGTTGGGTGGATTATGTCGGAAGGGTGGGGTGGTTCTTGTTTCTTTCTTCAGCCAAGAGGCGGCTTCTTTCATCTGTCATTTTGGCAGAAGTCGGATTTTCGCTCGTGGCAAGGGTTGAAATGCGAGCTGGAATAGGAGCCAGCGCTCTCCGAGCGCAGGCGATGACACTCGAGCGAATGCTCGCTTTGATTTGCCTCGCACTAATTCCTACGCTCGCTTTAACGCTCTCGGAGAGAGCTAGCTCCTATTACAATGCACTCGACAA
>CAVISR010000052.1:0-21424 GCA_963645405.1 Acutalibacteraceae bacterium
ATATATAACTAATTAATTATTAATATATTATATATAGAAAGAGAGGAAATCCCAAAAGTAGGGGTATCTTTATTTTTAATTGAGATACTGAGACACTGAGACGATTTGGCTTCTGCAGTGGCTTTCAATGTTGAAATATCGTGCAGTTGATTTTTTTCTATAAGGCAATATTGAACAATGTGTGATGCAACTGACTTTGGCCGGCGTTATGTGTAGAAAAACAATGGAAGCCAACGGTCTGTATGACTGTTGACTTCCGGTGTATTAATCTAACTGCTGCTGTTACTTCATTGTTATTTCGTTGCAGTGAAGCTGGTGACGCTGCTGGTTCCTACGGCTGAACTGCCAAAGTAGAAGCCGTTGAATTCGCTGGTTGCGTCTGTTGGCGCTGTTGTGCTGTACTTGATGGTGTATGATGTGCCTGAAGTCATCGTCGGTGCACTGATGAGCGACAATGAACTGCTCAGCGATGCTGGGACGGTGAACGTGAAGATGTTCGTGCCCGATGAATTGGCGATGGTGTAGTAGCGTCCTGTGGCATAGGAAACGCTGGAGGTCAGGAGGCAATATGCCTGTGAGGCGCTGCCAAGTCCGGACGAGCTGCCCCAGCCGCCACCACCGCCACCTTGGTTGGCTCCGGCGCTGAACACGTAGCCGCCGTTCATGGTGAGATAGGAGTTGTTGTCGGCATCAATGCCTTCCTCGGGTGCTCCTGCTGCACTGAGGGCGATGACAACGCCATCGTTGAACGTGATGGCTTCGCTGCGTCCGTAGTTCGAATCGATCGCATCGTTTTTCGTACTGTAGCAGTATGTACGTCCGCCGTTGAATGTGATTTGTGCTGAGCTGTTGATGCAGTCGTCGTATGCCTTGATGTAGATGTCGCCGCCGTTTATGGTCAGTGTGCTCTTGCTCTCGATTCCTTCGGATCCGTCGGCGGATGTGTAAATCTTGTAGTCGCCGCTGTTGATGGTTGCTGCGCCAGTCACTTTGATTGCCTTTGCCGAGCCGCTGCCGCCTGAATCCATACCGCCGCCCATGCCGCCCATTCCACCGCTGGATGTGGTGACATAAGAACCGGTGGTTGTAACGCTCATCACGGGTCCGTCGTTGCTCTTCTCTCCGAATACGGCTGTTCCGCCCACACGTATGCCCTTGCCGCCTGTTCCTGTGGTCTTCAGTGTATGGTTGCCACCCGTGATGCTGAGATTTCCGTCGATGGCATAAGCGCGCGATGCATAGGTGTCGCTGGATGAAATCGTACCGCCTGCACCGCTGCAGGTGATGGTGTTGGTGCCGCCGGAGATGTTCATGTCGTTGTCAACGGAGATTCCGCGCGAAGCCAGTCCTGTGGCAGTGACGGTGATGGTGCCAGCTGTCTGCACGAAGTCGTTCGATTTTATCGCTGTGCAGTATTTGGCATCGCTGTTGTAGACTTGTGATGTACCTTTGGTCTCGAAGGTGAGTTCGCCTCCCGAAACGGTCACGGTCTTGTCGCAGTTGATTCCCTTGCTCATTGCTCCGGAATGGTTGATTTCAACGGTTCCTCCGGAAACTGACACATTGCCGTCGGACTTGATGCCGGCTGCTGCATAAACGATTCCTGTGCTTGAACCCGAGGTCTTGGTTCCGCCGCTGTAGGTTGTGGTGACATTGCTCAGGGAGAATGTCATGGTGCCACTGCTGGTAGTGTAGGACTCGGAGATGGAATAGTAGCTGTCGGTGCCTGTCGGTGCACTGAATGTGCCCGACTTGATGGCATAGCTGGTGGAACTGCCCCCTGGTCGGCGCGAACTGCTGGTGTAGTTGTCGCTTGCGAAATAGTAGGTTCCGCCCGCTGCTTCTCCAAAGTCATAATAATAAAATAGGAGTGTGGTACCTGCCGAACTGCTTACATTCACGCTTTTGGTGAGAGTTGCGACCTTGGTTCCATCGCTCTTGTAGAGGTAGACATTGCTCCAGTAAGGCGTGGTGGTCTGCTGTCCCCATCCGCCGAATCCACCGCCTCCGCCTTGGGATGAACCATTGGTGGGCACGTGGACATAGACGATGAACGACTCGGTGTCTGCCTCATCCTTGTCCTCGGTCTCGCCTGCTTCGTATGTGCCGCCAGCACCGGTGGACGTGATGGTGATTTTTCCGTCGCCAATATTCACGTTTCCATCGGCAGAAATGCCCTTGCCGCCATCAGCAGAGTTGTTGATGGTGATTGTGCCGCCGGTGATGGAAATGTCGCCATCGGTCTTCATTCCGCTTGAATAAGAGGCATCTTCGCCTTCCACTGTCTTGCTGCCGCTGAGCGTCAGAGTCAGTGTGCCACCGGAAACGGTAAGCAGTGAGTCGCACTTCAGGGCTTTTGCTGCATCTCCGGTTGTGGTGATGTCGAGCGTACCGCCTGCAATCATCAATTGCCCGTTGTCGGTATCGGTGGAATCGTCGGTGCATTCAGCCTGTATTCCGTCGCCTCCTGTGCCGGAAATCTTGACTGTGCCACCGTTCATCTTGAAGTATTGCCCGGCATGAATGCCGTCGCTGACTGCCCCGGTGACGGTGATGCTGCCAATGGTTTTCTTCACCAGACAATATTCTTTTGATGCAATTGCATGCTTTGTGTTGCCCTTGATGGTGAGGCTGCCGCCCTTGGAGAATTCCAGGTGTCCTTTGGTGTAGAGGCAAGCTTTCTGTCCTCCGTTGCCGGCATCAGTCAGATAATTGTCGGTGCCTTCTGCCAGTTCCATTGCAATGCGCTTCCCGCACTCGATGTCGATGGCTGCGCCCGACGTGCTTGTGAGGTCAAGCCCGTTCAGCACGAATGTGGCTTTGTATGAGCCTGTGAATGTGAATGATCCCGCGGAGGAGTGACCGGAAAGCGAATAGATGATTTCTGTGCCGCTGGCAGTGGAAGTGAGAGCCACATCGCCGCCATTGATGACGGCAGTGACATCGCTGGCAAACTGGCTGGGGACTTTCACTTGCGCACCTTCATCGGAGTACACGATGTAGACGGTGTCGCCCTCAATGACTGTTGTGCCAGTATCGGCAACAAGGTTTGAAGGTTTCTCAAAGCTGATGCTGTCGATTTCGCTGATGTTGAAGGAATAGCCATTAATGGTGAACGAGGTTCTGTCGTCTGAAAAGACAAACTCTTCGGGTGCCACTTTTATGGCAGTGTAGGTTGCGCCTTTGCATATGTAAATGTAAGGGTCGGAGGTCTGTGCATTGGAGCTGTTTGTGAAAGCTGCAAGCAGCAAAAACAGACTGGATAGTCGGTTAAAACAAGTCATGTCAATAAAACATTAGTATTGTACACTGGTTCATTGGCGGCAAAATTAGCAAATAATTTTCAGTTTTATATTCGCCAATGTGCCTTTAATTCAAAAATAAGAGCTATCTTTGCAAAAAGTATGCTCGATTGAAACATATAAGATATGAAAACTAACTATGAAGTCCGCTATGCGGCACATCCAGAAGATGCGAAAAGTTATGATACAAAGCGTCTTCGTCGTGACTTCCTCATCGAAAAGGTATTCGCTGAGGATGAAGTGAACCTTGTATACTCCATGTACGACCGCATGGTTGTAGGAGGTGCAATGCCAGTCAAAGAGGAGTTGTTGCTTGAGGCAATCGACCCATTGAAAGCCCCACACTTCACTACCCGTCGTGAAATCGGCATTTTCAATGTCGGAGGACCGGGAACCGTGAAGGTTGGTGAAGAGAGCTATGAACTGAACTACAAAGAGGCTCTTTACATCGGACGCGGTGAGCGCGACGTCATATTTGCATCAAACGACGCAAACAACCCCGCCAAGTTCTACATCAACTCAACAACAGCCCACAAGGAATATCCTTGCAAGAAAGTGACCAAGGCAGATGCCGATATTCTTGCACTCGGATCACTGGAGGAGAGCAACGACCGTGTCATCAACCGAATGATTGTGCAGAAGACACTCGACAGCTGCCAGCTCCAGATGGGAATGACAGAGTTAAAGCCGGGCAGTGTGTGGAATACCATGCCAGCACACATCCACAGCCGCCGCATGGAGGCTTACTTCTACTTCGAAGTGCCGAAAGGTCAGGCAGTGTGCCATTTCATGGGCGAACCCGACGAGACACGCCACATATGGATGCAGGGCGAGCAGGCAGTGCTCAGTCCTGAATGGTCAATCCACGCAGCTGCAGCCACCCACAACTACACATTCATCTGGGGAATGGGAGGCGAGAACCAGGACTACGGAGACCAGGACTTCTTTGAGATTACAGATCTGAAATAACCAACAACAAAACAACAAGATAACATGAATTTATTTTCACTCGAAGGTAAGAATGCATGGATTACAGGTGCATCTTACGGAATCGGTTTCAATATTGCAAAAGCATTCGTTGCTGCAGGAGTAAAGAACATCATATTCAATGATATAAATGAGGCAGCTCTCGAGCGCGGCATGAACAACTACAAGGAGGCTGGCATCACAAACGTGCATGGCTATGTGTGCGATGTCACCGACGAAGTGGCAGTAGCCAAACTCGTGAAGACCATCCACGAGGAAGTGGGACAGATTGACATCCTCGTAAACAATGCCGGAATCATCAAGCGCATCCCGATGCACGAGATGAAGCGCGCAGAGTTCCAACAGGTGATTGACGTTGACCTCGTGGCACCCTACATCGTTTCATCGGCAGTTCTGCCAGAGATGATGGAGCGCAACGAAGGCAAGATCATCAATATCTGTTCAATGATGTCAGAACTTGGACGCGAGACAGTCAGTGCCTATGCAGCAGCCAAGGGCGGACTGAAAATGCTGACACGCAACATCTGCTCTGAATACGGAGCTTACAACATTCAGTGCAACGGCATCGGCCCGGGTTACATCGCAACTCCACAGACTGCACCTCTTCGTGAGATTCAGCCCGACGGCAGCCGCCATCCGTTCGACAAGTTCATCTGTGCAAAGACTCCGGCAGGCCGCTGGCTTGACCCGTCTGAACTGGGCGGTCCTGCAGTATTCCTCGCTTCACACGCATCAGATGCAGTGAACGGACACATCCTCTATGTAGACGGCGGTATCCTTGCATACATCGGCAAGCAGCCTGAATAATCCATGAAACGATAGTATAGAGAGTTGAATGCCCAATGACTGAAATGAAGAAACTGTTTCTGCTTGATGCGTATGCTTTGATCTACAGAGCATACTACGCCTTGATTCGTGCTCCGAGAATAAACAGCAAGCGCATGAACACGTCTGCCATCATGGGATTCGTCAATTCCCTTGAGGAGATTCTGAGAAAGGAGAATCCCGATTTCATCGGAGTTGCGTTCGACCCCAAGGGCGGTACGTTCCGCAACGAGATTTTCCCTGAATACAAGGCACAGCGACAGGAAACGCCAGAGGACATCCGACTCTCTATACCTTATATAAAACAAATACTTGAGGCATACAACATCCCGATATTCGAAGTGGCAGGATATGAGGCTGACGACGTGATTGGCACTCTCTCGGAACTGGCATCACAGCGCGGTGACATCATGACCTACATGGTGACGCCCGACAAGGACTATGCACAGCTCGTGAAAGAAAACGTCAAGATCTGTCGTCCACAGCATGGCAATGCCGGCTTCGATGTTCTCGGACCAGAGGAAGTATGCGCAAAGTATGGCATACAGTCGCCTTTGCAGGTGATTGACCTTCTCGGGCTTATGGGAGACGCTGCCGACAATGTCCCGGGCTGTCCTGGAGTTGGCGAGAAAACGGCAGTGAAACTGATTGGGCAGTTCGGTGGAATCGACCAACTGCTGGAGCGCACCGACGAATTGAAGGGAAGCATCAAGACAAAAGTGGAGGACAATGCCGATGGCATACGCTTCTCCAAATTGCTGGTAACCATCAAGACTGATGTACCGATACAACTGGACTTGGACCTCTTGAGCAGGAAACCGATTGACATTGACAAGCTGAAGCCTCTCTATGAGGAACTGGAATTCAGATCGCTTCTGCAGCGCATCATCAATTCATCGCCATCTGCTGGCAAGACAGTCAGCATGTCAAATGCTCAGCCAGACCTGTTCAGCAGTGTGCAGGTGCAGGAGGAAAAGACCCAGACCACTAAAATAACAAGTACATCGGGTCCGTCGTTGTTCGATGCCCCGGCTTCGTCGTTGTCTGGTTCACCTTCATTGTCTGATTCTCCTTCACTGTTCGACACTCCTTCGTTTGCCACATACAAAGACGTGCCCCATACTTACAAGCTCGTAAATACACCGGAAGCCATACGTCAGCTAATCGATGAAATCAAGTCATCGGCAATTCTATGCCTTGACACTGAATCGACAAGCGTTGAACCGATGCAGGCAGAACTGGTAGGGCTCAGTTTCGCAATGAAAGAGGGCGAGGCATATTATGTGCCGATCCCGGCGGACAGAGCAAAGGTCCAGGAACTTCTCGAACAGTTCCGCAGCGTGTATGAAGATGAATCCACGCTCAAGGTCGGACAAAACCTGAAGTACGATTTCATCGTGCTTGCCAACTACGGAATCCATGTGAAAGGACCAATGTTCGACACTATGCTGGCACATTATGTCTTGAAGCCGGAGATGAAGCACAACATGGATTACATGGCAGAAGTGTACCTTCACTATCAGACCATTCACATAACTGAATTGATCGGAGCCAAGGGCCGTGACCAGAAGTCCATGCGTGATGTTCCGCCCGAAGTGGTTTGCGACTACGCTGCAGAAGATGCCGACATCACATTGAAACTGAAGAATGTACTTGAGAAGGAACTGATAAAGGAAGGACTTCTCGACCTTTTCCAGACAGTGGAGATGCCACTCGTTCCAGTCCTTGCACAGATGGAACTGAACGGAGTGAGGATTGACACCGACTCACTGGCAGAGACTTCCAGGGAATTCTCAAGACGGATGGAAGATTTGGTGCACCAGATATATGAAATAGCTGGTGTGGAATTCAATATCTCTTCGCCCCGTCAGGTTGGTGAGATATTGTTCGACAGACTGAAGATTGCAGACAAAGCGAAAAAGACAAAGACAGGTCAGTACGTCACCTCTGAAGAAGTGCTTCAAAGCCTTAAAGGCAAGAATCCAATTGTAGGGAAAATACTGGACTACAGAGGTTACAAGAAACTGCTCTCCACATATATCGATTCGTTGCCACAACTGATAAACCCAAGGACAGGTCACATACACACCTCGTACAACCAGGCAGTGACTGCTACGGGCAGACTCAGTTCGAGCAATCCGAACCTTCAGAACATCCCCATACGCGACGAGAACGGCAAGGAAGTGCGCAAAGCTTTTATCCCCGATGAAGGCTGTGAGTTCTTCTCTGCAGACTATTCGCAGATTGAGCTTCGCATAATGGCACATCTGAGCGGTGACAAGAATATGATTGAGGCATTCAATGCCGGGCACGACATACATGCGGCAACTGCCTCCAAGATATTCAAGAAACCAATCGATGAAATCACAAGCGACGAGCGCCGGAAAGCAAAGACAGCGAACTTCGGAATCATTTACGGAATAACCACGTTCGGACTGGCAGAGCGCATGCAGGTAAGCCGCGCTGAGGCAAAGACTCTGATAGACGGCTACTTCGAAACCTATCCCAAGGTGAAGGAATACATGAACAAGTCCATCGACATGGCTCGCGACCGTGGATATACGGAAACCTTGTTTGGCAGACGCTGTTATCTGCCAGACATCAACAGCCATAATGCAACAGTCCGTGGATATGCCGAGAGAAATGCCATCAACGCTCCAATCCAGGGAACTGCAGCCGACATAATGAAGGTGGCAATGATACGTGTGCATCAGAGAATGCAGCGTGAGCATCTCCGCTCACAGATGATTCTGCAGGTGCACGACGAACTGAACTTCAATGTCTATCCCGACGAGAAGGAGGCAATACAGACACTCGTAATCGAAGAGATGCAGAATGCATTCACGATGAAGGTTCCGCTCATTGCCGACTGTGGTTGGGGCAAAAACTGGCTGGAGGCTCACTGAACTATTCACGCTCACTCATTAAACTATTCACGCTCAAAAGAATCTAATTGTATTATTACTAATTTTTTATTTATCAATTATGAAGAAATTAATCACTTTCTCTCTATTGGCAGCATGCAGTATAGGAAGTATTAGTGCTCAGAGTGACAATTCGGGCTATCCCATCACTCCGGTTCCTTTCACTGCTGTCAAAGTAACACCTAATACTTTCTGGGGACAACGTCTGCAGGCAAGCAAGGATGTTACAATTCCACTTGCATTCCGCAAGAGTGAAGAAACAGGTCGCTACAAGAATTTCGAGCAGGCAGCGGAACACATCAAGACTGGCAAGAACTTCAAGGTCACAATGGGTTATTCATTCGATGACACCGACCCATACAAGACTCTCGAAGGTGCAGCCTATCTGATGCAGACCTATCCAAATGCATTGATCAATGGAACTCCAGTTGACAAGTATTGCGACAGCGTCATCGCTATCATTCAGTCTGCACAGGAACCAGACGGTTACCTCTACACTGCCCGTACGCAGAATCCAGAACATCCACACAACTGGGCAGGATCAAAGCGTTGGGAACTCGTGGAAGACCTCTCGCATGAGTTCTACAACCTCGGCCACTTGTGTGAAGCAGCAGTAGCTCACTACAATGCCACTGGCAAGAAGACACTCCTCAACATAGCAAAGAAATATGCTGATTGCGTGATTAAGGAAGTAGGACCTAACGCAGGTCAGGCTCACGTCGTTCCAGGACACCAGATTGCAGAGATGGGACTTGCAAAGCTCTATACTGCCACTGGCGACAAGAGATACCTGGAAGAAGCCAAGTATTTCCTTGACCAGCGTGGCAAGATTGACTCATCATGGAAGCGTGGTTACGGTGGCATGTACGAAGACAAGGACGGCTACAACCATAAGATTGACGAATACGCACAGAGCCACAAGCCAGTACTTGAGCAGGATGAAGCAGTAGGACACGCAGTACGTGCCGGATACATGTATGCCGGTATGGCTGATGTAGCTGCCCTCACAGGCGATACTTCTTACATCCATGCCATCGACCGTATTTGGGACAACATCGTAGGCAAGAAGTATTATCTCACAGGAGGCGTGGGAGCTACATCTTCAGGCGAGGCATTCGGTGACAACTACGAACTTCCCAACATGAGTGCATATTGCGAGACTTGCGCAGCCATTGCACAGGTCTACCTTAACTACCGACTCTTCCTTCTCCACGGAGAGAGCAAGTACTACGATGCACTTGAGCGTTCACTCTACAATGGCGTGATAAGCGGTATATCCATCGACGGTGGCAAGTTCTTCTATCCAAACCCACTCCAGTCAATGGGTCAGCACCAGCGCCAGGATTGGTTCGGATGTGCTTGCTGTCCATCCAATGCAGCTCGTTTCATCCCTTCTATCCCTCAGTACATCTATGCAGTCAAGGACAATTCACTCTACGTGAACTTGTTCGCAAGCAACGAAACTAAGGTGAAGGTTGGTGGCAAGGCAGTCGTTCTGCAGCAGTCAACCAACTATCCTTGGGATGGTGACATCGCAATGACAATGAAGAAGGCAAGCGGCAAGTTTGCACTTAAGATCCGTATCCCAGGATGGGTACGCGGGCAGGTTGTGCCAAGCGACCTCTACCACTATGCTGACGGCAAGAACCTCAAATACAGTGTCAAGGTTAACGGTCAGGACGTAACAAGCGAACTTAAGGACGGTTACTTCGTTATCGACCGCAAGTGGAAGGCTGGCGACAAGATAAGTGTTCACTTCGACATGGATACTCGTCTTGTAAAGGCTAACGGTAAAGTGGCAGCCGACAAGGGACGTGCAGCTATCGAGCGTGGACCGCTGGTTTACTGCGCAGAATGGCCCGACAATGACTGCGATGTACTCAGTGTCCTTCTCAACCAAGATCCTAAGTTCACAATGGGAAGCAAGGAGATTGCCAACACAAAGGTACAGACATTGATTACAGGCGCACAGACCTTGAGCTTCAACGAAGAAGGCAAACTGACTACAAAGGACGAGACTCTGACTCTCATTCCTTACTATGCATGGGCACACCGTGGCAATGGCAACATGGCAGTATGGCTTCCATACGATTTGAGCGCAACAAGCCCTGCTCTCCCACCATCAATCGCATCACAGTCAAAGGTAACCACTTCATCACGCATTCCTTCAATCTCGGCAATCAATGACCGTTTGGTTCCTGCAGACGGCAACGACCGCAGCATACCTTACACTCACTGGTGGCCTAAGACCAACTCTACAGAGTGGCTTGCATACGAATTCAAGGAACCGACAGAAATCTCCACTTCTACCGTTTACTGGTACGACGACCAGCCTTGGCAGGGATGCAAGGTTCCAGATTCATGGAAACTCTACTACAAGGATGCTTCAGGCAACTGGGTTGAGGTGAAGAACCCATCAAGCTATCCAACAGACAAGGGTGTGGCTTGCACAGTAACATTCGATCCAGTCAAGACTTCAGGCGTCAAGCTCGAGCTTGTTCAGCCAGAAGACAAGTCTTGCGGTGTTTACGAATGGAGCGTGAAATAAATAATGATTGGACTTTAGGCGGATTCTATTAAATCTATAGAGCAAACCTTAGTCATCAATGATAAGATATGCGGAGACAGCGAAAGTTGCCTCCGCTTTTTTTGTTCAGTCTTGTTCTAAGAATATTCGAGGTCCGCTGGTCTAAATGCAGTACTGACTCAGGTTCTGCAAGTGTGGAATACGAGAGAGGTTTCGGCTTGTCGTCCTACGACCGGTTGTCTGTTGTCTTGCGTCCGGTTGTTCATCGCCATACGTCCGGTTGTCCGTCGCCTTACGACCGGTTGTCTGTCGCCTTACGACCGGTTGTCTGTCATCCTGTGAACATATGTCCTTTGCCCTGCGAACCTACGTCCATCTTTTTATCTTATCCCTGTAATACCGGATTAACCATAAAAAACAGCGCAAACATTTCATCAACTGAAAAAAAATGACCAACTTTGCACCGTTGAAGACGATGTGGAAATTTATGGCGGCATACCGGATGGGATTCGTCTGATACTAACAACAAAGAGCAAGGAACAACAAGCAACAAGGAACAACAAGCAAAGACTCTATGCATACATTCATCATAAACCCAAAGTATCAGATGTACGATGGATTCGTCCGTTCGATACCTTCCCAATTCGAGAAGGCAGGAAAACTGATATATGATTCGCGCAATCAAGTCCGTCTGTTTGATGTGAACGGACAGACTCTTGTCGTCAAGAGATTCAAGGTGCCAATGTTGCATCAGAGGATTGACTACACTTTCATTCGTCCCAGCAAAGCCAAGCGTGCCTATACGTTTGCTCTGCGGCTTGCAGAACTGAATATAAGCACTCCTGACCCGATTGCCTGCGTTGAGACCTATCGGCATGGACTCTTCTACTATGGCTACTTTGTTTCGGCTTTCTGCGGAGACCCCGATGCACGATTCCTTCGTGAAGATTATGTGGGTCATGATGATTTGATTGATGCCATTGTCCGTTTCATCGTGGACATGAATGAGAAAGGATTCATCCATGGCGATATGAACCTGAGCAATTTCCTTTATAGAAAAGACTCGGACAAGAAAGATTCTGATGGTTCCAACGATTCAATGTCTTTCCACAATCTATCGACCTTCCACATAACGACAATCGACATCAACCGCTCACACTTCTGCAAGCATCCGTCCACCCGGCAATGTCTCGACAGCATGATACGCCTCACCCATGTGCGTCCACTACTGCGTACAATCGTGATGCGCTATGCAGAACAGCGCGGATGGGACGCTACAGCAAGTGCAGATTATGTGGAACATAAACTGACACAGTTCGAACGCAGGAAAGCTCTGAAGAAGAGAGTCTGAATCTTACTGCTCAAAGAGCTTCTGCAGGGCTTCGTCGTTCAGGTTCTCGGAGTAATAGGCAATGAATTCTTTTGGTGTCATGCCGAAATACTCATGGAACGTATTGCTGAAGTGAGAATGGGATGAGAATCCTACTCTGTATGCCACCTCCGACACATTCACATTGTTGTTCACGAGCAGATAGGCTGCTTGCTTGAGCCTATATGACCGTATGAATGCGTTTGGAGATATTCCGTAGCGCTCCTTCATCTTGCGGTTCAGATGCACACGGCTTATTCCTGCATCGCTTGCCAGTTCGCTCACTCCGAAGTTGGAGTCGTCAAGATGTTTCTTCAGTGATTCATTGATGCGGCTGAAGAGCTTGTCGTCCGCACTGTCAATCTTTGTTGATGTATAGTCATATCCCACTTCCGTGCGGCGTATGCTTCCAATGATTCTTTCACGTACTCTTATTCCCTGGGCTATGGCACTCTTCAGCATCAACAGGTTGAATGGTTTGGTGAGGAAATGGTCGACGTCAAGGTTCAGACTGTTGATTTGTGCTCTGTCGCTGTTCTCACTCGTAAGCATGATTATCGGCAGATTGTTGGTCTCTGGGTTTGACTTGATTCGCTTGCACAGTTCAATGCCGTCACCATCCGGCATGCGTATGTCGGTCACTACTGCATCCGGACGTTGGGTCAGTATCATTTGCCATGCAGGATTGCCTCCGTTACATGTCATGACATTGTAGGTTTCCTGCAGTTGATCCTTGATATACTGGCAAAGACCTTGGTCGTCGTCTACAATCAACACCGTGAGTTTCTTCTTCTCTGTGTTGCCAGTTTCCGGCTCAGGCTCGTCGAGATCTGAGAATGGGTTGTTCATTGCCTCTGCTGTAGTGTTGTCGTTGGTTGTTTCTTCCTCTTCCGACAGAATTTCCTCTTCCTTCAGATGACTGTTGCCCAATGGGAATTCCATGATGAATTCCACACCGTCAGGGTCGATATTGCGCACGCTGATATTTCCGTGGTGCAGAGTTACAAGTTCGGTCACGAGGTTCAGTCCTATGCCCGACCCTACATTGCCCGATGCATTGTTGCCTGCCTGATAGAAGCGCTCGAAGATATGTGGCATGTCCTTGGCGCTGATGCTCGATCCGCTGTTGTACACGCGTATTTCAAACCAGTCCTTGGCATCTTTCAATATGCATTTCGTGCGTACCATTATGCGTCCTTCCTCTGGCGTGAACTTGAATGCGTTCGACAGGATGTTCGACAGAATCTTCTCGAAGTGGGTCTTGTCAACCCAAACCATCACGTGCTGGTTGGCATGTTCAATGGTGAAGGTGATTCGTTTGATTGTGGCATAGCCGGCAAACGACTGGAAGATATTGTCGGAATATTGCTGGAAATCCGTTTCGGAGAAATGCAGACGGAATTGTCCGTTGTCAATCTTGCGGATATCAGTTATCTGCTGTACGATATTCAGAAGACGCTCACAGTTTCTCTCCATAATCCGGTACAGACTCTGGTTCTTGTCGCCGTCAGCTCCTTCTGGAGTCATGCTCATCAACTGGCGCAGAGGGGAGAGGACCATAGTCAGAGGCGAACGCAACTCGTGTGCTATACTTGTAAACATACGGAGCTTTGCTTCCTTGAGCTGCTCGTTTTGCCTTGCCATGCTCAGCAGTTTGTGCTGTCTTCTTCGGCCTTTGTAAGTCTTGTACAGGTAAAGTCCAATGCCGATGACGATAGCAATGTAAAACAGCCATGCCCACCATGAAGCATACCATGGATAAGCCACAACCACTTCTATGTCTTTCTCAATGCCGTTCTGCTCATCGTTTTCACTGTATGCCTTGACGTGCAGTGTGTAGTGTCCAGGACCAAGCATTGAGTAGTAGACTCCACCACCTGTCTGGCTGCTGTGCCATGCCTGGTCGTGTCCTTCAAGCATGTATTTGTACAAGATGCGGTTCGGTGCAGAATAGTCGGGCACTGAGAACTTTATCTCCAGCGAATTCTGGTTGGATGCGAGTTCAATCTTGGTTGCTGAAAGGATGTTCTGGTCCAGCACATTGCCATTTTCCTCGGGATTGTATGAGATGGATTGCCCGTTGACTTTGAGGCTTGTGAGCAGTATCGGACGTCTGAAGTCTTTGTGACGGCTTATCTTGGATGAATTGAATCCGATTATACCGTTGTCTGACCCGAAGTAGATGGTGCCAGCCTCTGACTTGTAGTGCGAATTGCCATGGAACTCTCCGATGAAGTATCCGCCGAACGAGGTGTAGATGTGTGGGGCGAGTGAGTTCTTGTCGATGCAGATAATCTCCTGGCTGGTTGAAAGCCAGATGGCAGTTGGAGTGGTCTCGATTGACATGATTGTCTTGTCCTGCAAAAGCATCTGCGATTCTGAGGTCTTCAGGTCATAGATGACAAGTCCGGAACTGGTGCCGACGAGCAGTGATTGTCCGTCCTTGACTATACATCTTGCCACAAGCACGTTTGAACGGTCGAACGCTATTTCCGTCAACTGTCTTGATCCGTATTTGTACTGGAATATTCCTTGGGCTGTGCCAATCCACAGGTCACCGTTGTTGTCGCTGCAAAGGCTGTAAGTCCATCCGTTGACTGATGTTACTGACGACATGGCTGTGACTGTATGTGTCTTCAGGTCTGCCATAAACACGCCCTTTCCGTTTGTTCCTACATAAAGCACATCATGGTTTTGGTCGTATGCCAAGTCCATTATCGGTTCTATCGCGAATTGTTGCAGCCAGTCGGGGGTCACGAAATCTCCGTCGGAGCGGCATTGCACTCCGCCTCCGTATGATCCGAGCCACACTGTGCCGCGCTTGTCGACAACGATGCTCTGCACCAGTGGTGACTTCAGTCCGCCTACTGGCACTGCATTGCTCAGGTTCGAACCTTTCGACATGAAAACACCTGCACCGTCGGTACCTATCCAGTAGTTGCCTGCTTTGTCGGCTGTGATTGACGTGATGCACGATGCATTCATCTTGTTGGATGTAGGTGAAACGGCATAATACATGAAGTTGTCGGAGTGGTTAGGCAACACCAGCACTCCTCTTTGGTATATTCCCACCAACAGATTTCCGTCAGCATCTTCTGAGAACGATCTTACTTTGGCAAAGTCCAGGTTCACGTTCGGGTTATATATATAGTAAGGAGTCAATGTCCCGTCTGCATGCATCTGCCATATTCCCCGGCTGTCTGTTCCCACCAACACTGTTCCGTCTTTCCTCTCTATGATGGTTGACACGGGTGAATTGAACGGGCTGTTGAGCGTTCTCAGGACCTGTGCCTTCGAGTCGTACACAAGGAGTCCGGTCTTTGTTCCGAACAATATGTTGCCTGATTTCCGCAGTTGCACTATTGCGTCTATGTTGCTCTTTGCGGCTACTTCAGATGCCTCTGCTGTCATTCTGACTGGCAGCAGCTTCTTTGAGTTGAAGTCAATGTTATACAGTTTGTGGTTGTTGTCGGTCACCCACAGCCTTTTCTGCTTGTCGATGAATATGCGTCGGCAGAAACCATTGTAGAACAGTTTCTTGAGTTTGGCAGTCTTGTCTTTGTCGGTCTCGCATGTTTCCTCGTTGAACACAATCATTCCCTGTCCGTCGGTGGAAATCAGAAGATAGCCTTTGTCCACGTAGTCGATGAAACTGTTGATGGACGCTCCGGCTTTTATTTCGTCATCAAGGATGGGGATGCGCTTCATGCTGTTGTCCCGGGTGTCAAACAGAATCAAGCCGTTGCTGGTTGCAAGCCACAGTTGGTTCTTGTTGCGTTCCTTGACTGCGCGGACTGTGTTTATCAGCAAGTCCTTGTGTCCCACAAGCTGGTTGTGGAACTCCACACCGTCGAACATGTCCAGCGAAGCCACTCCCGATACCCATGCAATGCCGTTTGAGTCGATGTATGTGGAATAGATTGAACTGCTGGTCAACCCATTCTGTGTAGTGTACAGTCTTGATGTCTGTGCTTTGCCTGCCATCGCTACAGCAAATGCGGTGATGAATAAAAACAATCTGTATTGCATACGAACTCCTTGTTATTATAGTAAATATGTTGCAAAGATAATCGTTTTCATCGATACAACCAATTGTTGGAGGCGAATTAATCGCAACAATTGTTTATACGAATGTAACATCGCTGCAAAAGTTTAGATGTTGTAACCAATTTGCAAGTATCGAAAACAAGGGTGCAAATTGTGCCCAGCTAAAAGCTGTTACTTTGCGGTCAGAATTTTGCAACAAAAAATTTCAACTTTATTATTCAACAAAATTATGGTGAAAAAATTACTTTCATTGTTGATGTTCACGGCAGCGGCCATGACAATCAACGCACAGATCGACACATCTGGCTGGAGTGAAGGTGACAATGTCTCCGACCAGCTTGACTGGGGCGACTATGATGGTACAACCAACAGCGGCGACTACTGGAAAGGCACTAGTGCGGCCTATTCGTCAAACGAATGGGAAAACTTCCAGGTCGACGACATCGACCGCTATCAGTTTGTTTACCTCCCCGCAGGTGTCTACACATTACGCGCTCAGGCATTCCACCGCTATGGTGGTCAGGATGCCGCAGCTAAACTCTATTTCAACGGAACTGCACAGGAAAACTACGCTTATCTTTATGCAGACGTTATCACAGTCGACAGTATGGGTGTTGACACTCTGACTGGCGACGAGTTCATTGCAGCCTACACAGTTGAATCAAGCCGTCAGAAGGAGATTTGCTCTAACTGGTCAGTTGAGACCGACCATGCAATCTACGAGGCTGATGACTGGTCTGCAGACTCTAAGTACACATACACAGATGCTGATGGTATTGAGTACGTCTACTATGCTCCAAACAGTATGTCTGGTGCCCGTGCTTATTTCGACTACGACGTTTTCTGGAACGAGGTCAAGGTGATTGTCAAGACTGACAGTTACGTGAAACTTGGTGTGCGCCGTACAGGTGAGCACATTGGCAGCGAGTGGTTGCTCTACTCTAACTTCCAGATTGTCTACGAAGGCAACTCTGGCGATGCAGTTGAGATTGAACTTGCAAACCAGGAACTGTTCGCTGCACAGTCTTCTGCAGAGAAGTTGCGCGATGAAATCGGAAAGACCTATGGCACACTTGGTGTTCTGCTGGACGATGCATTGATGGAACTCGACTACGATGATTCAGACGTAGAGAGCATCCGCAACGCAACAGCTCAGGTGAATGACATTATTGCCAAGTACAACACTTATTATAGTGATGCACAGTCAATCAAGAGCCTCATCGCTTCAATGACAACTCTTTCTGAGACTACATCTTATTCAGCACTCGATGATTTCAAGGCAGCCATCGAAAACGCACAGACAGTGCTCAACGACGGTAATGAAGGTGCAGCACAGACAATCGAAGACCCAGCAGCCTACTCAGATGCAAAGAACAAGTTGCTTGAGGCTCGCGTAACTTACCTCATGTCAGCCGGTGCTGACGAGAAGGGTGTTTACGATTTCTCTGCAGCCATCAAGACTCCTTGGTTCTGTAACGAAGAATACAACCCAACATGGGACGAGGAAAGCCAGCAGTACAAGTATGCTGACGACATCGAGTCTGCATGGTTCGGCGACAACAAGGCTTGGGAGGTCAACTGTACTAAGGCTGACGAAGAGAACGGACGTTATGCCCTTTCCGACAAGGTTTCATTCTACGACTCTGAAGTCAACAACGAATGGATCCGCGACATGAAGGTAACAAGCGGATGGATGGGAAGCCTTTCAAACCCAGTCTTCATCCAGGGTTACACTGGTATCTCACAGTGGAGTGGTAGCGTAGTGACTGGTTACGGTGGCGTTCACCAGAACGTAACTGGTCTGCCAGACGGATTCTACTCAATGAGTGCCATGTACGTTAATGCCGGCAACGACATCTCTGAAGGCCAGTTCGCTTATATCTCTTGTGGCGACAAGATGGAGAAAGCACAGTTCACTAAGAAATACAGCGGCTGGTGGGGCAACACCCGTGGCGGTTGGCAGACTCTCCAGACTGGTATGATTCAGGTAACTGGCGGAACTGCAACAGTCGGTGTACGTTCAGACTGGTTCTATGCAGCAACAGGTTTCCACCTCTATTATTATGGAAGCAATCCTGACTTCTCTGCAATGGTTCAGACAAAACTCGACGAAGTCAATGCTTCTGCAACAGAGAAACTCGCATTCCCAGGCGATATCACCAAGTTCAATGAAATGCTCGCAGCTGTCAAGATGCCAGTTGAAGGATTCGACGCTTACCTCAGCGCTCTCGATGTAATCAGCGAGGCAAACAGCTACGTCAACACTGCTTACAACTACATCAACTCATGGAACCTCTTGAACGACATCGTCGTTAAGCAGGCAAACTATGAGGACACTACTCCTGAATATGCAATCTACGAGAACCTGTTCAATGTTGTAAACGAAATCGGTACTAACGAAACCGACACTTACGAGACTGCAAAAGCTGCTACAGACCTCTACAACTCTCTCAACACTTACATGGATTACCGTAGCAAGATTGCAGAGAATGCAGGCATCTATCCTGAAATCACTACAGTCATCAACTCTCAGAACGAAGGTCTGCAGGCTGAAGTCACTGAAGAGAAGATTGCTGCTTACACTACAGAACTCGAAACTGTTTACAAGGAAAGTGTAAAGGCAAAGAACGCTGAACTCCTCGCCGGACTCGGAATGGACAAGGCTACTGCTGATGCTCCAGTTGACGTTACAGTTCTTCTCACCAACCCTGACTTCTCTCAGTACAAGGAAGGTTGGGACGATGCTGAAGGCAACCTGGTTGTTGACAAGAGCCTCCAGAACGCTGAGCGTTGGAACGCTAACTTCGACTATTCACAGACTCTCTTGGCTTTGCCAGAAGGATGCTACAAACTCACTGTTCAGTCATTCTATCGTGACGGTAACACCGGTGGCACAGAAGATGGCGCTTACTACAACTGGTGGTATGCAGCAGCTGCAGACACAAGCCTTTGGGAGAACAAGAACGTACAGCTCTACATGAACTCAAACGGTGCTGAGCGTGTATCTTACATCACTTCAATCGCAAGCGAGATGTTCACAGAACCTTCATTCGACAGATATGTAGGAAGCGTAGTAGAAGGTGACATCCTTGTTGACGAGAACGGAGACATCGTTTACGACGAGAACGGAAACGAAATCGTATCTTACGACACTATCTGGCAGTACTACAACGACACAACTTACACTGAGACAGGCGAAGTTGAGTCAGTAGCAGCTCACGGCTATCCATTCGATGCTGAAGTTACAGAGGCAGGTACCACTTACTACTATCCAAACTCAATGACAGGTGCAGCCAACCGTTTCGCCAAGAATCCTGAAAGCTATTACAACGAAGTTGCAATCATGCTTGAGGACGGTAAGGACCTGAAGATTGGTATCCGCAAGGCAACTACCATTAGCAACGACTGGTGTATCTTCGACAACTTCAAGCTCTATTACCTTGGTAAGGACGAGCCGGAAGCAATCCAGGATATCGCAACTGAGGACGCAGGCAATGGTGCAATCTACAATATTGCAGGTCAGAAGCTGTCAGCTCCACAGAAGGGCATCAACATCATCAACGGAAAGAAATACCTTGTTAAGTAAGGTGTTGATTTAGGAATAAAAAACGAGAATGCCCCGGGTGAATCGCCCGGGGCATTTGTTTTTTGAGGGTCGGTAATGAAAGTCAAAGCCACAAAGAGCCGACCTGCAATGCTCCACGCAAAGAGCGAGGCAAGCATCCGGTATAAGCCGATGCTTAAGCCAAAGCCACAAAGAGTAGGGTTTGTATTGAATGGAAAAATATGAACGTGGAGTTATTGGAGACAGCCTTTAGTCACGTCCCAACCACCAGAAGAACCCCGTAAGAGCATCAAAACTCAAAAAAAACTCTTTTTTTCGTGAGATAATTTTGTCAATTCAACAAAAACATATAACTTTGCAGTCGCAAACGAAGGAAGAGGGTGTCTTCCGTCGAATGTACAGACAATTGGGATATGGTGTAATTGGCAACACAACAGATTCTGGTCCTGTTATTTTGGGTTCGAGTCCCGATATCCCAACAAAGGAAAACGTCAACAATTCAGTTGGCGTTTTTTGTTTTGAATACTACCACGGAACAGATGCCATCAGGATGGGTGGGCGGAACTTGCGAGTTGGAATAGAAATCAGCGCTCTCCGAGCGCTAGACGATGACAATCGAGCGCGGCTCGCATTGTTTTACAGCCCACATCCCACGCTCGCTTTAACACCCTCGGAGAGGGCTAGCTTCTATTCCTGCTCGCTTTGCAGCCCAGCTTCCAATCAGTCATTCTAATGCGACATTTTGACGATAAGTCCGAAGCCTCCATTCGTCCTTCATTTCGTATCCGCTTATTCCGTATATTTTCTCTGACTGGAAAAAACTTTTTTCCTGACTGGGAAAATAATTTTCTCTGACTAGAAACGTATAACGGATTGTTTTGAGGTGCTTGCGACACTGGGTAGAGAAGCTCGAAAATTTCCCATAATTTAACGTTTTATAGTTTCCGTCGCGCGTGCACTTCCAAGTCGAACTTGCAGTCATGTGTTTCCATCCGGATGGGTGGGCTGAAATGTGCACAGGAATAGGAGTCAGCGCTCTCCGAGTGCGTTGACGATAACATTCGAGCAAAGCTCGCAATGTTCTACAACGCACATTCCCACGCTCGCTTTAACGGTCTCGGAGAGGCCTAGCTCCTATTCCAGCCCGCTGAGCCATCCCATGCAATAACGCATCATGATTCCTCCTTCCGCATGGCGGTTTTTAGGTTTTTGTTTCTTACAGCGCTCGAGCGACGGCTCGCTTTGTAAGTCCTTCCCTTCAGAAGATGATTTAGGAGAGGCTTTTAACATTTACTGATTTTCTTGTCCCCCAACCTCTCTTGTCCCCTCATTCAGTCACAGTTCCATCTCAATCATTACAGTTTCCCTGCTATTTTTCCCTCAATTCACGCAGCTCCCAGTCAAAAACCACGAGAAAACCATGAAAAAAGTTTGTGTTAAAATGACAGGAACTGGCGTTACAGCCCACGAAACTCGTGCTCAAATCCACGAAAATAGGGCATTTTCGAGGGGTAAACTGTCAGGAAATCGCTGTTTGTCGCACTTAACTGTCATGGCATTTTATTCTATTGACATTAGTATATTATTATCATTCAGCGTATTACCGATTTTATTAAGATACTTTGCACGACAGTGACAGTTATGACAGTTATTTTTCAAATACCCTACCATTTACATGTTTTCCCTTTTGTACTATATAACTATCTAATAATTAATTATATATACAATAAAAGCGAGAAAATTGCCAAAGTAAGGGTCCCTTATTTTTGAACTGTCGGACTGTCACAACTGTAACGCCCGAGGCTTTCAGAGAGTTTTCGGACGGAAATAAGTGACAGCCTTTGCTCTATGTGAGGAAATATCGAACAAACCGAGTTC
>CAVISR010000053.1:0-21113 GCA_963645405.1 Acutalibacteraceae bacterium
ACGCGTGGCTTGAGCGGCAACTGCGGGTTGCTCCACATGGGGAAGTAGAACTGCATCCTGACGCAGGGAATCAAGTTTCGCTGAATCATATTCTGCCACACAGTTATAGTCGAATCCGTCGAAGGCAGCGCGGAATGCCTCACGCTTGTTGAGGATGCATTTCCACGACAGTCCTGCCTGGAAACATTCGAGCAGCAACATCTCAAAGAGTTTGCGGTCGTCGTGCACTGGCACGCCCCACTCCGTGTCGTGATATGCCACATAAGGCGGATTTGCCAGGTTACACCAATGGCAACGTGGCAAATCTACTGCGTTCTGTGGCTTGTCTGCTTGATTATACCTACGTTTTCCGTTGCAGATTCACTGAACCACTTTCAGCCACCATGAATTACTGCGGCTTTATGTTTGCCCTGATCTTAGTGAGATAGGCAAGCATATGGTCTTCGTCCTTACTGTCGATGATTTCGATGAGTTCCTTCATCTCCCTGCGAATTTGCTCCACCTGCCCTTTGGTGTAGGGATTGAATAGGATTTCGCGCAGCAGCGTGTCGTCCTCGCTCAACACACCCTGGGCTATCTTCATGTGGCGCTTGAAGGTAGTTCCTGGCGCATCCTGATGCTTCATCACTGCAGCGAAGACGAAGGTTGAGACGAACGGGATGGAGAGCGAATATGCCACAGTGCGGTCGTGCTCGTCGAAGGAATATTCGCACACATGCAGATGGAGCGAGTTGTAGAGTTCCTTGAAGAAGCAGCGGCCCATAAAGTCGCCCTCATTGATGATGATGGCGTTCTCGCTCGAGAGTTGTCCGAGGTTGGCAAATGTGGGACCGAACATCGGGTGGGTGCTGACGTAGCGCATGCCTGTCTTCTCGTAGTAGTCCTTGAAACCGGTCTTCACCGAACTGATGTCGGAGAGGATGCAGGTGGAGGGAATGTGGGGAATGACTTGGTCGAACACATCGAGGGTGTATTTCAGCGATACTGCATTGATGAGCAGCTCGGGCTGGAATCCGTCGATTTCATCCATTGAGGTGAAACGCTGGCAGTTGTAGGTGAAGCGCATGCGCTTGGCATCGATGTCGTACACTGCCACTTCATGGTCGAAGCTGAGGAGGTCGGTGAAGAACGCTCCCATCTTGCCTGCTCCTAATATTAGAATCTTCATAGCTTGCTTTACTTGTTGATTATCTCCACTTGCTGGCGTACCGACTCTTCATGGATTGATTCAAAGATTTGCATGATGCAGTCGCCGCCGATGCCGAGTAGTGCTCCCTGTGCACCTCGCTTGCCGAGAATCTCGCTGTAGCGGCTGGTCTGCACGATGGTCATTCCGTGTTCTTTCTTATATTGTCCGATTTCACGGCTCACCTGCATTCGCTTGGCGATGTTACTGATGATGGCATCGTCGATTTCATCGATTTGCTTGCGCAATGCCACGATGTTTTCGGTGGTCACCACTTTGTCGCGGATAACGAGGATGCTGAGGATGTAGTCGAGGATATCTGGCGTCACTTGCTGCTTGGCATCGCTCCAAGCCTCATCGGGATTGCAATGGCTCTCGACGATGAGTCCGTCCATTCCCATATCCATTGCCTGCTGGCACAAAGGAGCGATGAGGTCACGGCGTCCGCCGATGTGGCTTGGGTCGCAGCATATTGGGATGTTGGGATAGCGGCGGTGGAGTTCGATTGGAATTTGCCACATCGGGAGGTTGCGGTAAATCTTCTTGTCGTAGCTTGAGAATCCGCGGTGGATGGCTCCCAGACGTTTTACTCCTGCTCCATAGATGCGCTCGATTGCCCCTATCCACAGTTCGAGGTCGGGGTTCACAGGGTTTTTGATGAGGACCGGCACATCGACTCCCTTCAGCGAATCTGCCAATGCCTGCACTGCAAACGGATTGGCTGTGGTGCGTGCACCAATCCACAGAATGTCGATGCCATACTTGAGTGCCAGTTCCACGTGCTCGGGTGTGGCTACTTCAGTTGCGGTAAGCATTCCGGTTTCTTCCTTCACTTCCTTCATCCACGGAAGTGCCTTCTCGCCGTTTCCCTCGAAGCCTCCCGGTTTGGTGCGCGGCTTCCACACTCCGGCGCGGAACATGTGGCAGCCTTTCTTTGCGAGGTCTTTGGCTGTTGTCATTACTTGCTCTTCGGTCTCTGCCGAACAAGGTCCGGCAATGACGAACGGGCGTGGATTGTCACTTGGAAAATTCAGTGGTTGTAGTTCAAATTCCATATCGTATGTTTTTTTGTTTGTCTATTGTTTGCTCCTACTTGGAGGCTTTTCATTTTTTCCAGTCAGAGAAATTTTGTTTTCTGGTCAGAGAAAATTATTTTCCCAGTCAGAGAATTTTTTGCCTCTGTCAGCCATCACTAAAGTTGCAGCGACTGGATTCGCTTGAGTGCTTCCTGCATCTTCTCGTCTTTGGCGCAAAGCGAGATGCGGACGTAGCGTTCACCGTTTGACCCGAAGATGAATCCCGGGGTGATGAACACGCGTGCTTCGTGAAGCACTTTCTCTGTCAAGTCCTCTACATTGCCGTACTTCTCCGGAATCCTGCCCCAGAGGAACATGCCCTGCTGCTGAGGGTCGAACGTGCATCCGAGGGTTGTCATGATTTCCTCAGCAATCTTGCGTCGGCTTGCATAGGTCTTGACATTGGCATTCAGATGCCACTCGTCGGAATTGTCGTAGGCACGGGCAGCAGCCAGCTGGAGCGGACGGAACGTGCCTGAGTCGATGTTTGACTTTATCTTGAGAATCCACTGTATGAACGTGGCATTGGTGGCAATCATGCCTACACGCCAGCCCGGCATATTGTGGCTCTTCGACATCGAATTGAACTCGATGCAACAGTCTTTTGCTCCCGGTACCTGCAGAATGCTCAGGTGTTCGTCCTCGTTGAGAATAAAGGAGTAAGGATTGTCGTTCACCACGATGATGTGATGTCTGCGTGCAAAGTCAACAAGCTTGGCGTAGAGCTCGCTTGTGGCACGTCCACCTGTCGGCATATTCGGATAGTTGGTCCACATCAGTTTCACGCCGGTGAGGTCCATTGCTTCCAGCTCATCGAAATCGGGTTGCCAACCGTTTGATTCCAACAGATTGTAGTTGACTATCTCCTGTCCCAGTATCTTGCTCAATGATGTGTAGGTGGGATAACCGGGATTTGGCACCAGGACCTTGTCGCCAGGATTGCAGAAAGTCAGTGTGACATGCAGGATTCCTTCCTTGCTGCCGATGAGCGGTTGGATTTCTGTAGCCGGATTCAGTTCCACGCCATACCAGCGCTTGTAGAACCCAGCCATTGCTCCGCGCAACTCGGGAATGCCGACTGTGGGCTGATAGCCGTGGGCATCTGCCTTGCGTGCATTCTCACAGAGAGTGTCGACTGTTTCCTTTGAGGGCGGCATGTCGGGACTCCCAATTGCCAGACTGATTATGTCCTTGCCTTCGGCATTCATCCGTGCCACTTCCTTGAGCTTGCGACTGAAGTAGTATTCGCTGATTGTACTGACACGGTCTGCCGGCTTGTATTCAAATTGTTGATTTTCCATCTTCGTATTCTCCTAAAATTGTAAGACTGGTGGTTAACGGTTTCATTGCATCGATCGACTGGCGGTAGCGCACATAGTCGTCGTAGGTGAGATCCACATAGAACATGTATTCCCATTCTCTGCCGATAATCGGAAGTGACTGAATCTTTGTGAGGTTTATCTTGTAGAAAGAAAAGATTGAGAGCACCTGCGAGAGCTGGCCCTCCTGGTCGGAAAGGGTGAACACGATGCTCGCCTTGTTGATGGTGCTTTTGTCCTCGTACTGGTCCACCATCTCGGGATTGCAGATTACGAGGAAACGGGTGAAGTTGTGCTTGTTGGTTTCAATGCCTTCTTCAAGGACTTTCATTCCGTAGAGCTGTGCAGCAAACTTGGAACAGATGGCTGCGTGACCACGGAGTTGGTTTTCGCTTATTCTCTTTGCAGAACCTGCTGTGTCGTCGGTCTCGACCACCTTGAACTCAGGATGGCCTTTCAGGAACTTGCGGCACTGCATCAATGCCACAGGGTGGGAATTGACCTCCATGATGTCGTCCCAATCTTCATCGGGAAGGCACATGATGGAATGGGAAATGCGGAGTTTGTGTTCGCCGATAATCTTCATGTGGCTCTCGCGCAGCAGTTCATAATTGTGCAGGATGCTGCCTGCGATGGTGTTCTCGATAGCCAGCAGGGCAATCATGCTCTTGTCCTTTGCAAGGGTCTTGAACACATCCTCGAACGTGTTGCAGCACACCAGCTGGATTTCCTCATCCTCGAAGTACTTATGGCTTGCCACATCGTGGAACGACCCGATTTCTCCTTGAATTGCAATTTTCTTCATCTCGTCTTTTCTTTTTCTCAACAAAAAAATCCCGCTCGTTCCTGAGCGGGATTATATTCATTTTCTTTATCTCTATCTTGTTTTCAAATGCACATATAAATACCCGCTCTTACTCGTTTCCAAAGTAAAAGTAAAAGTAAAAATATGTAGCAAAACTTGAGTTCATCTGTTTCTCTTTTGTTTGACGCTGCAAAGTTATTACTATTTGTTGATGTGACCAAACATCTTACAATAAAAAGTCGCTGAAAACGTCTATTTATGGCTTAAACACCGTGTTTTGAGCTTTTCATGCACCGATTTTCAGTGCTAACGGCTCGTTTTTTTAGTGTCATCGACTTTCTTTTTCAATGTCAATGGACAACTTTTCCAGTATCATCGACTCACTTTTGCCTTGATTATACGCACCGGGCTGCAAAGTCCTGACGGCATCGGAATCCAGTCGGCATAGCTGTTGGTCTTGTAGTTGATGTCAACCACATTGATTTCATTGAATTTCCTCCACTGCACACCATCACGGTCCAACTTGCTTATTCTGTTGGCTCCGAGATTGGTCACTTCTACTTCCAGTTTGTTCTTGCCACGGGTGACATAATCGGTGATGTCGATACGGTAAGGCACAGCAAACAAAGTTGCCACACTCTGTCCGTTGACTCTCACCCTTGCGGTTTCACGCACATCTCCAAGGTCGAGGATAATGCGGCAGTCTTCATCGAGGTTCTTCAGGCGGAAGGATGTGGAATAAACACCCGAAGCCATAGTTTCATTAAGCGACTGGTCGCCCAGTTCTGTCCATGAGCATGGAGAATCGAACTTGTAAGTCTTGGTTATCTTGACTGGTGTCGACTCTACAAACTGGAGTTTCCATCCTTTCAGTTCGTCTGCCTCCATTTCTTCATCTATATATAAATAAGGTGTAAGGTTGGAATTGTCGGTATCGGTGGCAACGAGGATTGTCGATTGTCCCGACAACAACTGCAGACGCACCTTGGTGTGGTCTCCACTATTGTCAACCTTTGCTTTGTGCACTTCACCGTTCATCGGATTGTAAATCGTGACGAACCGGGCATTTTTCCCAAGACTTATCCATTCGTACACATTGCGTTCCTGCAGGTTGCTGATGAAATATATGTGGTCAGCGCCATTCGAACGGCGGATGCAACTCAGTCCCTGATTGATACGCATGTATTCGGGAGTGATGAACTTGCCAAGTGCGGAATAGTCGGAGATGACAAGGCTGACTTTCTTCAACTCAGCAGCCAATTCATCAAACTCCTTCTGCTGTTCAAGTCCTTTCAACCCAGGAGCACTTTGAGGCAAACCGTTTATGAACACCACCCGAACTCCTTGCTGGGCGAGACTGAGCAACTTACTGAGAGTAGCCAACGGCATGAACCGCACATCGGGCACAAGCACTGCTTCATATTGGTTTGTGCCAGTGGTTGTGATGATTTTATGATCGTCCACGTTCTTGGCATCCGACTTCAGAAGGTATCGGTCGGAAATATAGTCGCAATCATAGCCAGCATTGATGATTGCATTGATGGACTGGATGAACTTGGGCGCACGCTTTGCCATGCTGTGAATGTCAAACTGCACGAGACGTCCCGGCTGCTCGTAAATCATGTCATAGAAAGGAAGATAGACGAGCACATCATTGTCGGGCTCGCCCAACTGCATAAATGACTGGACACGCTCAATATACTTAAAGAAAGCTGGTGCATCACGCCAAAGGCTGTTGGTCGGCGACATGTCAACCGATGCATAAAACTTCCATCCGGGCCATGCATCGTTCTTCGGAGTATAGCAACTGCCATGGAAGAACACATGGTTGACTCCAGCTATCATAAACAAGTCGAAGTCGGGCTTGCACTGAGAGAAAGATGTGCGGAAATGCTCGGTCAGCCAAGTAAAAGTCTCTGACGAAGTAAACCGCTTGCCCGAGATATGGGCACCAGACGATGCATACTTCATCATCGAAAGGTCGGAATCATTCCGTTTTGTGAATCCTGGGTCGGTACGCAGTCCTTTGATATGGAAATCGGAAAGTCCGAAACCTTCACACTCGGGAATATCAACCTCAGCATAAAGGTCAATCAAATTGGCTGGACTGCCATGAGCCTGGCATCGGGTGATGGAACCATGGGAATGTGCCCAGTCTGTCCACACTGTTGTGAAATTCTCATACAACAAGTCGGAAAGAGTCTCTCTGTAATCCGACATCACTCTGTGCTTTATATCCTCGCAACTTCCGGATGTTCCAAGAAAATCATCCTTATGGTCTTCGAGCGAATAACCTCTCCTGTTCTTGAATTCCTCAAGCATATTGGGAGTCCAGTCCGCTCCATACACCTCATACGAATCATTGAAAAAGGTATGGGGGAACGGGGTTTGGTTTTCACCGAACGCCTTGTCGAACGTACTGAGATAATGCATCACGCTCTGGCGGTCGAAATGGTCGAGAACAAATCCCTCTCCACCAGGTGCTGCCCTTTTCACTTTCTGCCCAGTGCGACCGACGGTGAACTGTCCGTCCACAACCACTAGTTTGGAAGCGGCTTCATCCTTGGGTACATTCGGACCTCCGAACGGCCAACCAGTACCAGTTGCCATATCCACCTCGATACCCAACTTGCCACCCAGTTCCTCTGTCTTTGCAAGCATATGCATCCAACGGGTAGACAAGTATGGAATATTGTTGGCATCATTGCCTTTCACTCCATAAATCGGAGTTATCTCAACGCCACCGATACCCGCCTTGGCATATTCATTGAGGTTGTATTCAAGTCCGGCTTCATCTACAGCACTGCCCAACCACCACCAGCGAGTATAGGGTTTGGCTTCGGGCAAAGTCTCTATCCATTCATATTCAAGCTTCTTGCTTGACTTCGATTTCTTGTCAACTTCAGCCCTCTCTTCCAGTTTTGCTTGCTTGACTGATTCCGCATTCCAGACTGATTCCATCTTCTTGCTTGCCCTTGCATTGGTCGTTTGAGTACCAACAAAACAAGACAAAGAGACTGCCAACAGTCCAGCGATAAGTCTTCTGTTAATTGCCATCCGGTTTCAATGCTTCAAAGAAAGGTGAGTTAATCCAATGGAAAGTAGCCAACGCATCGGGCTTTGCAGGATTGAATCCCTGGAAATCGGGACTGATATGTGATGCAATGGGAAGATTAAGGTCTTTTATTCCTTGCAAAACCATCTGGGCAATCTCGTATGCACCATAGGGATTGAAGTGGGTATTGTCGGCCAAGGGCTTTGTCTGACCAGGGAACGTGTTTGCGGCATAGTGAACGAATGCAGACTTACTGCCTTCCACCCCCAGAATTTCATAGAATGTACGCGTCATGTCGTGCAACTCAATGACAGCCACGTTTTCCCTTTTGGCTACCCATCGCATTGCATCAGGATAATCTCCGTGAGTCTCAGTGATTTTTCCATCCTGATCAAACGAACGGCGCTGTGTGGGAGTGATGAAGATTGGAGTTACACCTTTCCCACGAGCCTCATCAATGAAAGTCTTCAGGTTTGTGGCAAAATTATAGTAAGCGCCCGAACCCGGAGTCTTCTGTTTTTGGTCGTTATGTCCGAACTCAATAAAGATGTAATCGCCTTTCTTTGCAAGCGACATGATTTTCTTCAATCGATTGGCTCCGACGAAAGAACTTGCAGTCTCACCGCTCTCAGCATAATTGGCAACTGCAATCTTGTCATCAAACCAGTGGGGAATCATCTGTCCCCAACTTGCCCATGGCTCATAGTCCTGATCGACTACAGTGGAATTTCCACAAAGCCACAAAGTGGTGACGTCAGCCACTGGTTCAATCTGGATTGAAGAACAAGTTGGTTGTTCTCCATTGATTTCTATCGTCAACTTGTCGTCCCAGTTGAGTTTAGTCTTCTCACGCTCCTTGATTCTTACACGATCGTTATTCCCGATGAGAGTATTGCGCTTGTTGACTATAAACGAATAGGACTTGAATTCTTTTCTCTTGGTGACACAATCATTCAGAAATAAGCGACGGGACTCGGCGCGTACAGTAGTGTTGCCTGCATGTTTCTTTGAACCAAGCGTGACCGTCACTTTATAGTTGCCATCGGGCACTCCTACTGAGAAGAAAAAAGGTTTGCCTTCACTCACAGGTGCGATTCCGGTCATGTCGTAGCCATAGCCTTTATCGCTGCTAAAAGTGTCGTTCATCTTTACCTGTATGGCATTTTTATCCCTGCCATCAAAAGAATAGGTCTGGGCATTCAATGGAGCCAGCAATCCCAAAAGTAGTAATGATAATATTAGTTTCATAAGCATGTAGTTTTTGTTTCAGAGTTCCGAAGTTTCTGCTTCCGCCTTTCAGTCTCTATCTTCAAGAACAGGGAATTTCTTGCGGAAAGCATTAAGGATGTCCATATCGATATTGCCCGTCACTGTCATCTCCTTATTGTCCTCACACTTTTCCATTACCAGTCCGTAAGGGTCAATGAGTTGGGTTGAACCCGAATAAACACAGTAAGGGTCAGTGCCTACTCTGTTGACACCTGCCACATAGCACTGGTTTTCAATGGCCCGGGCTATCAGCAGACTGCTCCATGCAGCCACGCGTGCAACTGGCCATGAAGCGACATAGAGGATGCAGTCGTAATCACCGTTATTCCGGCTCCATTTCGGGAAGCGAAGGTCATAGCACACGAGAAGAAGGAAGCGGACTCCACGCCATTCCACGACTGTACGTTTCTCGCCTGGTGTGTAACGCAAGTTTTCACCACCATAAGTAAACAGATGGTGCTTGTCGTAATAAACAAAGTTCAATTCATCTGAGCCATTGCTGCGTGGCATGACGAAATAGAAACGGTTATAGTATTTCCCATCCTCGTGTTCCTTCACTGCAATACTACCTGCAACTGCTGCATCCAGTTTGTCTGCCATTGCCTGCATCCAATGCAGACTCTCGCCGTTGTCACTCTCTGCAATGGAATTGGGAGTGGTGTCGAACCCTGTGCTCCACATCTCGGGAAGGACATACAAGTCACTTTTTGGAGCTGCAAGCATTGACTGCTCGATATGCTCTGCATTCTGCCGAGGCTTGCCCCATTCGATATCTGTCTGTACTAATGTGATTTTCATTTTACATCAATGAGTCGTAATTGAATTCTTTCTTAAGTCTGTAAGCCAACCCAGTCATGATTGCCAGCAGTTCTCCCTTCTGATTATGAATCTGTATGTCACAATAAGGGAGTTTGTGATGGTCAACCACTTCCCTACATTCTGCCGTCAAGTGATCGCCCAACTGTGCAGACTTCACGAAGGTTATTGTGTTGGATATTCCCAACGTGAGAATGCCATGACTATTGGTGACACCGGCAAAGGCAAGGTCGGCAAGAGTGTACATCACACCGCCCTGACACACACCTGCACCATTGAGATGCTTCTGTGTGACTGTGAGTTCAGCCTTTGAATACCCCTCACGTATTTCAGTCAGTTGTGCACCAATACTTTTGGCGAACTGATCACCTTCATTCAGATTGTCCTTTAAAGTCATACTTAGTCTGCAAGTGATTGCAATTGTTTCTCTGTAACGAACGACAGCTTGTGCAAGCTTATCTGTTCGCGTGTTTTCTCTGTATCGTTCGTACGGAAAATCAGGATACCCTTACCCTTGACCAGCAATGAATAGAGATAACTGATGCTGATGTTTGCAGCCGCAAATACCTGCATCACAGCCGCTGCCTGACCTGGAGTATTGTCCAGTTCAATTGCAAACACATCGCTCAGTGTTACACTCAGACCATTGTCCTTCAGAATCAGGTATGCCTTACCAGGGTCACTGCAGATAATACGGTAAATTCCATAATCTACCGTATCACTTATTGATGAAGCGATAATCTGTATGTTTGCTTCCTTCAGAAGGTTGAGAACTGTGAGTATTGTCCCTTTCTTGTTCTCGATGAATACTGATAGTTGATTGATTGTCATAATGTCCTTATATTATTATAGACTCAACGCTTTATTGATAGACTTCCTATGCTTTTATTGATGGCGCCACGTTTTATTGATAGACCTTACGCTTTTATTGATAAGACTCTATGATTTTATTGATAGACTTTACGCTTGTCGACCACCCTCTTCGCTTTGCCTTCACTCACTGGCAGACTTCCCTTTGGAACAAGTTTCACATGCGGAGTGAGAAGAATCTCGTCTTTCAGTGCACGGGTAATGTCTTTTGTAAGTTGCTGCAAACGGGCATAGTCATCTGTGAACATCTCTGCAATTTCCACCTCGACAGTCATGTTGTCGTTGTCCTCATCCGTAGTGAGCGTTATCAGGTAATTGCTACCAAGCTCCTTGAACTGCATGAGAATCTTCTCAACTTGTATTGGGAAGATATTGACACCACGCAATACAATCATGTCGTCTGAACGTCCACGCATGCGGTCGAGCCTGATGTGATTACGTCCACAAGGACAAATACGTCCCAGTACTCGGGTCAAGTCTCTTGTACGATAGCGCAGCAAAGGCATTGCTTCACGGTTGAGAGTAGTCAGGACAAGTTCTCCCATCTCACCATCGGGCACTGGTTCCAGAGTTTCTGGATTGACTATCTCCACAATGTAATAGTCTTCCCAGAAATGCATACCATTCTGTTCTTTACATTCAAATCCCACTCCAGGACCGCACATCTCACTCATTCCAAACGAGTTGTATGCCTTAACGCCGAGCATCTCCTCAATTCTCTTGCGCTGTTCCTCACTATGAGGCTCTGCTCCAATGGCAAGAACCCTCAACTTGGTGTCCTTGCGTGGGTCAACCCCGATTTCCTGCATCACCTCATAAAGACGGGTAACATACGAAGGAACTGCGTGCACGGCTGTTGTACCGAAGTCGGTGAAGAACTTAATCTGTCGCAGCGAATTACCGGCAGCAGCAGGAACAGTCAATGCGCCAAGTCGCTCGGCACCATACTGGAAACCCAAGCCACCTGTAAACATTCCGTAGCCAGAGGAATTCTGGAATACATCGTCAGGACGCAGTCCCACCATCCAAAGACAGCGGGCTACTGCATTTGCCCATTCATCCAAGTCTTTCTGAGTATGCAGTATGACTGTAGGATTTCCCGTGGTACCGGATGAAGAATGAAGACGTACACACTGACGGAGAGGTACGCTTGCCATTCCAAAGGGATAGGTGTCGCGCAAATCCTGTTTTGTAGTAAACGGAATCTTGCGGATATCATCAAGCGTCTTTATATCCTCAGGCTTCAAGCCTGCTTCTTCAAACCGTTTCTTATAGAACTCGCTGTTCATGCAGTGCTTTACTGTTGCCTGCAATCTCTCGAGTTGGAGTTTCTCTATATCCTCACGCGACATTGTCTCGTAGTACGGATGCAAGTATGGTGAATTATCGTCCATTATGCTTTGGTTTTATGGTCATTGTCAAATTGTTCCATGCGTTCGTCAAGTACATCGTACAAATCATCACGCATACGGCTGGTGCAAGCACGGACTCCTGCCTCAAGCGAACCAGTAGTGTCCAGATTGATGCTTGACACACCATAGTTTATCAGTTCCTTTGCCAGTTCTCCTCCAGTAAGTCCGGGATAAGAGAGTGAGAAGAAGAAACCGTCGCCAATTTCCTCGGTGACATCCTTAGGATAAGTGATGGTGAAGCCATGTCTTAGGAATATTTCCTTCATCTTCTTTGCTCTGATGGAGTAAGCTTTTGTATCCTCCACAAAGTTGATTTTCCCTTCGCATGAGAGACGAAGCATCTCTGCATAACCGTATTGGGTGGTAGCCGTACATCCACTTGTTATCATATACTGAATGCTTGCAATGAATGTAGGTCCAAACAAGCCAGTGTCATGATACCGTTCTGCCAATGACGGGAACTGACGTTCAAACAGTCTGTCAGATATACAAGCAAGAGCCATGCGCTGACCTGCATACGAGAAAATCTTGCTGCTGCTTAGCATGATGAAGTAATTGTCTGTGTAACGGGCAACAGTCCTTACGTATGGTGGTTCATAAGGATGGGACAAGTCCCGTCGGTTGTCCATTGCAAAATATGCAAGGTCTTCCATGATAATCACGTCATGCTTGGTGGCAAGTTCGCCTATAACCTTCAGTTCATCTTCTTCCAAACTGATCCACGCAGGATTGTTCGGATTCGAATAGATTATCGCAGCCACATCCTCGTCCTTCAGTTCTTCTTCCAGTTTTGCCCTTAGCTTGTCGCCACGATAGGCATAGATGTCAAATTCCTTCCACTGAATGCCCAACACTCTCAACTGGGATTTCTGGATTGGGAAACCCGGGTCGATGAAAAGTACCTTGTCCTTGGTCTTGTCTCTCTGGCAGCAGGCGATGAAACCGCCAAACGAACCGGCAACGCTTCCCACTGTAGGCACACACGACCGAGGACTGATGTCGATGTTGATGAATGCCTTTATGAATTCGCTTGCAGCTGCTTTCAGTTCCGGTACTCCGGCAGCAGCGGGATATTGTGAACCAATACCGCTGTCGAGTGCACGTTTCTCGGCTTCTACTCCATATTTATTTGCAGGCAGACCAGGAGAACCTTGGTCCATACGTATGAATGGAATACCTGTCTTCTGCTCCAAATACTGTGCCACAAGGAGAGTTTCTCCAATGGTGGCATGGCTCAGGTCAACAATGTTGTTCACCTTTGCCGCTTCGTTCACAAGTTCTTCGCTGAATATTCTCATTCGTTATGGAATTTACGTTTGTCGTTTACATGCTTTGCCTTTCCCACTGAACGCTGAATGGTTCCAGGAGGCAGAATATGAATATTCGGCTTGATGCCAACCAGACTGACGATGCGGTCGTAGAGCGGTTTGATGAACGGCATCTGCTTTGCCGGGTTCGGAGAGAAGAATTCTTCGCGCAACTCAACATCAAGGTCAAACATGTCTTCGTTGTCCTTGCGGTCGATTGTAATGAAGTATTGTGGAGAATAAACCGGAAACTCGGTGAGCACGGTCTCAATCTGTGAAGGGAACACATTGACTCCACGAACGATAAGCATATCGTCTGAACGTCCCAAGATGCGGTCCATACGCACTGCCGTACGTCCACACTTACATGGTTCATAGATGAGTCGAGTGAGGTCACGTGTACGGTAGCGGAGGATTGGCATTGCCTCTTTGCAAAGGGTGGTGAACACAAGTTCTCCGAACTCGCCCGGTTTGCAAGGTTCCAATGTATCAGGATTGATGATTTCCGGGAACCACATGTCTTCCCACAAGTGCGTTCCGTCTTGGAACTCACACTCACCGCCTACGCCTGGACCAGACATTTCTGTGAGTCCGTATATATCAAGGGCTTTAAGTCCAAGTTTGCTTTCCAGTTCCTTGCGCATTCCTTCAGTCCAAGGTTCGGCTCCGAAGAAACCTACTCTCAGTTTCAGATTCTGGAGATGTACCTTGTCACTCTTCTCAATGCATTCTGCAAGGTGCAAAGCATAAGAAGGAGTACAACAGAGGGCAGCAGTTCCAAAGTCCTGCATCAGCATAATCTGCTTCTCGGAATTGCCTGCAGATGTCGGCAACTGAACTGCACCAATCTTTCTTGCAGCATCGTGTGCGCCAAGTCCACCTGTGAACAGTCCGTAACCATAAGAGACCTGCACGATGTCGCCTTTTTCCACTCCACCGGCAGCCAATACTCTGGCAGCACCTTCCGACCAATTGTTGAGGTCGTTTTCTGTATATGTAGCAACCACCGGTTTTCCGGTGGTACCTGATGATGCATGGATTCTGCGGATGTCAGTCATAGGCACTGCCTGAAGTCCGAACGGATATTCGTCTCTCAGGTCATGCTTGGTTGTGAACGGCAATTTTGTTATGTCGGAAATGCTCTTGATGTCCTCTGGCTTCACGCCACGCGCATCCATGCGTTTTCTGTAGAACGGGACATTCTCGTAGCAAGTCTTTACTGTTTTCTGTAAACGTTCTGTCTGGAGTTTCACCATGTCTTCACGAGACATACACTCCATTTTCGGATTAAAAATCATTGAAATATTTTGTCTGTTATCATGTTAAACGTCAGTTGGGCTCTTGGTCCAAATTCTGTATCTTCTCAGATTCAGTGCTGTTGCTTGGCTGCTGCCACTCCCGCATCGAAGGCTTTCAGGTTGGAGTTGACTATGCTCTCGCCCTTGCGTGCAAAGATTACGGCTATAGCAGAGCGCAATTGTTCTACAGTCAGAATCTCGATGTAAGGTGCAGCCATTCCGAGCAATACCATATTGGCGCCACGCAGGTTTCCTGCTTCTTTTGCCACACTGTCGATATCCAGTGTCACAACCTTTGGCATGCTCTCCAGCTCTGCCCTCAGAGCTTCCTGGTCGGGATAGTTCGGGATATTGATGAATGGCTTGTTGCTTGTCACAATCATTCCGTCTTTTGCAAGATAAGGAAGGTAGCGCAATGATTCCATTGGTTCCATGCTGATGATTACATCTGCCTTTCCCTGAGGAATAAGGTCTGAGTAGATTGTGTCAGTAGACAAGCGAAGATTGCTCTGTACGTCTCCGCCACGCTGGCTCATTCCGTGGACCTCAGCTTGTTTCAAGTACAAATTGGCTTCAGTTGCAGCCTCGCCTATTACAGTTGCGATGGAGAGGATTCCTTGTCCGCCCACACCACAGAGTATGATGTCTTTCTTCATTTCTAAGCCTCCTTTGCTTTCTTGGCTGCCTCACGTGCATGGCGTGCCAATGTCTGTATACATTCACGACGTGGGATGATGACAGAAACCCCGTCGTATTCAATCTCTTCCTTGATGATGTCGGTTATCTCCGGCATGTTCTTTGGCAGTGGCACCACAACACGCACATGCTCTGGTTCTACTCCGATTGCCTTGCAGATAGCCTCGTATTTATAGGTTCCGGCACTGTCCTGACCTCCGGTCATACCGGTTGTCAAGTTGTCGCTGATTACCACTACGATGTTGCTCTTGTCGTTCACTGCATCGAGCAGACCAGTCATTCCGCTGTGGGTGAATGTAGAGTCACCGATGACTGCCACTGCTGGGAATGCGCCCGCGTCAGCCGCGCCCTTTGCCATTGTGATACTTGCTCCCATGTCCACGCAACTTGAAAGTGTCATATATGGAGGCAAAGCACCGAGTGTGTAGCATCCTATATCTCCGAATACTCTGCGGTTCGGATAATTTTCCAGCACCTTGTTCAAGGCTGTGTAGACATCTCTGTGTCCGCAACCTTGGCACAGCTGAGGAGGTCTGCCTGCCAGATTCTTGGCATTGTCAAATGCTGGACCGGCAGGTTTGCCCAAAGCAACAGCCACACAGTCTGGAGTCAGTTCTCCAGTACGGGGAAGATTTCCGGTCAGACGTCCCTTGATTGGATAGTCGGCACCGAGAATTCCTGCAACCAGCTCTTCAACCACTGGCTGACCGTCTTCAACAACCAGTATTGAATCGCTCTCTGCTGCCAGCTGCTTGATTTTGTCTGCAGGCAACGGGTACTGGGAAATTTTCAGTATTTCGTGTTCTGAATCGTCTCCGCCGAGTGCTTCCATAACATAGTTGTAAGCTATTCCACAAGCAATGACACCCATTTTCTTGCCGTCGTTCTTGCCCTGCAGTTTGTTGTACACAGACTCTTCTGCAGCTTTCTTCATTGCAGGTTGCTTGCCGATAAGTTCAAGATATTTGCGGCGTGCAATGCCAGGCAGCAGTACCCACTTGTCGGTTGACAGGTTCAATGGATTCTGCTCAGAGGTTTCTCCCACTTCCACCGCTGCACGAGAGTGTGCAAGACGGGTCACAAGTCTCATCATCACTGGGGTTTTCAAGTCTTCTGACATTTGGAAAGCCGTGTGCATCATATCGTAAGCTTCCTGTTGGTTGCTTGGTTCGAACACTGGAATCATGGCAAACTTGGCATAGAAGCGGCTGTCCTGCTCGTTCTGGCTTGAATGCATCGACGGGTCATCGGCTGCCAACACCACAAGTCCGCCGTTAGTACCGGTAATGGCACTGTTGACAAATGCGTCAGCACACACGTTCATGCCCACATGCTTCATGCAAACCAAAGCTCGCTTTCCTGCATAACTCATACCCAAAGCTGCTTCCATCGCAGTCTTCTCGTTTGTACACCACCTGCTGTGTATGCCTCTGGCACTTGCCATAGGTGAATTCTGAATAAACTCGGTGATCTCCGTGCTTGGAGTGCCCGGATATGCATAGACTCCACTCAGTCCTGCATTGATGGCGCCAAGCGCAATTGCTTCGTCACCAAGTAAAAGTTTCTTTTCCATTATATTAGCAATGTATTATTTTCACTTTCCACCACGCCCCTTTTGAGCGTAATTGACGACAAAGGTACGGAAAAAACCACACTTATGCAACTATATCGGCATCAGAATAATAAAAAAGGGGTCAACAGCGGACTGAACAGCCCCTTTTTGCAGGTGGGCATAACAACAGCCTGGCATATTTGACGGAAATCAATGGGCTTGGATAAATGGCAAGTTCGCTTTGGAATGAGAATACAGATTGTCATCTCTTTTTGAGCATAAATCGAGGTTCGTATCGATAATTATTGTAACTTTGCGCATCAAATACATTAACAGCGACACAGAAAACAATGGACAAGAATCTGACTATACTCATCGTTTGCATCATTTACTTCGTGGCAATGATTGTCATCGGCTTGTATTCTGCCAAAAGAAACAAGAAGACATCGGACTATCTGGTTGCAGGAAGAAAACTGAATCTGACAATGACTGCAATAACTCTTGCAGCGGTACAGATTGGTGTGGGCATAGTCCTTGGAAGTGCTTCAAACGGCTATTCCGAAGGTTTGTGGCCAGGAGTCTACTATGCCATTGGTTGTGGAGGCGGACTGGTCATTGCCGGACTGGTCACCGCAAAGAAACTGCGCAGCCAGGAGGGTTATGTTCCTCTTGACTATTTTGCCCACCGTTATGGCGAGAGTCGTGGAGTGAGACTTTGGGCATGGATAAGCAACATCCCGAGTCTGCTTGGAATTTACATTGCTCAACTTATTGCTGCCGGTTCCATTCTTTCCGGATTCGGAGTGCCCTACGAATTGGCGATTGTCCTTACCACGGTTGCCATCCTCGTATATTGTGCCATCGGCGGAATGTGGGGAGTGGTACTGACCAATGTGCTGCAGACTGCCATTATAATAATAGGAATACCGATTCTGCTCTTTGCCATCTTGCCGAAGTACATTGACGGAGGCGGAGAACTGGCGGATTTGTTTTGCTCGCCGTTCATTCCCGACGGCATGTTCAGCAAATTCATTTACCTTGTCGTGCCGTTTCTCCTTTCCATTTCCGTTTCCTACGATGTCTATTCGCGCATCCAGTCGGCAAAGAATGCAAGGGTGGCAAGCCTTGGTTGCATCATCGGTGGAATAATCGTAATTGTCATCGGCTTGTTCTGCTCCACCATTGGTGTGGCTTCGAGGGCTTTGTTCCCAGGAGTGGAAGACGGCATATTCACTGTTGCCACAACTTCGGTGCTGCCTCCAGTCTTGGCTGGAATCGTCATTGCTTCCATCCTTGCTGCTGCAATGTCGAGCGCCAACGGAGTGATTCTCTCGCTTGGAGCTTCGTTCTCAAGGGATCTCTACAACAAATTCCTTCATCCGGAAGTGAACAACCTCGACGAGTTGAAGAAGTCAAAGATGATTTCGCAGGCAACAGTCTTGATTGGCAGTTTGGTAGCGATGCTGTTTGCTTTCCACATGACGGACATTCTCGATGCAATGATAATATTCAATTATCCATACATGGGCAGCATGCTGATTCCTCTGCTTGGAGGACTCGTGTGGAAGGGCGCAACAATCCGTGGAGCCTATGCAGCGGCAGTTGCCGGCGGTTTGATTGGAGTGGTTTCCTTCCTATTCGGCATTCCAGGTCCGCTCCAGGGTGTGATGAACATTGATTTGTCATTGCTCTTGGCATACTTGGTGTCAGCAATGTTTTTGGTTACTTTCAGTTTATTGGACAGGAAATATGGTAGAAGAAAATAAATGGCCTTATCCAAACGAGTTGGACAAGGAAGAGAGAGTTGAATGCGACGTCTTGGTGCTTGGCGGTGGAATGGCAGGCTGTTACGCAGCCATTGCTGCCCGACGCCAGGGAAAGTCGGTGGTACTGGTGGAGAAAGGTGCAACTGAACGCAGCGGAGCTGCAGGCAGTGGGTTCGACCACTGGGAGTCAGCGTGTACCAATCCTTGCTCTGGCGTTACTGCCGAGGAAATTGCCAACGCAGTCATCGACGAGCAGAACGGTTATTCCAACGGAATTGCACGTTACATCGAGTGTGAGGAAGGATGGCACCGGTTACTCGACATGGAATCGTTCGGCGGCAAGATCCGTGATACCGACGACGAATTCGTGGGTGCGGACTTCCGCGACGAGAAGACGAAGCTGATGTTTGCCTACGACTACAAGAACCGTTTTACGATAAGAGTATGGGGAAGCACGTTCAAACCAGCGCTCAAACGAGAACTCATCAGACTTGGTGTGAAAATCTACGACCGCACTGAAGCAACTGCCTTGTTGGTGGATAAGAAGAACGGACACAAGCGTGGCATAGGAGCCTTGGGAATGAACGTGCACACAGGCAAATTCCTAGTGTTCTCGTCAAAGACAACAGTGCTGTGCATGTCGCGTCCTGCACGTGTCTGGCTGTTCGACTCTGACCAAGTGGGACTTTGTGAATTCCGCCCCACACAGTCCATCGGTTCCGGTCATGCAATGGGTTACAGAGTGGGACTGGAGTTCACGATGATGGAGAAGTCGGTCAAAGGCGAATTCTCGGCTGCAGGCAGAAGTTTCCCTCCTTACAGCACCGGCAACAACCACAACACATGGTATGCAGCGACGATGGTAGATGCCCGAGGCGTGGAAATTCCTTATGTAGACCGCAATGGCAAGATTCTCAAGACAGTGAAAGAGCGTTACTTCCCTGCCGAAGGACAGAAGTTCTTCCTCAAAGGCGGAATCATCGACAATCCGAAGTACGAGTACCGTGGTCCGGAAACTATGGAATTCTACGAGCTGATAAAGCGTGGCTACCAACTGCCTTTCTACGCAGACTTGAGCAAGATGCCCGACACCGAGCGCAGAGTGATTTGGGGAATGATGGTGGGAGAAGAAGGCAAGACAAAGATTCCAGTGCTGAAGAGCCTTACAGACAGAGGCTTCGACCCTGTGCGCCACAGGCTTCAGTCGTACGGCACAGGATGGCAGTCGGCTTCATTCCTGCCACAAGAGCGCCAGCTGTTTGGTGCACCTGGCGGAGTGTTCCACGACTGGGACTTGCAGACAAACATCAAAGGAATCTTTGCTGCAGGCGACCAGCTTTATTCCGCTGATTGCGCGGGTTTTGCTGCAGCCACCGGCTATTACGCAGGACGGAAAGCGGCAAAGGCAGCCAACGGGCTGAGCATAGTTGCGCCCAATGAGAACGACATCCGGAAGGAAAAGGCAAGGCTCTACGCACCGCTTTATGTGGAGGATGGCATGGATTGGCGCGAACTCAACAAAGCAATTTGCAAGGCAATGCAGAACTACTGCGGTGGTGTCAAGAACGATATGTTGCTCACCCAAGGACTCGATTTGCTCAATGCCTACGAGCAGGATTTCGTGCCGCAGCTCAGTTGCAAAAATCCTCACGAACTGATGCGTACGCATGAAGTGCTCGACATTCTCGACGTGGCTCGCATGATTATCAATGCTTGTCTGTTGCGCAAGGCTGACTCCGAGCCGCTTTGCTTTGAGAGAAGCGACAACGATGAATCAATGGCGAAGGAAGAAGACTGCTTCATCACGATTTACCAGGAGGACGGACAAGTCAAGTCGCGCAAAGTGCCGAAGAACTATTACGGTGACGTGAAGACTGGATATGAGGCTCACAATCAAGACTACAAAGAGGAGGCAGCAAGATATGAATAAGGAATTTGAAAGCAGAATGGTGACGTGCAGTGTCACTCCATTGAGGTTCGACGAGAGCAAATGCATTGGGTGCAACCGCTGTGCAAGCGTGTGCCAGGTGGACATCATGGTTCCATCGGCAGAGAAGGGCAAACATCCTGTGGTGCTCTATCCGGGCGAATGTTATTACTGCGGTTCGTGTGTGATGGCATGCACCCAAGGTGCCATACGCCTCGTCCATCCGCTGATGAACCAGACAAAATTCGTTGACGTGAAATAAGGCGCTGTGGGTGGGGGGGGTGCGTGGTTACCCAGGGCGTTGCCCTGGGCTGATAGCAGCTGGGCTTTCAGCCCGACAACCACGCTTGTTTTACCTCCCACGAGCCTTCGCTCGCTTTAACGGCCTCGGAGAGGCCTAGCTCCTATTTTCGACGACACTCGAGCGCAAGTTCGCAATACGTTTTTGCTTTAACGCCGTCGGAGACGGCTGGCTCCTACCGTCCGGATGATATTCTCAAATTCGAATCTTCGGGACTGAGGATTCTTGATTTGTTCCAATAAGTCAAAGAGCGCAATGTGATGTCGGCAGCTTGGCTATACCTCTGATTTTCCACTTCTTTTGTCGCAGGTCCGTCCGGGCTTGGTCGGGGCGCCGGATTTCTCTGACCGGGAAAAATGTTTTTTCTGACCGGGAAAAAAATTTTCCCTGACTGGGGAGCGGTTTTGCCCTCTCCGGAGGGGGCTTTGTGAATCACGGTGCAAAGTTACGACATGGGG
>CAVISR010000054.1:0-20984 GCA_963645405.1 Acutalibacteraceae bacterium
CTCGCAAAATAACTGACTCTATGAAGATTGACAAGAAACATTTCCCTCCAATCACCATTTTGGATGAAGAGAAGTTCACAATTAACGTGGACAAAAGACTGGGCATTAATTCCAAAGACGGCATAAAGATGTTCCAAAATTACGTGTGTAACATCATTCCAGATGCCAAAGAAAACGTCTGGCTTTCTACCAAACTGTCTGACAAGAATATGTGCAAATACAATCATGATTGTATCAGTGCCTACATGAAAGATCCACACAAAAAGTCTTTCAGCGGTTGTTACTTGGATATGGGAATGTCTATCCCATCCATGGACTTGTTCAGTTTCTTTCCAACAATTCGTAGCAACAATGCAACAGGCAGACGTGAAGAAGCGATAGCTTGTGTGTTTGCAAGCATTCAAGGCGATAATCATCTGATGTCATACGGTGCGGTCACGTTCAGTGATTACAAAAACTGCAATTTTCATGTAGAGTCGTCATTTGGCTGTATGTGTGAGGAGGAGAAAGAAATGACCATCAATTACCTGGTCTTCCTTTTGGAGCTGAACTGCTTCCTTGAATATGGTGACAATGCGACCATGAATATCGTAACCATCGGCAGTAATCAACGCCAAGTACTCCCTGATGGTGGCGGCATTGTTGATAATAGCACTGGCCTTACCCTTAAATGTGTCTGTGCTCCCAAAGGCAATGCTCAAAAGCCTGACAGATAGAGCCTTTTGCTTGTGTGTACATGAATACATGTGCACGTGTCGCCATAAATACGTTAATACAAGATGGTCAGATGAATAACGCTCTATGTTTTTTCTTTGAACATCAAGAAGGTGTTTGCTCGTGATGAGTAGGCACCTTTTTCATGGCATGAAAAAAGGCAGCCAACTGACTGCCTTTCATGTTATGTAAGAGTTATCGTCCTCTATGAAACTGCCGCTCATCTTCTTGCGAGGCACTTTCCGATTGCTCTGTCTGTTGTGCTGCAACAGCCTTTACATCAGCAGTGGCATCGTTAGGAAGACCATAGCGGTTGATATTTTGCTTGACCTCCTCTTCCGTCACCTTACGCATAACATCGTAGGTTCCCCCAACTGTTGGATTATATACCACAGCATAATGTTCGTTCTCCACCAAGAGGTCATCTCCTCGGTACTTGGTCGGCGAGAGATTGGTTCTGGATAAGTCGATGGCTTCACCTTGGTCATATTCCATTGCCTCTGTGAGTATGCCTTCATAATCATCATTGTCTTTCAACTGGTCAAGACGTTCGGTGTCTCCACCCATTTGGAGGTATGCGACCGAAGCGTAATACATGGTTGGAACTTTAGCTTGGGCTTGTATATTCTGTTGCTCCTGACTTTGGTCCTGATTCAATGTCAACTGTATGGCATCGATGCGCTGGGTAATCATGCTTGAAGCCTTCTTTACATCCGTCAGCGTGGTTTTGATAAACTCGGGTGACTCTTTCAGACTTTCCAACCAACTCTTGAGGTAACTGGCACTGTCCTCCTTCAGATGTTTTGTCATTCCGTAGCGTTGGGAAACCAAGGCTGCAGTGAGCTCTGCCACGAGTTCTTCGCGAGCATACTCCTTGCTTCCGAATGATGTGGGCTTCAATCGCCCCAACTGGTTTTCAGCACCTGTAGAGTGCGCCATCTCATGTGTCAGATTACTGTAGAATGACTCTCCATCCTTGAACTGCTTCTTTTCCGGAACGACAATCTCATTCTTCGAGATGCTGAAATATGCTTCATCGCCATAGGTCGGCTTGATGGGACAAATCCATTTGTTGTCTTCAATCATCCTGTCTATGGGCTCAAAAGAGAAATCATTGCCGTTGTGCTCCGGACGTTTCATCTGCGTTGCTTCCTCCAACTTCTTGTATAAGTCTGGACGAGCATCTTTCAGATTGGTCTGCTTGACGTTGAAAACCCTGTATGTCTGCAACTTAGGGTACACATTATACTCCTTGCGTTGTTCCTCGGACATTTGCTTGTAGTCGTCATATTTTATTCTTTCCTTGGTTTCCTTATTGACTACCGTAAATGTCGTGATGAAGACGGGGAAACTTGTTTCTCCTTTAAGAATGGACACTTGTGGCAACTTCTCGCCATTATCACCCTTTACCTGTTGCCTTGCACCTTGCTTGTCTTTTGTAAAGTTCAAGTTTGCCACGCGGTCGAAGGTACAGAACACAGGCAATTCGTAGCCTTCTTTCTCGCAATGCATCATGAGCAAAAGTGCATTCATTCCATTATACTCACGTCCTGACAGGTTCTTTGGCCATGACAGGGAAGACTCCGTGAACCAGGGCTTCTTCCAGTTGGTTTGCAGCGTGCTGATTTTCTCTATCATCATATCTGCAAACAAATCCAAAGCCTTGTCTTCGCTACTGCGGCCATCTGGATTGTATTTCTTCTTTTCGGCCATATTCTTTAGTGTTGGTTAGTGCTTCCTGCATTCTTTTCCCATATAGAAAGTTCAGAGACACGGCAAGTGAGGTCGAGACGGTCGTTATATACACCAACCTGCAGGTCTCCCTTTGCGTTTACTCCTGCTTTATGCTGCAACCAATCGGGCTTTTGTGCACCGAACTGCATGAAGCGCACCCAAGTGTAGGCATAGTTCTCGCCATCTTTCTCACTGCTGAAAGCAGAGAATGTGGTGTATGGATTGCCCTTCTTGTCGTTTTTCACGTCCACGTTCTTGCCGACGGTGCCGCGGAACTCCATCGTCCCGGTTATGCTGTCTTGACTGCCGGCGTTGAATGTGTTTACGCCAGAAGCGGAGAGATTGAGGTAGAGGATGTCTCCTTTCTTGTGGAACTGAAGAATACCGGCTACCTCGATGCGTGAACCAACAGGATAGTTGACCAATTCCGCTTGATTGTCTCCATCCTTGGCAACACTGATTTCCACAGTCTTGTTGATGCCGGACTTTGCTGGGATTACCACATTGATTCCGAAGGAGATGAATGATTTTCCTTCTTTGTTGGCACGCATCTGGGCTTGGCGAGATATAGTGCCACATACAGTTACATTACATTTAATCATAATAGCTTATTGATTGTTGTATTAAAGATTATTTGATTTGAATGGACTCTTGTCGGTCCTGTTGATCGGTCATACCGTTCTGATAGTTCTGGGACATCTGTTGGGACACTACAGCCGCCTGTATGATGGAAGCGACACCTCTGCGTTTGTCGTCATTGCTGAGATTGTCATTTCCAAGCGTCTGCTGTAGCTTTGCCATTTCCGCATTGCTCAGTTCCCTCGAAAACTGAACAATTCCATTATCCACATGAAGGACTGGCTTGCCGGACTGTATGTCTATCGCACATACCTTATAAGAAGGAAGCAAAGCGGTGAGGTCTATTGACTTGCTCACTGCTGCATCCGTTGCATTCTGCATCTTCTCTTCATCGCTTTTGTTATCAATTTGTACGGCGAGAGCCAACAAAGACGTGAACATGGTCATCGCCATTTCTATCACTGGATCGCCAGTAGTCATGTTTACGCTACTATCTTCCGACGAAAGCAACTTTTTCATCCAGTCTTCGGGAGTCTGTTGTCCATCCGTCTGACTGTTGCCGACAGTGTTTTCCTTGTACTGGGCTGTCAAGTCTTTGCCGTTATGGAGCGTTTGCAGCTGGATGTTGCCCTTCTGACTGATTTCGGCAAGATAGGCGGCTGGATCTATGTCTCTCGTCTTGCCATCTGCAGACATGGTCTTTACTCCGAAGTGGAGGTGTTCTCCGGTAGTTCTTGTTCCTGTATTCCCGGAAATGCCAAGTCGCTGGCCAGCATTGACTTCATCCCCCACCTTTACAGCAATGCTGCTCAGATGCATATAGGTACACTGATACTTGCCTCCGTCATCTCTGTTGTACTCTACGGTGACTGAGAGTCCGCCGCCAGTATTCTTGTCAGTATTGACCTTGATGACCTTGCCGCTGTCTTCTGTAGCAAGTACCTCATCGTGCTTGGTTCTAATGTCTATGCCTTTGTGCATCTGTGTCTGACTTGGATTCATGGGGTCTTGTCTCTTACCAAAGGGAGAGGTGACGAGCATGAACTCATCACGCTTCAAGGGGTACGAATAGTGTTTCGCTTCAGGCTCTGCCACTGTGGAGGCATGTTGTTCTGCAGATGCGGTTGTCTGGCGAGGGTTTTCTGCGGTGCCGAAAGACTTGCCTTGCGCTTTCATTTCCTGCATGACCATCTGGTCGTATTTCTGCAGGTTGTTCTTCTCGATGATGCTCTGAAGGGTTGAAGCGTATGTCTTGCTTGACGCATAGCCGGCTTTTTGCAGTCCATTTGTCCAACCTTTGTAGTCGTCCGGAGAGAGATTGAAGAGTGATGTATATCTTTTGTTGCCTTTCAAAAACTGAGAATGATGCTCATAAGAGTCCCCAACTGACACATATTGGCAGAACTTCTCGTTTGCCTTGTCATCAGTATAGACGAGATACTTGCCTCCATTCTGAAGCCAGCCGGACGTGGCTTTTATTCCGAAATGGTTATTGCCTTTTCGGGACAACTCGCTTTGTCCACTCGCACTCTCACAGATACCTTGTGCGAGTGTGACAGAAGCTGGTATGCCATACCTGCGCATTTGCTCACAGGCATACTCTACATATTGGTCGATGTATTCTTGGTTCTTTGACATGACTATTACCCACTAACGGTGTATTCCTGATGGTTTGACTTCTTCTTTTATGGCAGACTCTGGTTCCTGGCTGTCAGCTGCATTCCTGCCTTGCTTGGGCGTATCTAAGTTATCACAAATAGCCACGCGCTCACCGGCTCGGATGAGTTTCGGCAAATAGGTGTCGAGCGCATGGTATGGGAAACCAGCCATGGCAAGTGGCTTTCCTTCGGCATCCTTGGTATGTGTCCTTTTGGTGAGTGTAATGCCAAGTATCTTCGAAGCTTTCTCCGCATCCTGACTGTAGGTCTCATAGAAATCTCCACAGCGGAACAACAGAACTGCATCGGGATGCTTCTTCTTCAGGTCGTAGAATTGCTTCAGAACAGGACTCATTGCGGCAGTAGCGGCTACTGTCGCCTTGGTGTCTGTCTTTTTGTTCTCTTCCTTCTGCGTTTCATCCTTTTGCTCTGTCGCATTCTGTGTGGTCTCGGTCTCTTCTTGTTGAGCAGAGTCTTGCTTGACTTCGTTTGTCTGTGCTTCCTGCTCTGACTTGTCGGTTCCAATGCCAACAGCAGCGGTGCGTTCTTTTCGTAACACATCGGCAAACAGACTGGCGGCAAGGTGCTTCTTGTAGTCCTGCATGTCATCGGCAAGCCACATGCGCTGCCATTGCGATGGTGTCAGTTCACGGGGCTTGAGCTTCTCTCCTTCCACGGTGGGAAGACAGAGGATGACGCTGTGCTGATTATCCGTTTCCTTTGTCTTGAAGATGTTCACACGCTCAATCTTGGCAATTTCCTCGGCAGTAGCATTGCTCTTGAAGAGATCCACCTTGATTTCGGGTTTGTTCGAAGCTGCCTGATAGTATTTCTCGGCCATATCTTGTCTCATGGTCTCTGTCAACTCCTCATCGCCTTGCTTGACGGTCGTAAAGAACAGGTTGACATCCGACTTGTCCGGATAGACACTGAAGGCTTTCTCATTTTCGGGTTTCATATAGAGTGCCCATTTGCCTTCATCATCGCGCAGCATCAGTATTTTCTCGAAATCCACCGCTCCCGAACGCTTTACAGCATCTGACACATCAAGTGATGTTATGGTTTCCAACTCCCACTTGTTCAGTCTGGCCACTGATACTGCCTTGCCGTCAAAGAAACGGTCATCGGGACGATAGCTCATAGAGCCGTCCATGTTGTAGAATGTTACGGTATCATAACCCTCCTTCTGCAAGGCATGCTCTATACGTCCTTTGTTCATGCCCGGAATATCGTTGTCATTAGCTAACGATGCTCCTTCTGGCAGTATCACATCTGCCATTTTCCCTTCCTGGTCTCTCACTACCACAAACTCTTTGGTTTCAATGTTGGGTAGTGTCTTGATTTCATCTGCTACATAGTAATGCTTGGGCAAGAGATTCTTGATGGCAGCTATCTGACTGCTGGTCGTTTGGGCATTCAGCTGTACTTTCTCTCCTCGCTCGGCTTTGTGGAGCATCTCAACGGCATTGTTGACATCACGTTCCAATATATCTACAAGACAGGGATTTTCTCTAAGTTCGCGGGACCAGTAATCTGTCATCTGCATGCTGTCAGGCGAGAGTTTTGCAGATATGCCGAGCTCCTGAAGTTTGACGGCTGTAGCGACCTCGTTTATCAGTCGTTCCTGCTTCAGTGCATCTTCCGCTGAGACCTTGCCGTTTTTCAAGACCATACCTTCACGAGCCAGACGCTGTTGGTGTCCTGTAGCGGAGACGAGCAGTGAGACCGCATCATGGGCATAATCCTCATAGTTTGCATAGGAGGACGCCTTGGGCAGGTAGATGATGTCTTTCTTGCTGTCGTAATGTGCCACGCCTGTTGAGTCATTGCGTATCTCAACCATGTTTTCCCGGGCTTTCTCGATGAGTGTTTCCACGCCTTGACGGATGTCATCGGAGCGTTCTGCCACGTCAGTTCTATCGCCCAATCGTCCAGATTCCTGTATGGTAACTTCAAAGGCTTTCTTGTCGACCATGGGTAACGTCGTCTGTTCTATGTTGAACAAGAAGCGTACCTCACGACTGCGGATGCCTTTGTAATCGGCTTGTTTCTCGGATGGTAATGCCTGATAGTCGGCACGACTGATCTTTTCCTCGGGATTGTGCTTGTTCACATACTCGTTCCAGTTATACCAAAGGAATGGCACACCTTTTTCCTTTGACTGGACGGATTCTCCTCTTTTCTTGGCTTCGGAAAACAAGGTGTATTGGTTGGTCTTGTAGCCTCGCTGGTCAGTGTGCATACCCAAGACAATGGCATTGAATGGTGACACCTGCAGGTTCTTCTGGTATAGTGCCGGAGCCTTGCGACCATCATTGTCAAGCCATATGCCGCCATTCTCTTTGGCTTTGTCGAATGCTTGGGTGAACAGTTCCACCTGACGTTCGGCTGCCATCTTTTCTTGTGGATTCTTTTCTGTCATAAGAGTATTTTATTTGTTGTTATCCTGTTATCTTTGAGCAAGTGGTCTCGAGACGGTCTGCCTTTCGTTGGCTTCATAGTTCTCTGACGCTATCTGCCGCATCTGGTCGTGCCTTGCCAGTACTGCATTGGCAAGAGTGTTGAGAGGCAATGCTCCCTGTTGGTAGGCATCTATCACTTTGTCAGACAGAGCTATGGTGCAGGGTACGCGGTCAATCGTGGCAACAAGACAGTTGCCTCTGATGGTGGGTTCTGTGATACGTGCATTTAGCGGTTCATCTGCGTATGTCCGATAGTTGACCCTGCCGGATGTTGTTTGCGACTGTTCCTTCCCTTTATAGTTGCCAAGGGCTTCGTGTCCGGCTTTGTTCAGCAGGTTCATGCCTCCCATACCGATGAGTATCATCTTCAATATGGGATTCTTGACGAACATACCAGCGGCAATGCTGGCAATGGGCATCAGGTTGTCCTTGACATTGATGGACTTGGTCTTGCCGGTAAACAAGCCGACAAGCATGTCTGGGAGCATGGCCAATACGTATCCCAAGTTATGTCCGATGTCACTCATGCCATTCAATCCAAAAGATGTAAGCAAGCCTTGCCAACCGTCCATATTGGTCTGCTCTGGCTGTTCCGTGCTTTTCTCATCAGATTGTTCTCCGGACATAATTTCTTCTGTAGGTATAGCTTCTACCGATTGGGGCTCGTTCTGCGGCTTCTTTTCCTCCGCCTTCTTTTCCTCCTGCTTCTTTTGCTGTTCTTTCCGGTATTCATCTTCCTTGCCTGGAGCTATAATCAACGGTACATCACTGCGGTCTTCAGCTTTGTCTCCGATATGGGTGACAAGCATATCGCCTCCCACCCAGGTGGCAGCAGTCTTCCAACCTCCGCCAAAACCGCCCATACATGCGAGGTCAAGGACGGAGCCGATGGCTACACCCGTATTCTTCTCCAATGTTGATGGATTATACCGACGCTCTGCTTCCGCATCCATCTTTTGTTCCAGTGGTGACTTTGCCACTTCCTGGGGAATGTAGAAAATGGTGCTGGTGGCAGCCTTGCGCATGATATAGTCTATGGATGATTTCGGTATCTTGTCATTAATCATCTTGTCGATCATCTTTCTCTCCATGGCTGCATCTACCTTGATGTGCTGGCGGTTCAGTTCTTTCTTGACCATTTCGATGTAATCTTCTGTGGTCTTTGAGTTCCACTCGCCGGTATATCTCAACGTGCCATTGAACGCTTGCGTCGATGCCATACCACCATCAGGTCCGACAGCACCAGCCATCAAGCCGGCAAAGGATGTGGAGTGTTTCCGGTACTCATCGGCTTGCTTGTTCTGCAGGTCATTACGCACCTTGTTCATAATGGGTATGACCTTGGTCCTGAATATTTTGTCTTGTTCTGACTCTGCCATTGCTGGTGTTGTTTACAAATTCAACTGGTTAAGTATCTGGTCTCTGGTCTGCTCGATAGCATTGTGATAGACTTCCATCTGCTTGGGGAAGTATTCTTCCAACCATTCATCCTTCTCTATATTGTCATTGATGAACTTGATGGCCAGCTCTCGTTCTATCTCTATAGCGGCTTCTCCTTTCTCGCTGTTGTTGAACCATGCCTTGGTCCACCATCGGATGCCGGACTTGTCGGGATAGACACTCACCAATCTGGAAATGTCGAAGCTCTGCACATCGATGTCTAATTCAGCCAACGGATCAACAAGGCCACTGGTGGCTATTGCCCGGTCTTGTGCTTTTTTTTTTCGATGGCGCTCATGCTCGACAGGAAGATGTGATGACGCAACGCAAGGTAGTTGAGGAAGTCTTCAATGAGCAGGTTCTGCACTCGTTCGGCTATCGGGATGCTTCTTGCTCCCATACCCAGGGGATTCGCCATCGATGGTATGGTCTCGAAAAAGTAGTTTTTCATCGACGACATGGTGAAGATGTTGCGAAGTGCAAGCTCTGTATGTTCCGGCAGCATATAGTAGCCCTGGTTCATGTCGCTCATGTAGTCGGGGAAGAAACGCAGCATAAGGTTCTCAATCTCCTTCTGGTCTTTGTCGTATCGGGTCTTGACATCCATGTCCAGTGTAATAAACTGGGGCACGGCTCCTGGTCTGCCGTTTTGCTCCAGCACCTTCAGGTTACTGTAGAGCATGGTGAGGAATTCCAAAGGGTTCAGTTCCTCGCCTTTGTATTTCACTTCAATATGGAGCAGGTCACCTGTGACGGCTATGACTTGACCTGCCTTTACGTCCTTTCCGTAGTTGGCAAAGACATTACCAAGGTGGGCATAGGTGACTTCATAGTCTCCATAACGGGTTACCTGATAGATGCCATGTACGGCATCGTTGCCAAGTCCTGTGACTTTACCTGTGGCTACTGCCGACAACAGATAGTTGTTTACCTTGAAATCCACTCCGTGATGGAAGAACAGTTCTCCCGTGTGTGGATGTTTCTGCTTGCCATAACCGAGTGTCATGGTCACTTCTCCGTTTCTCTCCTCAAAGGGCATGCAATAGCCGCTTTCTGAGTAGAGCATCATTTCTTGCGAATATTTCATTGTACAAATCTTTACTTTTTATCTATGTCTGCCACCTCCTGTGGATTGCTCCACTTGAAACTCTTTGGCTTCTTCTTGTGCATTATTGCCAGTCTTGTTTTTTGCCCCTCCGAGGACTTGATTAAGGTTGGCATTGTTGCCTATCATCATCATGGCGAGGACAGCTCCGGCTATCTTTCCCAACCATCCGAAACGGCCAAAGACCAGTAAGGCGGATACGACAAGTCCGACAAGATTGAGTCCTGAGACATTACCCTTACCGAGGTTGCTGAAGAAATTGCTTATCATGTCTCCGCCATGACCGGAGAACATCGCTTGCAGGAAACCGGACATTCCGCTCCATTTGCTGTCCAAGTCGGTGATAGCTCCGTTGACATTGTCTGTAAGACCTGTCACGGAGTCCTTCAGGTCTTTCACGCCCTCACCTATTCCCGACACCGTATCGCCAATCTTTTTGGTAGCGTCTTCACCGATGACAGCATCACTGACAATGCCCACTACACTTTTGTCTGTAGTGAGCTTCTCCCAACCTATGTAGCCAAGGCTGCCACCAACCACAGCTGTCTTCGTAGCAGACCCCAAACCTTTCAGTGTCTGTTGCGGATGAATGACGACGCTCCCTGCTGAATGTGCCGTGGCCTTGGTTGCCCTTCCTCCAAGACGGAGGGCTGCTTTCAAAAACGAACCCCAACCCATACTTTGATATTTGTTGTTTATATTGTTGTTATCCTGTTATTTATATTTTCATATTCATGTAATCATCTTGCCTTGCCATTGCGTCTCCACCGTTCCTTGCATTGTCGTATTATCGTCGGTTTATCAACCTCACTTCTGGCATTGTTGTCTATCTCTGCCCATACATCTGCAAGTGAAGTGTACTTCACTGCTCGTATAAGCCTTTTGAGTTTTTGGTTCATCTGCTTTAGTTTGGGACGTATGCCAAAGAGCACTTCCAGACGTTCTTTCTCTGTCATCTTTGTATCCGACAGACACACCTGGCGTACGTCATTCACAATGTCAACGCTATTCATTATCAACTCCCGATAGAGATTGTTTCTGTTGGATGACAAGGCGACTGCCAATGCGTTTGTCGTGTGATGGCTCAACTGGTTGCTATAGGTGCCGAGTTGGTCTATGAGTTTGTCTATCTCATAGTAGAATCCGTATATCTGTGCGGCATAACTGATGATGTTATGGAACTTGTCAAGGTAGTTGTTGAATTCCTTCTGCAGATTGGTAGTGGCTTCCACCTCATCTCTGATCCAGATATGCCCGGTACTCTCCAGAAGCATCATCTCCTCCTGTTGTTTCAGTTCTTTCTTTGCCTTGTTGGTATAGGCAAGTATCATTCCTGCCAACACCGGGTCGTTGCCCTGGGCATGGAGAAGTCCCCCTCCTATCCCACATAAGGGAAGGGTGAGAAGGAACGATAGACATATGACAAAGAGATTCCTGTTCATTGATTACACTTACATAATATTTTACATTAGGGCGTTACGAGACTTGCACATCTGCGCCATCTGCCAAAGGCTTGGGATGCTATTGTGGCATTGTCCCTATCCAACATTCCGGCGGTGGCATTGTTCCATACATCGGTCATCGTATAGTAGCGGATGCTCAAGCATAGCCTTGACAGTTTCTTGTTGAACTGAGCCATACGGTCGTTGAGTTCCCATAGGGTCTTGCTGCGTTCTGCGCCGGTCAGCATATTCTCATTGCCGCCTTTTGCTACGGCATCTTTCAATGTGGTATAGACCGTCACCAACTCGGTAGCGGTCTCGATATACAGGTTGTTCATGCTCATTGTCGCAACTATGCCTTGTGGGTTGTTGGCAATGGCTTTTCTGAGATTACAGAGATTGAGGAAGATGCGCACTCCGTCGTCATACAGTGAGGTGCAGGCTTTGAGCGTAGATGCGTAGCCTGATGCGGTCTTCAGGTAACTGTTGTACTTCTTCTCCCATTTGTGTATCTGGGTGAACTCGGCAGCAATGGTATTCTGCAGGAGGGCGGTCTTCTGCTGGTCTTCTATCTGATGTTTGATCTGACCGTTGATGAGCTCGTTGCCCTCTGCCAAGGCGACATACTCCATGGGATTGCTGGAGGCAATCTGTGCTTGACTCTTCGGACAGGTTGCAAACCACGCCAAAGCCACTGCAGCTATTGTCTGTATCTTGTGGTTATCTATTGGTAATCTCATATACGCCTTTTCTCTTTTTGTTGTATTCAACTCTTTCACGGACAATGCCTACTACGTCAATCTTTTCCTTGATGCCGTAGATGTCCAGTTTGGGATTGGTTCTGTCTCCGCTGAATATCCAGATGGTCTTCAGTCCGAACAGTTGTTCCAGGATGTCACGGTTCTCGCTAAAATCCACCACACGGTATAGTTCAATGTAGTCGCTCTTCCTGCACAGCACACCATGCTGGATGACGAGCTGCTCTGATGTGATGATATACCGGAGCTTGTTGAGATATATGCATCCATAGAGCATGACGCAGGCCATTACTGCACCAAGCACGATGAGCGGCATCTTGTATATGATGTCCTCGTGACCGGCAATAAGGAAGAGCGCACAGCTTATGAGGAATGCGCCGCCCTGCGAGATTATGTATTGCGACCAATGGGGACGCAATGTGATGATTTTGTATCGTCTGATTGACTCTGCCATGTTCATTATCGCTTGAATCCGTGATGTTTTGTTTCTTCACTCTCTTCTTCCCGTACTTCGGTCAGGTCTGTTCCATCCTCGTCCAAGGCTGTCTCCACGATGTCGGTCAGCTCGTACTGCTTCTTGTCCAATAGTTCGTCATTGAAGTCTTTGTAACCTTCCGTAGGGGCATTCCTAACTATCTTGATGACATTTAACTCCTGCCCATCCTGTATGCCTAACTTCTGCAACAAGGCTGTCTTGAAGTCCTTATATGCAGCGTTCATCTTATCGACAGCATCCTGCTTGTCTTCTTTGCAAAGAAAGGGTGAGTAGTGGTATTCCATCGCTTGTTCCTTGGCTGTATCATAAGTTAGATAGAGCTTTTTCAAGCTTTCAGGCAGATAACCATACTGGGCATCACCGATGTCCATCAGTTGCGCGGTCGTTTCAATCGGTTTGTTGTAGCTCTCAATGAACTCCTTCATGTCGGAAGGTACATTGTCTGGTGCGAGCGGACTCATCTTCCTGGCGATGTCCTTGAAGTTCGCTACAAACTGCTTTCCGGCGAGGTCGTTGTCAAAGCCTAAATGGAATGTGGCTTGTGGTGCTTCCTTCATCAGTCCTGTCATCTGTCCGTAGCTTGGATTGCCTCCGGTAGAAACATAGACAGCCGCATTGAGGGCTTTCCGTCCTTCATTGTCCAGACTTTGTTCCTTGCGCATCTGTAACTGATAGAACGACATGGCATCATAGGCACTCTCGAAGACGTAGATATTTTTGGTTTCTTGGAGCGTGGTATGCCGTGGACTTGCCATCCACAGTCCTTCACTGGCATTGGTGCCGGCTGCCATTCCCTTACGTGAGCTGCCGTCTTTGTGGGGATAGCCTCTTTCTTCAAAGCCTACGCATTTGTCTGGTTGCCCCGGGATGTACATGGGAAAGGAAAGGTTCTTATATACCTTGCCGTCATTTGTGGTTCTTGAAGCAAGAACAAAGCTTTCATGGAAGGCCAGACGGGTGGCATGGTCGATGCCGCGTGACTTGAAGAATGCGTAGAATGGTTTCTGGGATTCGAAATCATTTGGGTTAAAATGGTCGAGCTTGTATTGTCCGATGTCAAATGGTTTGCCATCATTGATGGGATCATGGACAGTTCGGTTCTTGTCTTCTGTGGGTATATTGAGCAGCCGTTGGCAGACTTTATGGACAAGAGCGGATTCCTTCATGCCTTGTTTGTATTCTGGGAATAGCTCGGGATGCTCCCAGATGAAAGAGGTGGGCGAATAGGTCTTCATGACAGGTGGCTGGAAACAGCAGTTTCTGCCAGGCATGACAATGTACTTGTCACCGCTGATTCTCCTGCCGTCACAGTCCAACCGTACATACGCAGGATAGCGCAAGCCATCACGCTTGTAAAACGTGTAGCCTGCGTCTGTCAGTACGTCTTTGATGTCAAGACGGCTTCTGTAATCTGCGAATGTCTGCTCTTCGGTCATGGCTTACTTTACTGGGATGTTGCTCTGTTTGCAGTAGTCATGCCAGAGGTACATGTTGAGGGTAAACAGGATGCGCTGCACGAGGAAATCGAGGAAGCCGATATTATTTCCTTCCTTTTTCAAATTCTTGGCAACACCGATTGTGAAGTAGAGTTTCCAGAGCTCCTCTCTCTTGATTTTCTCGTCAGAGAGTTTCTTGGCGTATGCGATGTACGACTCGACGAACAACCCTACAACACATTCAAACTCGTTGCACTGACGGGAGTAGTCCAACAGCGTCATCAGCCCTGCCACAAGGGTGCGGTTAATGATTTCCTCATCGTCCTTGTCGATGTGTGCCGTAAGTTCCCGAAAAGTATCTTCTTTTTGACTTTCCACGAAATCGAAGAACTCGTCATTGTTGGCGTACTGCTTCTGTGCTTTTTCTTCATCGAGGATTGCTGGATGTAGTTGCTTCTTGTTGCTTCTGCTCTTTTTCATTTCTTGCTTTATTATTGTGGTTGAATTATCTTCCGTGTCCCATGCCTACACCGTGTTCTCCGGCATTGAGCCCTGCATCAAAGGCTCTGGCGGCAAGCTCTTGGGGCGAATCCACTCCTCCCTTGAAATAGACATGTGGACGGTGGTCTTGGTGCTGCTCCATATACACTGTTGGGGCATATCGGTCTCTGCCTAACTCGCTCATCACTGCGAGACCGGCGAGAAGAGCTCCGCCTATCTTGGCTCCAACGTTGTTGCTTTCTCCTGGAACGGACTTCATATCCACTTCATTGAAGATATGTGAGAAGAGTTTCATTCGGTGATAATCGTCTATGGCCATAAACTTGTCGTATTGCTTTTGTGTAATCTCATGGCTGACGGCTTCACCATTGATGACGGCGGTCATGCGGTACTTGGCATTGCCTTTTTCGTCTTTCTGTATTTCGCCTTGGTCATTGCGTACTGGCTCTACCTTGATGTCATCCACTTGGACTTCTCTGCCATGTTTTTCTTCTCTATACCATCCTTTGCCCTCATTCAACTCATACAGACTATTGCCATCTACATGGGCAACGCTGCGGTCTTCCTCTACAACACGTTGGTCTGCATCCGTCACAAGGGGTTGCGACTGTTCTGTCACTATCTGCTGACGGTTGTTCAACTCTGCTTCTACCTCTGGATTGAGTTTCAAACTTATCAGTTCCTTTGAGTTGAGGATATCCATCGTCAGCTTATCCTGAAAGTCGTCTTTGATGACATTATTGATAAGGTCAATGCGGTCTTTTACCGGGATTTGCTTGATGGAGTTGTCGGTGAGCTTTTTCAGTTCATCGTCTGTAAGGTCATAGACAAAGTCTTGCTTTGTGGCAGATGATTGGATGGTTAGTGTCTTGTTGGCTGTGTCGATGACGATACCATGCGAAGCAAGACATTCCTGCCATTTCTCGTTGCTAAAATAGACATCCGAGGTGATGAGTTCTTTGTATGGCTTGGCTGGTTCTTGCGGTCGTGGACGCACTTCCACCGGAGTGATGACGGATTGCAGGTCTGACAACACATCCTGCGAAGGTTGCTGCACGACATTCTGTTGACCGCCTTTGTAGTAATACCCATAGCCTCCGTTCTGCAGTTCACCGGGTTTCATCCTCCCATCTGGGCGTTCAGGTACAAGGGGTGCTCCTTGCATGAACATGGCTCCTCCGACTCTGCGCATGTGGAAGCCTTCTTGGTTGCGTGGTGTCCATCCGAGGAATCGACCTTGATAGGGATCCATCATCATGTGGGCACTGCGCCTGTCATAGGGCAACCGTCCATATTCTCCTACACCGATACGGTAGCCATGAAGTCCCATGGCGACTCTTCCATTGGCATTACGGGCATGAACAAAATCACGGGGCATATAGAAATCGTTCTTTACCAGTTCGGCAAAGGTGTTGTAAGCTTTCTTGTTGGCTGAATTGGTTCCCCAATCCACCAGGCTGCGCATCTGCTGTGGGGTGATGTCATAGGTGAGCAAAGGGGAATCATGGCCTTGGACTGCCAACTGATAGCCTTCGCCTTGTCTTATGACATGGGCTTGCATTCCATTCTTGCGGAGTATTTCCTGCAGTTCGGGTGCGAGGTCTCCGCCGACTGGTAGCGCGTTTGATCTAATAGACATATTCTCTTTTGATTAGAGTGAGACATTGTTGGTTATTCACCTTCTTCTATCTGTTCGCCTTTCCAATAGACAAACTCTTCTGCTGACTCTTCGTTGACAATCAAGTTTCTTTCTTGACAGAATGCGGTGTATTCTTCCTGCCATTCGGGTGAATGGTGGTTGACATAGTCAAGCCAGCCGTATTCTCCGCTCTGGAATTTCTCCACGAGTTCGTCTTCGGAATAGTATTTTATATTTACCATTTCAATGTAGTTTGGTTGTTATACTATGGGTTAGCGTTGCATCATGCGCAAACCTTGTTTCTTTTGCTCTTGCCATATCTCGTCGGTGTAGCTCTCTTCGGGGATGTAGTCGAGACTACCGTCTTCATTCATCGCCCAACAGCCGAAGATGCCGAAGTTGTACTTGTCCCAGTCACGCTTTGCCTCTCTTCTCCATACTTGCTCGTTGCCGGCGGCGAAACGGATGCCGGTGTTGGCGTTGAGGTCGATGCCGATGGCGCACTCTTCGTCATCTTCTATGATGGTAAGCACGTCACCGTTCTGCAGCTTCTGCATCTCTGCACCTGTCAGGTGGTAACGGTCGGCAACATACTGGATGTTTCTGCCGATGACTGGAGTGGAGACGCTGAGCACTTGCTTGCTGTCGGGGTCAAGCTGGAAGAAGGATTTTCCGCCACGCTCCTCTCCCTCTTCATTGCTTTCCAGATGGCCGATAATGGGCTTGCCGTCAAGCAAGTTTTGTTTCTGCTGTTCATTGAAAACTTTCAAGTCGTACTCATCAAGTTGTGGATAGAAAAGTACATCGACATTGCCTTCTTGTGTTCTTACCAGACTGAACCGTGTGCGTGCGTTCACTTCTTCTCCGTTCTCGGCTGTGATGTGGACTGGCAGTACGGGAGACTTGCGACCGTTGTGGATGTTCATCAGAACATCGGTTGGCAAATCGTCAATCATCGTCTGAGTGAGACCGAAACGTTCGAGGATGTCGTATGGCATCTCATTCTCATCGAAATTGTAATTCATTTACTCTGTATTTATTTGTGTTATCTATTTCTTTGTTATGTCGGCTATGATAGTGTGTATCTGACTATCGGTAAAGCCAAACTCTTAGCAAAATTACGGTGATTAAGATGAAGGCAAATAACAACATTCTTACTATTGTCGATGTTTTATATATAGTTATGAAAGAAGTATGATTATTGCGTGATAATCATACTATAGATGCAAATAAAGTTACAGAAACTGCTTGCTTTATGCAACTGTCACCTAACTTGTAAACAGTCTAACTAACTTTGCGACATGAAAGTAAGTTACAGACTCACGATGATACTTGTGTGGGCATTGACAAGTACCATAGCACATGCACAGTTCAATACGATTGGTGATATCAATCGTCACATATCCATTAAGCCCAAGGGTGCACAGGACTCAACCGCTGTTGTTCCTGGTGACACTGTTGGTGTTCGTGCTTCGTTACCCATAGAGACTCTTCCTGCACAATCATCTTTGAACATCCTCCCCTATCTGAGCGTGTCCCTTCCGCTTAAAAGCATTCGGATTAGTTCACGGTTTGGCATGAGAGTGCATCCCATCATGCACAAATACTGTTTGCACAACGGAGTTGATCTTCAGGCGCATTACGAAAATGTATATTCTATGTTCCCTGGCGAGGTAGTGGCAGTTGGACAGGATAACCGTTCTGGCAGGTATGTGACAATACGCACGGCTGGCTATACCGTCAGCTATTGTCACTTGTCTTCTTCATTGGTATCGAGTGGTATGTTTGTCAATGCTGGTGAGACCATTGGACTGTCTGGAAATACAGGGATGTCAACCGGGCCACATCTGCATTTGACGACAAAAAAGGACGGCAAGGTAATCAACCCTACCATCCTTCTTGATTATATCCAAAGCATCAGGAATTGATGCATTGGTGAATCAGAGTTTATTGCTTTTTACATTTAATCCAAAGGGATGCGTCATCGGCTGTCATCTTCAACTCTGCATCGGTAGATGTAACTGATAGTATGTCGTAAGACACATACAGCTTGCCGTCAACATAGGTTTTGATGGTGTTGCCTTTCAGCGACCATGTGCCACTGCCTGTTCCGAAATAACCAGAGCCGTAATATGTGCCGTCTGACTTGAACGATGCGTATGTGGTCTTGAACGGCCAGGTGATGTAAGAACCAGTCTCTGACATTCTAACTTCGGTCAGTTTCCATGTGCCTACAAGAGCAGAGGTGTACTGATTGTCATCGTCGTCATCACTGCTACATGATACAAACGCAAATGATGCTACCACAAGGGTAAGCAGGATAAAAAGATACTTCTTCATAATGTTCTGTATTTGATGTTACACAATTACCAATCATCACCCTCGTTTCCGGACAGTCCGTTCTTGATGCATTCCTCAATCTTGTCCATCACAACATTGGAGTATGCGTGAGCCATCACAAGTGCCTTGCTGGAGGTCTTCTTGTGGGAATCTTTTGATGCAAATGGGAAGCATTTGTCCAAAGGCCAGTTCTCGTCAGAGCGAGTGGGAATGGTTCCACCCATAGCTCCAATCCATCCACCACCAACAGCGACAGTTACGGAATAGAACGGTACTGTGTAGGTGACTCTGACTTTGTTGTCTTTTATATCGCACTTGATGACAGGACGCAGATTGACATTGTAGGCGTTCGATCCTCCTGCGTGCGACGCAATACTCTCGACGTAGCCTTGGGCGATAATGGTTCCAAGGTCTTTGTCATTTAGCTTGATTACAGAGTTGGCATCGTTGAACGTTGCTGTAAACCAATAGTTCAGCAAGACGTAGAGTTGCTCTTTCGTCTTTCCCTCTGCAGGGATAATCTGTGTGTAGGTGATGGCATTGTTCTTGTCCAGGGTCAACTGTGAACCAAGATTGGTGGCGGCATCCACCCATTTCTCGCCATACTTTTCCTTGGCGTACTTCTCCAGTTCTTCTGCTCTAAGAATCTGGGCATTCAATGAAGTGCATGCAAATGCTGCTGCAACTAAAACTAAAACAAACTTTTTCATAGGCATATTGCTTAGACATTAGAATTCAAAACCAACTTTCAGTGTTATGGCATCAGTTTCAAGTTTCCTTGGGTTGCGAGTATAGTTCATGCTGGTATAGCTGACAAATCTGGCGAAAGTCTCAAACTCGAGTTCTTCCAATGCGTAGCCCACTGCGACACTCACGGCTTGTTTCTTGTTGATGGCAAACCTACAACCGGCAGATGCATTGACATACAGACCTCCGTTGTTGTTAATGTAGGTGCCTCCTTTGACATCGACAAACGGTGTCACCTTTTTCTTACTGAAGTTGCATCTGACATTGGCAAAGACAGGGATGTCAACCTTACTGTCTCTTACGTCAAGTGGAATATTCATACCGGGTGTTTCGTATGAGGGCATGAAATGGAGTCCTACACCTGCACCGAGGAAGATGTAGGGATTAAACTGATAGCCGTGCGATGTGTTTACCTCAAAACGGCCAAACTCATAGTCGCCGATACCGATGGAGTAGCCGGCATCAACATAACCACGATAGCAATTCTTTGCGACATTCTGTCCGTGGATACACAGAACGCAAGACAGCAATGCTGTCAACATTAGTGCTTTTCTTTTCATACTATCCTATTGTTTGTTGTACTTTAGGACAAAGGTAAATGATATCAGTGCAGTCTATCTGCACCGTTGGAAAAATGTTTAGAAAAGCGCAAAAAACAAGGAGACAATCAAGCCTCCTTGCTATAATGTTGTATTTCCCGACTGAGTAAAAGTTACTGCCACGGGAAACATCGTCCTTACAGACTTTCGTAGAATTTCTGAATCTTATGAGCCATGAGCAATCGGCGTTCCTCCAAGAACTCGTAATAATTATTGTAATCCATGTCGAACACCGTGGTAGGAATACAGTTCATTGAAATGTTATTCATCAATTGTTCTTTGTCGATGATGGAACCGCATTCGGATACCTTTGTTTCACATTGATTCAAAGCGATATTGAAGTATTCCTTTGGCGCTTTTTTGCCAATGGACTCATTAACCGGTCGGTCAAGATAGGCATAGTTGGCATCTTGGTTGTATTGGTTCTTGGAATAGTGGTTGTTTATCAAGTATTGTTTGGGAAATACATGGTGCACGTCACCTCCAAGGCTAATCAATTCACGAACTGTGATGTTTGAAGATAGAAGCGAAGTGTCATTGAAGAATACCTGTGCAGCCAAATATACCAGATAAGTTGGGTTGTTTGTCGATGTCATTGCCAGGTTTTGAGGCACTGCAACATTCCAGAAATTCTCTGACAACGTGGCGTCTTCAATGGCTTTTAGCATAGCAGGCACACCTTGCTCTGTAATCTGACGGATATCACGGGCGAAGGCTGATTCCGGGGAACTGCTATAGCGTCCTGTAAGAACCGACAGTACGTACCATTTCTGGACTATCCTTTTCCGCTCTGCAACGGGAACGTCTGACTCTTGAAGCAAAAGATAGATGGTGTAGGCAAAGTCAAGAGCCATATTCGAGGTGACCATCTTGCTCGAGATGAAACCGGCAGATTTGATGGCAATCATAAACTGAGTGAAGTTGTGCTGGCTTATCACGTTGGCAACGCCATCGTACATTTTGTTGAATGTGTCTTCTACAATTTCTTCCTTGAACTCCCTTGTTTCGAAGTCACGACCTGTAAGAAGTTGGACAAGATTAGCCAGCTTTGCTCGCTTGAGCTTATGCATGAAAGCCACACGGATTACGTCATCACATCCTGGGTCATAAACTGTTTCCTTGTCGTCTGCCAGCCAAGCAAGCTTTTGCAGATAAGGAGTTGCGGCAAAACTGGTGTCGTTATTCTTGATATACTCAAAATAGGTGGGCACTACAGCCAAATGGCTGAAGTAGTCTATAATCTTTCGCAAGGTGTTTCCTCCATGAACCTCGTCAGCAGCCATCTTTGACATGACGAAGTCGCCCTGACTCAATGGAGTACCCTTTGAGTTGAT
>CAVISR010000055.1:0-20740 GCA_963645405.1 Acutalibacteraceae bacterium
GAGAGAGCTAGCTCCTATTACAATGCACTCGAGCATTGCTCGCATATATTACAGCTCACAAGCCCGCACTCGCTTTAACGCCCTCGGAGAGGGCTAGCTCCTATTGCCGCCCACTCTCCCTCCCACACCATCCGAATGGTAAGTCCTTTCCTTCAGGAGAGGATTCAGGAGAGGATTCCAGGAGAGGATTCCAGGAGAGGATTGTGCAGAGGTTTTCAGGGATGGCTGTCCTACCGCTCGTATTGGCTCGGACGTCCGGTCGTATGAACCCGGACAAAGCATTGTCTGCGGCAAAGCTACCGATTGCATGAAAACACATGAAAAAAAGCGCATGTCAGGCGACATGATAAAGGAATTGTACGTAATTTTGCACCCGATATTCGATGAACATAAAACAGGAATCACTATGATTATCACGATTGCAAGACAGTGCGGATGTGATGCCGAAAGCGTCGGCAGGCTTCTTGCCGATTTCTATGGCGTGCCGCTCTACACGCGCAAAGACTTTCTGGCTAAGGCACGCAGCATGGGACAATACGACGAGATGTACGACTTCTTCTCCGAGCATCCCATCGACGACTTCGCCATGGCTGTCACCATGCAGGAATCGGTGACAAGGGAGGTGCGCCAACGCTTGCGCAAGGCTGTGAACTGCTTCGTGGGCAACGAAGACTGCATCATTGTGGGACGCTGCGGCAACATCATACTCGACAACCGCAAGGACCTCACGTCAGTGTTCCTACATGCGCCACATGCAGTGAGAGTGGACCGCATAGCCTCGCGCCACCAACTGAGCCGTGAGGACGCAACCGAACGGGTGGACCGCATCGACGAAGAGCGGCGGTCATACCACAACTATTACACGGGACACACCTGGGGCGACGCTGCCGAATACGACCTCTCCATCAATGTGCACCGCTTTGGTGCCGATGCCACTGCCCGCATCATCGAACAGGCTTTGGAAGCGAAATAGCACCGTCCCCTATTGAAGAACAGACATTATGAAATACATCATCCAATTTCTCATCATTGTGGCATTCTCCTTCCTGGGAGAAGTGCTCCACTATGTATTGCCCCTGCCTATTCCAGCCAGCATCTATGGCATCGTGTTGCTTTTCCTTGCACTGGAACTGAAATGGGTGAAGGTGCAGCAAATCAAGGAGACATCCGCATTCCTCATTGCAGTGATGCCTCTGATGTTCGTGCCGCCAGCCGTAGGCCTCCTCCCCGCTTGGGACGGCATCAAAGACCACCTGCTTTCCTACGCACTCATCACTGTCGTCAGCACCTTCGTGGTCATGGCAGCAGCCGGATGGGTGACACAAGCGGTGATAAAGAAAGGAAAGAACGGAATGGAAAACCACTAAATTTCAGTCATTGGCTATGAATACAGAATTCCTGAATTCCTCCGTGTTTTTCGGAGTCATGATAAGTCTGGTGAGCTACGCCATCGGCATGTGGCTCAAGCGCAAGACCGGTTGGGCACTGATGAACCCACTGTTCGTGTCCATCGTCCTCGTCATTGCCACCCTGCTCACGTTCGACATCAGTTACGATTCATACAAAGAAGGTTCAGCCATCATCTCCTATCTGCTCACTCCTGCCACAGTGTGCCTAGCCGTACCACTCTATCAACAGGCGGAACTGCTCAAGCGCAACTTCAAGGCACTGATGGCAGGCATGCTGGCAGGTGTGTTGGCAAGTCTGACGTGCATCTTCATCATGGCACTTCTCCTCGGTCTCGACCATGCTGCCTACGTCACGTTCCTGCCCAAGAGCATAACAACAGCCATCGGCATCGACGTATCGAAAGAACTGGGCGGTATAGTGCCCGTCACTGTCGTCTCCATCATCATCACCGGAGTGCTGGGCAATGTCTTTGCCGAGAAATTCCTCAAGCTCATCCGTGTGAACCATCCCATTGCCAAGGGCATTGCCATCGGTTCGGCTTCGCATGCAGTGGGCACAGCCAAAGCCATGGAGATGGGAGCAGTGGAAGGCTCGATGAGTTCGCTCAGCATCGTCGTCTGCGGCATCATGACCGTGGTACTTGCAAGCCTCTTTGCCATGCTGGGGTAATCTTCCTCCAACACAAAAACGTCCACCATCCAACACAAAAGCGTCCACCATCGGGACTGTTCCCGGGAGTGGACGTTTTTCGTTGGAGTGAAAGTCAGGAAATGAAGACTTTCGCTTTATGAGTCATTATCTTACCAAGACACGACGTACAGTACCGTCGCTCATGCGTATGATGTTTATGCCCGACTGAGGAGCAGAGATGCGTCGGCCGTCGACTGTGAAGCGTGCCACTTCCACCGCATCGGCACCTGTATTGATTTCGCTAATACCGGTAGAAGAAGTCACGGTGACTGTGAATTCAGTTTCCACAAGCTTACCGTTACTGTTAGCCTGCAAGGTGACAGTTGATGTTCCTTCTGCTTTCGGAGCGATGATGAGCTGTCCGTTCTTCATCGTGGCGTCGAGAACTGCAGCATCACTTACTGCCTTCACTGTCTTCACGATACCTGCCTGAAAGTTGTCGGCATCTGTAGCAAGGTCGCTCAAGTCGATGGTCTTTGTCGAATCGACATCAAGCGAGAAGTCGCTGACGGGATTGGCAATAATCGGGTCGGCATTGTCGGGGAATACCGGCAGTGAAGGGAACCAGTAGTTGGAAATCATAGGATACTCAGCCAACTGTGTTCCTGCTGCATCATATTTGCGTACGACATACGTCTGGTCCTGGAATCCCTTGAAGAGACTTACGTAAGCATTGTCGGTAACAGGGTCTATGCGGAATGAGCAGCCATAGATGTAGAAGCCATCAGCATCGTTTGTAAAGTCAAGATACGTACTGAACTTGTTATTGTCGATGTCATACTTGTAAATAGTATAACCACTGAACCAAGAGTTGGAACCTCCGTTCCAGTAGAGTGCGTTCTGCTGGTTGCTTGCGCAGAAACAGTCTGGCGTCCAGGCATACCATGAGTTAGCCGGACCATAGATGCCGTCAGGAAGACTTATTGTGTCGCCCTCCAGCGTATTCGGATTGATCTTCACAATCTTATTGTCAGCCAGACCGCTGCCGCCTTGTGCAGCTACACTAAGCCACAAGTTACCGTCCTTTGAGAGAACAACCGAGCCAAAGCCCCAACCAATGTCTGCACCGGGAGCAGTGATTATCTTCTCCACCTTATCCGTATTGGCGTCAATGACGAGGAGACCTTGCTTCTGGTGTACGGCGAATACGCGGTCGTTTACACGTATCATGTTACCTACCTGTCCGCTATACAACTGTGCGTAAGCGGATCCACCGCTGTTGTCAGAACCTTCCACCTGGCCTTGCACCTCATACGTATCAAGGTTAAGGACATATATGCCATTGCTGGAGCCAACATATCCTTTATGCTCGTCCACACCAAGGAAGCCACGTCCGTCAGCATTGCTCTTGCCGTCGGAGTCTACAGCGATATTCTCCATCTGCTTCACTAACTTCATCGTCTTTGCGTCAAAGATATTGATGCGTCCGCCAGTGATGGTATCGCCCGGATCCTTTGCCTGCTTTGACATGATGTAGAACTTGTCCCCATAGATCTGGCCATATTGCGCTGTGCAACCCAGCTTCACGCCTTCGTTCTCCTTCTGTACCACACGGTAAACCCATTCGCCGTCATTGGTAAGGAAATTGATGGTAGAGTTCTGATGACCATACCAGTCTTCGTTCAAGATGAACACGCCATCAGTGTATGCGGACGTACCCTCTGAGTACTCCTGCTGTATTGCGCCAGTATTGGAAGCTGCTGTATAATTTACGACAGCACCATATGCATCCTTATATGGGAACTCTATACCTTCCAGTTGGGTGTTAGCCGGCAGATGCTTATAGAGCTTGCCAGTCTTCAGTACCTGGTAAGCGTCGTCCACCTTTTTATACAGACTATCAATATTCTCACCTATAACATCCGTAGAAGCAAGATAGCTCTCATCGCTCACCGTTCCGTGAATAACGTTATAGCCAAGCGACTTTGATTCGGTATTAAATAGTATCTCAGGAGCCGCACCGGAATCCGAGTAGTTACCTTCAAAAGCACAGTTCACTACGTTGATGGCAGGCGTACCATTAGCATAATAGATACAATTACTCTTATTATCGGCAGACCTGTTGCCTACAAACGAGCAAGAGATGATATTGGTTGTCAGCTTTGGGTAAACAGTCTTGCCAAAACAGATTACGCTAGAATATTTCTTCGTTCCCTTCTTATTTGTAGAAGCGTAATTGTTCTCAAAAAGACAACCTTTTATAGTAACCGTATTTTCAAAATTTTCATTGCCTACATCGGTGGACGCATAAATTGCACATCCATTACTTCTTGACACACAGTTGCAGAACTTGCAGTTTTCAACAATCAAATTACAATTATTAGCGATTATTGGATTCTGCACCCCATCAAATACAATATCTTTGAGAACCAAAGTTGTCCCTTGAGTATAATTGGCAATGCATGAGCTTTCTCCTGAAAAAATAACTCCATTGCCGATAATGGTCAGAGATCTTCCTATATCGTCTCCACCTTCAAACTCTATCTTCTTTCCGAAACAACCGCCGCGGAACATGATTGTGTCGCCATCAGGCACCGTTGACTTATCGTTCAGATAGTTCAACAGTTGGATGCCCTCGTCGTTACTCGTATCATTTCGATAAATGTAGTGTATTCTCGAGCTGGACGTAGCCATAAGGGGCATAGCTTTGGCACGAGTTGCAGACACGGGTGCTGAGACATATTCAACATCACCTGTCATGTCATTACTGTACCAGTTTTCCATGTCAGAGATATACGACCAACCATCAATACAATCCTCTGTCAGTTTGCGGGAAGAAGCTCCAACAGAAGAGTAGTCGTATTTGGTATTGACATCATCTGTTGTCCAGTAACTCCAGTAGCCATTGTACCAACCGGCATACCAATAGTCATTGGAGTCGTTGCTCTTCCAACTGTCAAAATCATACGAAGTGGTATTATAAACACCGTCTGTAAGACTGTAGCTTACACCGTCTTTAACAAGAGCAATATTTCCATTGCCGTTCACATCAAAGCCAAGTCCTCCAATAGCGGCACCATATTGTGTACCGCCATTCAACAGCATATAGAAACGTGGGTCGGCCTTTGCCACAGCACGCAGCATATCCTCGCCTGTCGGTTCGTCTTTATCGTTCCATTTATAGCCCCATGCTAGTTTGTGGTCATTACCTTTGCCGTCACTCCATTTAACGACAAGGGCAGATCGGTTTATTCCTTGGCCTACCCAGTATTTGATACTGTCCAGACAAACTGTGGGCTTCACGCTTGGAATAGCATTACGCCCTGCCCTTTCACCGCTGCGCGGCACTCCCTGCACGCTCGTCTGTGCAAACGCCGTCAGCGTCATGCACGCAAGCAGAAGGAGTAGAGAGTAAATTTTCTTCATACTTCTTTTCTTTATTAGTTTAACAATATTGGTTTATAATATACTTGAATCGTTTCATTATTCATCGGGCACGGGGTCATCGGGCACGGACGACTTTATCTCTATGTGTAAGTCCTGCGCACGGGAGATTTCCGTAGATGTTTCGCCGAGCCAACCGCAGTATTGCCTTACGCCGGTATAGACACGGACGAAGTCGGCACCGGGCAAATCCACATGGTTGCCCTGCTTGTCCACCGCCCACGAGATGTCGAACGAGTTGAGGTCGGTGTACTCATTCGGATGGTTGTCCGCATAACCCCACGGATAAGAGTAAAGCACGTAGTAAGTGCCGAAGCCGCTTTCGTCCCTTCCATTGGGCGGCAGGAGTGTTCCTTTGAATGTCAGCGTGTCGCTGGCCATCCAGTTTGGGTAGTAGTTCTGCGAGTGGTACATGTTCTTCGCCACATAGCCTGTAGCCCCTTGATTGTCGCGCCATGGGATGTAAACCGTATCGGTGAGCGTGCCCATATCATTGGGAATGGCTTTGTGGTCAGTTGGACGATAGTAGGTTATCTCGTAATTCTTCACCGTCGTGGGCTTGTGGTATTCGCTGCCGGCGAGTTCATACCACTCGTCCTCATCGGGGATGCCATTGCAGTTCCGGTCGAACGCCACCATCACGATGCCCGGCTCTGCCGAACCGCCTTTCTCTTCCTTGTACGCCTCCACATCGCTGTAGAAGGCATTGCCCTTGATGAGGAAATCTTTCTCGCCGGGTACATTTATTACGGTGTGGTCGAAGGCGAAGGTCACATAACCACCATACGAACCGAGGGATATCATCACATCATTCTTCAGGTCGTCTTCTGCCTTCTGGCGCATCGACTCTTCGGTGTCGCCCACCTCATAGAGGGGCATGGCATTTATGAACTGTCCGGGGGCAGGACGGTATTCCAGCACCTTGGCGATATAAGGACTGTACTCTGTCTCTTCGTGAACGACAAATATAGGGAAACTCTGTTTGTAGCCACGGTCGCCATCATCCATGGAGAACGTGATGTTGTATGACCCCTCCTTCTCTGCAAGGAACACATAGTTGCGTTCATTGGAGAGCACTGAATCGGTACCGTCTTCCCTGTGCAATGTCCAACGGTAAGCATTGCCTTCGTAGGCGGGAGCCAGCAGCAGTTTGCGCATGCGCTCAATGTAGTAGTAGCCGTTGAGCCCCGATGTCACATTGTCAACTTCATCGTGACATGACGCCAGACTCATGGCTCCGATTACACCTATTATTATATATAGAAAGTTCCGTTTCATCTTCTCTGTCATTGAATGTGTCTTAATTCTTCATCAGGAAACACATGTGAGCTGGGATATCGCCCGTACGCACACTCCATTTCTGTTTGCCGTTGCGGTCATAGCAATGGAGCACGCCACTGGAAACGTAGTTCTTGGCATCAGTAACATAGATGTCTTGCGTCTCGGGATGGATGGCTATGCCATAGGGAATGGTGATGTCAGCTTCAGTGCCGTCGGTGATGAACTGGTCGGTCACTTTCTCCTTTGTCTTCACATTGATGATGCCATAGGTGATGGTGTTCTTCTGCGTGTAGTTGTTCCACTCTGTGGCATAGTAGTAGAGCGAGTCGCCGCTGATGCAGAAATTGGAACACGGGATATCGAGCGTGTCGGTCACCACCATCTCATTTCGTCCTTTCTTCTTGGAGATGACGAAGAGTTTTGAGTGGATATTTTGGTAGTCACCACGCGATGTCACCCACAGTTTGCCGTATGAGTCGGCCTTGATATGGTGGAGGTTGATGCCCACGGGTATCTTCTCTGTCTGCTTGAAACCTTCTATCTCGATAACCGATACGGTATTGTCGTAGTTCGGAGCCATGTAGCCTCCGGAGTTGGCAACGTATATGTATTGTCCCAGCACACAAAGTTCATCGGGCTGATAACCCACGGTACACTTGGCGACAGCCTTGAGCGAGAGTGTATCAATCTTATAGACCGCCCCCTGCACTGCATCGGGGTTGTTGAGTTGCACTGGTCCCACATAACTTGTAGCATAGGCATATCCCTTATGGAACCGGACGTAGCGCACGTTTGGAATGGTGACTTGTCCGATGCGCTTGGCAGTCCGGGCATCGAGCACCTCTATCTTATTGCTGCAGTTGATGACGGCATAGATGCGTGAGCCGTATATCTGGATGTCGTTGCCCACGTCACCCAGTTCCTTGATGACGGTGGGGTTGCGTTCGGCATAGAGATTACGGACGTAGTAGCCCTGCACGAAGTCCACATAGTCGAGTGTGCTTTTGTTGCTACCCATGTTTCCCTCGTTGAGCAGATACATGCCGATGCACTTCTGACCTTCGGACATTTCCTCGGGCAACAGGTCATATTCAGTCGGCACAACGACCTCGTCCTTACGGCAGGTTGTCATGACAACGATGGTTGCCAGCAACACTAATGTTTGTTTGATATGGATGTTCATTTTCGATGTCATTGCCAGTTGTCACATTTCAAACGTCAGCGTCACGCGGTAGTTGCGTTTCGGCATCGGGTAGTTAAGTATCACGTCGTAGTCTTGAGAGAAAAGGTTGTTCACCTCCACTGCCACGCGTGCCTTGTAGCCGTCCTTCCAAAGGAAACTCTTCTGCAACGAGAGGTCGCTGGTGTACCAAGGCTGCGTGTGGTTATAGACGATGTTCTCCTGCTGGTTGTAGCGTTCACCCGTATAGATGAAACTGTAGTTGAGTCCCCACGTGTCGTAGTCGACCTGCACCACGGCAGAACCGCTGTGCCATGGGATATAAGGTATTTGGTCACGATAGTAGGTGTCGGCAGGATTGGTCACATCAATAGCCTCCTGATAGGTGTACTGCAGACGGGTGGTGACATAAAGCTTGCGCATGGGACGCAACGTGGCACTCACCTTGGCATCGAGGCCAGTGATACGGACTTTTCCGAGGTTAAGCATCGTCCAACGGAACTGTGCCCCCTTGGGATAGGCTACGATTTTGTCCTTCACATTGTTGCGGTAACCGTCCACCTCCACTGCCCATTCATAGAGGAAGCCTTTGTGCCGCTTGCTGAAGTAAGCAAGTCCAAGGTCGTACTGCGTGGTGTACTCGGGATTGAGCTTTGAGTTGCCCATCTCGGCATAGTAGAGGTCGTTGAACGTCGGCATACGGAAACTCTTCTTCCAGAAAGCCCTTATGGAGAAACCTACGTTACGGAACGGCTTATAGTAGGCGAAGACGGCTGGCGACCATGTGTTCTTGTCGTCTGGAGATTCGGCATCACGTGTCACGTCGTGAACATAGTTGTACACCAAGCTGCCCTGCATCCGGAAGCCACCGAGCAACAATGAAGTAGCAGCAGAAGCCATATGATTCCAGCGAGTCGGGCGTACAAAACCATACATGTCAGCATCCATGTGGTTCCACTGGAAATCATATGCTCCTGAAACTTTCCAATAGTCGGTGATGTCGAACTGGTGTTGGGTAGAGACGTAGAACTCATTCTGCTTGTACACGTTGTCAATCATCATAACCGTGGTGTCTTTATTTACATATTTCGTGCGGAAGTAAGAATACTTCGCCATAAGCTTTGTCTGGTATTTCGGAGTAAACCGTTTCGTGATGTAGCCTTGCACAAAGGAGTTGTTGTCGCTTATGCGCTCGCCACGCCGCCACACATTATTGACGATGGCACCAGGCACACCCCGGTCGGATGTGTAGTTGTATGCCTTGAGCATCCACTCGCCACCATTGATGTCACCAAAGAGTCCTCCCTCCAGTCGGGTGGCACGGATGTCACCATTCTGCCGGACGGCAGTGGTGTCGTACATTATCTCGTCGGTCTTCACTGCCTTGCGTCTGTAGCGGAACTTATACTTGCCACTGCTGCTGAGCCATTCACTGTTGAAGGAGAGGCGCACACGCTCGGAGAGTTTGAGTTCGAGAAGCAGGGAAGGATTGATGAGGTCAAACGACCCAGCCTTCAGTTTAGCCCGCAGATTGTATTGCTTGCCGTCGGCAAACTCGGGCACTCGAGTCTGCAGATACACCGACCCAGCAGAGGCAAACTCCTTCGCTGCCTGGAATATCTGGCTCTTCTGTCCGTTGTAGAGAGATATGGTCTGCATGTTGTCGAGCGAATACATGCCAAGGTCCACCTGTCCGTTCTGTGCGTTTGCAAGTTCCACTCCATCATAGAACACGCCCACATGATTGGTGCCCATAGAACGGATGTTGACGGTCTTGATTCCCCCTACCCCACCATAATCCTTCAGTTGTACACCAGAAAAGAAACGCAATGCATCAGCCACGTTCAGGCTGTTCAACCGTTCCAGTTCCTCACTGCCAATCACCTGGGCAGGAATGATTGCCTGTGGATTCTTGCCCACAACAATCACCTCCTTGATAGTATGGATACTGTCAAGAGCACTCGAATCATGAGATTTTCCAGTTTGTGCATATGTTCCACAAACAGCTGAAGCACACCACATGACGGTGCACAACAGCAAAGAACTTGTTCTGTTCATTCAGTTTCAACCTTGCTATGTCTTCATCCCAGCCCATCCCACGGGGCTTGATAAAACTGGCTACACCAAGGCTCGTCTCTTCAACAAGAGAAAGTATGGCGAAGCAACAATGGCAGGTCTTCTGACTTACGTCCAAAAACTTGGTTGAGTGACAAGCGAGTCTTCCCGAAGAAAATGTTGTCAGTGACTCATTGAATGCTTGTCCTCTCTGCCCGAGAGCAGAAATATGGACGATTACAGCAGCGGGACTGTCCGGGATTCTCACCCGATTCCCTTTTTAATCGCACAGCATCGCATATTCCGTCTGAAGGAACTGAAACGCTGGAGCGAACCCATTGTCGGTGCAAAGTTACAAAAGTTTTATTACACTGTTTCCAATAGATATGTTTTTTCGGAAGAAATGAATAGAAGAATTTGATAAGTGCTACAGAAAAGCAGCTGGAGTGAAGACTTTGTCAAGTAGGACTCTGCAGAAAAGCAGGTGTAAAGATGGTTTTGTCAAGTGGAACTGGAAGCAAGTGAAACTGGAAGTTTGAAGGTGATTAATGCCAAAGGCAAGTGACGGTACAAAAAAGCTGAATCCTTAATGGACTCAGCCCTATTGTGTATCGCATAATCATGCACAAGGATAATATCGCATAATCACGCACAAGAGATGTCTTGTATAATTGCTTAGCCGGAATAATACCGCATAATCACACACAAGCAGTCGTTGCGTACCCAAGCCTAATTATTCTGCTGACGGAGCATCAGCCTGTGCTTCTGCATCCGATGCGTCTTCTTTCTTTTCTTCCACGAATTCTGTTACACCTGCTCCAATGAGGATGTTGTACCATGCAATGACCTTGCGCATGTCGCTCACATGTACGCGGTCGGTGTCGTAGTTTGGAAGCACCTTTGCGAAGAAAGCAATGACTTCTTCATTGTCTGCCTTCTTGTGGTTGATGTCGACTGATTTGCCCTCGTATTCCCTCTTTATTGAATCGAACACGCCTGGCAGTGGAGTCTCGCCTCCGTCGTTTGTGTAGATTGAGATATCGGCTACCGACACCACTCTGTCTGTGGCATAAGCCGGCATACGTTTCTTCTTCTCGTCCATAGATTCCACTATCAGCATGTTTACCCCTCTGCTCACGAGCTTGTAGAGACCGGGTTTGCCTGATATGGCCAAAATTTCCTTGATCATACTATTTTTCTTTTGAAATAGATTTATGGGTGGCAACCTGAAGTCGCCGCCCTTATATTTGTATACTCTGTAATTGTTTCAGTATGTTGTTGTTTCCGTTGTTGATGATGCAGAAGTCTGCAAGACGCATCTTCACTGCCTCGGGTATCTGTGTCTTCACGCGGCGTGTCACCTCCATGCGGTTGAGTTTGTCACGATGGATGATACGGTGTATGCGTACGTCGTCGGAGGCATAGACATAGAGCACCTTGTCGACGAGCTGGTCGAAGCCCGACTCGTAGAGTATGGCACATTCCATGAAAATGACGTCGGCATCCTGCAGCTTGCTCCACATCTGGAAATCGGTTTTCACCTTTGGATGCACCAAAGCATTGATCTTCTCCTGGTTCTCCTTATTTGCATAAAGGAACTCTGCAATGACAGGCTTGTTGAGTTCGCCCTTGTCGGTGAATGCGTTTTCTCCGACGAGTTCTATCAAGCCTGCCTTGATGTCGGCATCATCCACCATCAAGCGGCGTGCACGGTCGTCGCAGCTATAAACCGGAAAACCTTGTTTTCTAAGAACATTTGAGATGTAGGTCTTTCCACATCCCATTCCCCCTGTAATTCCTATTATCATAAATCAATCTTCTTGTTGTTCTATTACATAATCCACATACTCGGGATTTATTTTCACATTATATATTCCATTAGGTTTGTCGCGCACAACCAGCTTGCATTTGCTGTCGCCCGGCTTGATGGAGTTGAAGTCGACCACCACGAGGAAGTCGTCGGCAACTATCTTGCTGAACATTGTGGCGCTGACACGGAAGGACACGTCTGCCATGAGCGGAAACGTGCGCAGAATCTTGTCCTGCGGTATGTTGGCACAATAGATGGACACCTTGAGGGTCTTGCTGGTAAACAGGTCGACACATGCATTTATGTCAATGGAGTCGGGCACCATCTTCACGCCTTTTATCTTCTGCAGGGCTACCCGGAAACGTATTGAGTCTTCCACATCGGTGTAGGTCACCGGTTCGGTGTACACAGCCTTGATGGTGTCGTACTGTGGCGACGGAGCATAAATGTCCACGTATTGCGGAATCAAGTCCAAGCCGCACAGGATGTGCTGGTCGGATGTCCGCACCTTTCCCTTGAACACTACCGGCACTTGTCGGTGTTCTCCCATCGAATAGTAGATTTCCACTGAAGATGGATTGACCGACGAGTAGTTGACACTGGCAGGCAGTTCCTTTGCCATGACCTTCTTCCAGATGTAGTTGTCGATGCTCAGCACACCGCCAATCTTCGACAAGTCGGAATAGTCCACGCTTAGTATCTTGTCCTTCTTGGTCAGCATGTATTGCAGGATGACAAAGCCCTTGCCCGAAAGCGACACGCTGACAGTTCGAGGGACCTCAGACGTGAACAACACGTTCTTCGGGACATTTACAATACGCAGGATGTACTCCACATTGACTGTGGTGTGGTCCTTGAATGTCTGGGAGAACCAGAAGGCTATGGCTACGAGCAGGAACATGGCAAAGAGGACAATCTCCCGGTTCGCCCTGATAAGGCGGAACCTGCGTCCCATCCGCCGGAACATTGTGCCTATCTGTTTTGCCAGCACGCCCAGTCCTGAGTCCATACCGTCAGTCGAGTAAAACCTAACCCTTACGTATCAATGTGCCTCAGCCGTTACTTCTGCACTGCCTGGTTGGAATCGGCAAACACGTAGTTGCGGTCAATTTGGATTGACACTCCCTTTGCGATTTCAAGAGTAAGTACGCCAGTTGCGTTGTCGATTGCCTTCACTACTCCAAACACACCGCCGGCAGTCACTACCTTTGAGCCTACTTCCAGTGCATTGCGGAACTTCTGGATTTCCTTTTGGCGCTTTTGCTGTGGGCGTATCATGAAGAAATACATGATAGCGAACAGAAGTACCAGCATGATAATCATGGTGTAGTCGAAACCTCCCTTGGAGGATGCTGCAGCTGCTGACTGCAATAATACCAAATTCATAATTCAAATCTTTTTACGAGGTTATTTTTTCAATATCTTGTGTTCTTTCTGAAGTTGCTTTGTCACGTTGTCGAGTATTCCGTTGATGTACATGTAGCTCTTTTGCGTGCTGTAGTACTTGGCTGCCTCAACATACTCGTTGATGGTGACCGACACCGGGATATCGGGGAACGAGATGACTTCTGCCAATGCCACCTGCATTATGACCACGTCCATGTCGGCAAGACGCTCAAACTCCCAGTTCTTTGCGCTTTCCTTTATCAGCGACTGGCAGTAGGCACCCTCTTCGATGGCTTTCCTCATGAGTTGCACGGCAAAGTCCTGGTCGTTGGCATTGCGGAACTGCGGTACAAGCTGTGTGTCGGCATCCGACTTCTCGTCAAACATCTTGATGGTCCTCAGCACGAAGGTGTCTACCACGACTCTGTCGTCGTTCCAGTAGATGCTCTTGTTCTCAAGAGTCTCGTCGACATCAGCCGACTTGGCAATTACATTTGAGTAGAGCTTCTTCCACAGGTTGCGGTCGTCATCATAACTCACTGTCTCCTTCACCATGTAGGCGGCATAGTCCACCGTCTCTGTGATGCTGTCATACAGTTTGCGCAACAGTTTGCGGTCGTCTGCCCAGCTCAACTTGCGTGACTCCACATAGCTCATCAGTTGCGTGTTGGATGCAAGCTGTGCAATGAACCGGTTTTCCACGAAGCGGGTACTGACGGGGGTGTCTATGTGAGCAAACATATTGCGCTCCTTTTGTTCGTTCACCGCCTCGTCAGCGGTACGGGTGATGTCTACCATTAACAGAAGCAGATAGTTATACAAATCATAGGCCTTGGTCAGGCTCAACAACAATTCCTTCACTACACCTTCCACTGTCCTTCCTCCGTTCATGCGATAAGCATACAAGAGTTGGACGATAATCAGTCTTATCAACGTTCGATTTATCATAACAAAGAACTCTCAGTTTTATTTTATGATGCAAATTTAGAACTTTTCTCGAAGAATACTTGCATGAATCAAAAAAAAAAGAGAATTTTGCACCGTAATTTATTTGTAGAACCCACAAAACAACCAAGACAATGACTAATTCAGACAAAGAGATTGTCTTTTCAGAATGTGTGAAAGCTGGGAAGAGAACGTACTACTTCGACGTGAGACAAAGCCGCAATGGCGACAAGTACATTTCAATTACCGAGAGCAAGAAAATCGTGTCCGGACCCGAGGACGACCCGCAGGTCACCTTCGAGAAGCACAAGGTGTTCCTCTACAAGGAAGACTTCGACAAGTTCTCCAATGCATTCCACAATGCACTTGAAGTTGCAAAGGAAGGTCTTCAGCAAGACGGCGGGGAGCAAAGCGAGTATGGCGACAGCACAGACATCGACATAACGTTCTGAACCGGCAACGACTGACGGACTGCAGAGAAAGCAGCCAACCGTCCGTAAGACATCGGCAGAACACTCTGAATGTCGTGTTCAAGCACAGCAACAGTTGTGCGGAATGACGGTTGTGTGCCTACAAATCAAATACATCTCAAACCAATAACAGTCTATGCAAACAAATACTGATACTGATCCAAAGAACATCACTTGGGAGCAGCTCCTCGAATCCATTTCACACGGAAAAGAACATGCGGAAGAAACCAAATGGCTGATATTCCGCTATCTTCAGCACAACTACAAGACCATAGGTTCGGTCATGGTACGCACCCTGCTTGCTGCCTACATGAAACTGCATGTCAAGGAAGCATCGCTCATCAATTCGTGCATGCTCGGCATGGCAGCGAAAATCAGCGAGACATACAGCGACTTCAAGTTGACAAACTTTCTGGATGCATGGGGCTACGACAGTTGTCTGCGGGCACAAGACCTACAACGCGAGACCGGCAAGGACGGCAGACAGTTCCTTTCACTCAAAGAACGTGTGGAGCGCGCCCTGCAGTCGTACCTGCTTCATCATCCCGATGAGAACAAGGAAGGATGCAAAAGCATCGTAAGCATGTATGCAGTGAAGGTGTTTGAAAAGGATGTGCGTAGCAGGAAATGCCGCTATGTGAAGCTCGTTGGAAGCGACGGAATGGACTTCATTGCCGACAGCCACCAGTTCCCGTGCCGTCCGTGGGAAATTTGCGGACACATTTTCGACGTACTCACAAGAGTATCGAAACAGGGCAAGGAACGTGCCGTAGACATTGTGGTGTCACAAAAACGCATAGACGAAGTGTTCACTCCGGCAGTAGGATATGTGGAACATGTGGACGAAAGCCACGGGCACATCCATGTGTACGACTCGCTGTCGAGGCATTTCGTGGCAGAAATGAAGGCTCTGCCTCATGGCATACGTATTGAGAAAGGATGCTTTGTCAGATTCTGTCCGATAATCATAAAGGATGACAAATTCAAGTCCGCAGCAATCATTGGCACAATGGACAAGCAGGAAGGATACAGACTCTTTGGAGTGTACGAAGCAACAATAGACTACGTCAACACGGCAGACAGCTACGTCCGCTACACCATCAAGTCGGAGATAAAGACGACACCGGAAGGAACCATCACCCCAACCGGTTTCGCTTCTACAGCCGACATGTCACAAGAGAGCAGGAACAGAATTGCAGCAGGAGACCATGTGCAGATACTTCTGTTTCTGAAGCGGGGAAAAGACGGGCTGAAGCACAACCACGTGGCAGAGATAATCACATGAATTCCTGGGTTCTGACCTATAATCATTGGTCTTGGCAGTGCAAAACAATGCAAAATAGTCCGCAACAGAAAGAATTTATGGGACAAAACGTGGTTCATTGACGGATATTATCTATATTTGCACCATACTTATATTTATCAATGGCTTATACGAGATTAAACTTACACACTATGGAAGAGAGATTTTACAGGGAAGAGGCTTCACGCTGTCTGCTTTGCGAAAATGCCCCTTGCAGCGCTGCCTGCAGTCACGGCGACCCGGCAAGGATGTTGCGTGCCATACGTTTCGACAACAGCAAGAATGCCGGAAAATGGATTGCCGAATGTACGGACGATGAACTGGAGGCAGCCGAACGGGCTTGCATCCACTACGACCGTCCCATCAGAATACGCAAGGTGACTGAATGCCTGAAGCAGGAGGCTATGGACAGCGATGACGCTTGCAAGCCCGACCTGAGCATTGAGTTCTGCGGAATGAAGTGCGAGAACCCGTTCTTCCTCGCTTCGTCTGCCATCTGCACCAACTACGAGATGGTGGCACGGGCTTTCGATGCAGGATGGGCTGGAGTGTTCTACAAGAGCATCTGTCTGGAGGACATCCATGAAGTTTCGCCACGCTTCGACTCTGTGGGTGAAGAGGGAGACACGGGAAAGTTCTATGGCTTCCGCAACATGGAGCAACTGAGCGAGAATCCGGCTGAGGTGGACTTCGACATTCTCAGAAGGCTGAAGAAGGATTATCCAGGCAAAATCGTCATTGCAAGCATCATGGGACAGACGCTCAACGACTGGGCGCAGCTGGCACACATGGCTGAAGATGCAGGACTCGATGCAGTGGAACTGAATTTCTCTTGTCCGCAGATGGGACTGGAAGGCATGGGCAGCGACGTGGGTCAGAACGTGGAACTGGTGATGCACTACACCTCTTATGTAAAGAAGAGGGTGAGCATACCGGTGATCGTGAAGATGACGCCCAACATCACACACATCAGCCAGCCGGCAGTGGCTTCGGCACTGGCTGGAGCCGACGCAGTTTCTGCCATCAACACAATCAAGAGCGTCACCATATCGGACTCGTCGATGGTGTCCCACCAGCGCACCGTGTCGGGCTATTCCGGACGTGCAGTCAAACCGATTGCACTGCGCTACATACTTGAGATGGCACAGAATCCAATCCTGGAATACACTCCGCTCAGCGGCATAGGCGGCATCGAGACATGGAGAGACGCACTGGAATTCCTGCAACTGGGTTGCACCAACGTACAGATTTGCACCTCAGTGATGCAATACGGCTACCGCATCATCGACGACCTCATCGAGGGCATGCAGACATACCTGAAGGGACGAGGACTGACAAACATCAACAGCATCATAGGCGAAGAACTGAAGAACTTCGTGTTGCCATCCGACATGGACCGCCACACCATCGTCTATCCGCAGATTGACAGGGAACTGTGCATCGGTTGCGGCAGATGCCACATCTCATGCGAAGACGGAGGCCATCAAGCCATAACAGTGGATGCCGACAGAATGCCACATGTGAACGGAAAGAAATGTGTCGGTTGCTTGCTTTGCCAGCACGTGTGTCCTACTGGCGCCATCAGACTGTCGAAACGCGTAAGAAAGATTTAAGGAAGCTTGCGTTCGCGGACCTTCGCCACGAAGTTCCGGAAGATGGCAAGCGCCTGATTCTTGCCCATGAAGTCTGAGGCATTGGCTGCACCGGTGTTGTATTTCACGATGGAGGCCTCGGGATGGAACTGCAGACCGATAATCAAAGTCTTGTCGTTGCGCTCGATGGCCTCAATGAAGTTTTCGCCATTTGTCGGAGTGACTCCGGTGACAGAGAGCCGCGTACTGTCCATGCGTTTCAATACCTGGTGATGCCACGAAGGCACATTCTCAAGAACAGAAGCATGGCAGGAAAGGTCGGAAAGGATGGAGCCATCGGCAACCGTGACTGAGTGGGGAGAATAGTCGCGATAGAAGCCGGCAGCAGCCTGGTTGCGGTGGATATAGTTGTACGTTCGTCCTTTTGCGGCAAAATATGTCGGGATGTCCTGTATCACTTCGGCACCGCTCACTATGCCCAGCACCTGCATTCCACGGCAGATTCCCATGACAGAGATGTCGTGGCTGATGCAATACGACATCAGGATATAGTCGCTCACGTCGCGCGTGGGGTTATAGTCCTTCTCCACCTCGATGCCGTGCCAGGGCTGTGGCGTGGCAAGCAGCGTGGGACTGATGTCCTCACCGCCAGTGAATATCACACCGTCCACATCTTCCACGGCAGATTCTGCATTGCTGTTGTCCAGTGGATTCTGCTTCACCTTCTCTGCATATCGGGCAGTCAGATAGTCGTTGACATCCACGCACTCACTGCTGACCATTCCGTCGGTGTAGGGAATGTCGTAGTCCACCACCTGCGGCATGAGCACCGGAATGGCACCAGCCTCCCGCACAGCCTCGACCACATTGGCATAGAACTCCGAAGTGGTGTCGGCACGCCATGCGATGCCAATCGTAACCTGATGTTCCTCATCGGCATTACCATCAGCACAAGTATTATCATCAGCACAGCCACCAAGTACAAATGTAAACAGCAACAAGACACATAATGCCAGTGACTTAAAACGGCATGATTTCTCCATAATTTCCTTATAGCCTAGAATTCCAGACAAATTCTGCAATTCATGACAGCACCAACGCAGAATTTCACTGCAAAGTTACGTTTTTTTCGTCAGAACAGAGCCTCCACACCTTATTAATTATCAAAACATTTGGAGCGTTGGAGGTTTTTTCGTAATTTTGCAACCAACAATTCATTCAAAGAGTCATGGTAGAAGCAAAAAGGGTGCCATATGGAGTGTCTGATTTTCAGAGAATCATCAAGGAGAATCAGTACTATGTAGACAAGACAATGTATATCCCGTTGTTGGAAGAACAGCCCGACAACCTGATATTCATACGTCCGCGCCGTTTCGGCAAGAGTCTGTTCCTCAGCATGCTCGAAGCCTACTACGACTGCAAGTTGAAAGACCAGTTCCAGAAACTCTTTGGCGGACTTTGGATTGGAAGCCACCCCACCCCACTACAGGGGCAATACCAGATTTTGTCGCTCGACTTCTCACAGGTGGGAGGCAGCGCCGAGAACCTGGAAGAGCGTTTCAATTCGTATTGCTGCATCTGTTTCGACAGCTTCGTCAGCAAATATGCCTACTTCTACGGCGATGCCATCAGCAAAGGCATATACGAAAGCAAAGAGTCGGCAGAGAAACTTGCCATCATCCAAAAATGCGCAAAGGAAAACGGATACCGGCTCTACCTCATAATCGACGAATACGACAATTTCACCAACACCGTTCTCAACGAGCAGGGCGAAGAGGTCTACCATGCCATGACACATGCCAGCGGCTTCTATCGCGACTATTTCAAGAAATTCAAGGGGTCGTTCAACAAGATTTTCATGACCGGAGTAAGCCCCGTCACACTCGACGATGTGACAAGCGGATTCAATATCGGCTGGCACATCTCCACCAACCCACAGTTCGACAAGATGCTGGGCTTCAGCACCGACGATGTGTGGACAATGTTCACACGCTACCGCGATGCCGGACAGATTCCTGCCAGCAGCAACGTTGAAGCCATGATTGCAGAAATCAAGCCCTGGTACGACAACTACTGCTTCTCAAAAGAGTGCCTTTCCCAGGAAGCAAGAGTCTTCAATTGCGACATGGTGCTTTACTATCTCCGCAACTACATGGACAAAGGACATGCACCCGAGAAGATGATTGACTCCAACACAAAGACCGACTACAACAAGATGAAGCGGTTGCTCCGGCTCGACAAACTGGACGGAAACCGCAAGGGCATCATCCGCAAGATAACAGAAGAAGGAAGCATTGTGGCGGATTTGTTCGAGACCTTCCCTGCCAGCGACATCGTGAAGGCGGAGATATTCCCCAGCCTGCTGTTCTACTACGGCATGCTCACCATCAAAGGCACACTTGGCGAACAGCTGATATTGGGCATTCCGAACAACAATGTCCGCAAGCAATACTACGGCTATCTGCAAGAGCAATACCAGGACATCAGCCACATCAATCTGAACGACCTGGGCTGCAAGATGACCTACATGGCATTCGACGGCAAATGGCAGGACATGCTGGGATTCATGGCAAAGGCATACGCCGATGTGGCATCAGTACGCGACGGAATCGAGGCAGAGCGCAACCTCCAGGGATTCTTCATGGCTTACCTCTACATGAGCAGTTACTATATCACTGCGCCCGAACTCGAGCTGAACCATGGCTACTGCGACTTCTTCCTCCTGCCCGACCTGACCCACTACCCCACCAAGCACAGCTACATCATCGAACTGAAGATGTTGCCAGCAAAAGACTTCGAAGACAAGGCAGAAGCACAATGGCACGAAGCAGTGGAACAAATCAACCGCTATGCAGCAGCGCCAAGGGTGGAAGTACTCCGCCAGGGCACAACACTGCACAAAATCATCATCCAGTTCAGCGGATGGGAAGTGAAGAGGATGGAAGAGATAGAAGACAACAAACAGACATCCAATTGGATGTCAAGCTGTTGAGTATAAAAAGTCTCGTTTCCGAAGCTACAAATAGCAATCGCAGGAAACCTAACTGATATAGCCCCGAACCGGTAAAGCATTGCTTATGAGAGAGATACACAGCGCAATATCAAATATCAATTATATCAATTATTTTTAGGGGTATCCCTATACTCCAATTCACCTCCCTTGACACCAACCAAACCATCAATCGTTAATTAATACGCACTATACCATATTATATATATTATTTATATTATTAT
>CAVISR010000056.1:0-20146 GCA_963645405.1 Acutalibacteraceae bacterium
ATTTTCTGCCCCTTTTGTCGCAGGTCCGTCCGGGCTTGGTCGGGGCGCCGGATTTCTCTGACTGGGAAAAATGTTTTTTCTGACCGGGAAAAAAATTTTCCCTGACTGGGGAGCGGTTTTGCCCTCTCCGGAGGGGGCTTTGTGAATCACAGTGCAAAGTTACGACATGGGGTGAGGGGCGTTCTTACTTTTTCTTACTTTTTCTTACTTTTTCTTACTTTTTTCCTGAAAAAAATTTGAAGGTTGAAAATGTAGACTGAAATAATGTTTTACGTTAGCCATCCGGATGGGAGCGCCGGATGGCAACATAACCCCAACCCCCAAAACATTTTTGCTGGTTCCTATTTCCGCCCATTTTCTATTAATTCAGCAGCGTTGAGGTCATGAAATCAGCTGCATGCTTTTTCTCTTGATTCATGTCGTGCTTTGCAATTTGTATTTGGCAATTCGGTGTTTGCCGTACCATAATTGTCTTTGTTTTGTGGCTCAAGTCAATAAAATCGGGACTAATTTCATCGATTAACTTTTTCGTTGGAAAAAAATCATTATATTTGTACGCTGAAAAAAAACAAGCAGTCGTATATGGAAAGTAAAATACAAGAACTGACAGATAAACTTCTTAACGAGGGTATCGAAAAGGGAAAGGCAGAGGCTGAGAAAATCGTTTCTGCAGCAAAGGTTGAGTCGGCTAAAATCATTGATGATGCCAAGGCGCAGGCAGACGGAATTGTTGCTGCTGCCAAGAAAGAGGCTGATGCTTTGAATGCTAATACTAAATCGGAGTTGAAGATGTATGCCGGCCAGGCGCTAAGCGCTTTGAAGACTGAGGTGGTGAATGTCTTGACTGACTCCAGTGTGAATGAGGTCGTGAAGGCTGTTGTGGCTGACAAGGCTTTCATGAATCAGTTTATTCTGAAACTTGCCGAGAAATGGGGCGCGCAGGAGGATATTGTCATCTCTACAGAGGATGCTGAAAGCCTCAAGGCGGTGTTCGTTTCCAAAGCAAAGTCTTTGCTTGACAAGGGGGTGAAGATTCAGGGAGTGCACGGACAGGATACACTGTTCACTATCGAACCTGCAGACGGTTCGTACAAAGTGAATTTCGGCGAGAAGGAATTCGATGACTACTTCAAGTCGTTCCTCCGTCCACAGCTTGTTGACTTGCTCTCGAAGTAATATGCAATTACCCGTAAAGTAATATGCAATTACCCGCAGGATAAAATGCAATTACTTGCAAGGTGAAGTGCGATTACCCGCAAGGCAAGACGCAGTTTGCTCTCCAAGTAAAAATGTAGAAGTAAGATGCCTTTATATATTATATAAGGTGTGATGTCATTACTGTTTGAATTGAGAATTAACCAAAGATGGGACATTATTATTGTTTGATGGCAGGCTTGCCTGAGATATCCCTGGCGGAAACGAAACAGGCGAGGACTGTTGGTGAGCTGAAGGATGAATGCTGTGGTGCGCTTACTGACCAGGACACGAAGCTGCTCTATTATTTCTTCCTGAGGTATGATTGTCTGAACTTAGTTAAGCTTCTTAAGGACCCCAATGCGGAAATCAGTTTGTATGGCAATTTTGTGCTTGAACAGTATCAGGATTTGATTAAGTCGGCAAAGGACATGAACTTCAATGTCCATCGTTTCCCTTCTTTCATGTCGGAATATGCGCGTAACTTTGAGTACAACAGTCAGAGTTCAAGCTATTTCCCCGAGGATGCGATGATGCTGGCATACTATCAGTTTGCGATGAAATGTCCGAACGGATTGATTTCCAACTGGTACACCTTCAATTTCAATATCACCAACATCCTCACAGGGCTTATTGCCAAGAGGAACGGACTGAATGTGGCTGACTATATACTGGGCGACAATGAGGTGACAGAGATGATCAGGACTAACAACACGAGGGACTTTGAATTGACCCGTGAGTACGATTATGTTGCCGACCTGATGAAGATTGCCGAGGAAACCGACCCTGTCATGAAGGAAAAGGATATGGATGCTTTCAGGTGGACTTGGTTGGACGAGAATGCGATGACCGACATTTTCTCCATCGAAGCACTCTTTGCCTATTTCTGTAAGTTGGAAATACTTGAGCGTTGGAAAATGCTTGATGTGGAAGAAGGCAAAGCCAAATTCAGGCAAATCATCGAGAATCTCCGCGGTGAGGCTAAGGTGCCGGAGGAATTCATCAAGTAAGAATGAAGCTAGGGTGCCGGAGGAATTCATGAAGAAGGAATGATGCCAGGTGCCAGAAGAATTTATTGAACAAGAAAATAATAGATATAAATTATGACTAAAGGAACTGTTAAAGGCGTTATAGCCAACATGGTAACTCTTGGAGTCGACGGTCCGGTGTCTCAGGGTGAGATTTGCTACATCGAGACAGGTGGCGACCGGCTTATGGCTGAAGTTATTAAGGTTGTAGGCTCTGATGTGTACGTCCAGGTATTCGAGTCCACCCGTGGACTGAAAGTCGGTTCTCCCGCTGATTTCACTGGCCACATGCTTGAGGTGAAACTTGCCCCGGGTATGTTGTCAAAGAATTTTGACGGCTTGCAGAATGACCTCAACAAGATGGAAGGTGTATTCCTCAAGCGTGGACAGTACACCAATCCGCTGGACGAAGATCGTATTTGGGATTTCAAGCCGCTGGTGAAGGTGGGTGATACTGTGCAATCGTCTGACTGGCTTGGAACAGTTGAAGAGAATTCCCAGCCATTGAAAATCATGGTGCCGTTCCAGATGGAAGGCAAGGCACGCGTGAAGACAATAGCATCTGCCGGACAGTATAAGATAACTGACACAATCGCAGTACTGACAAAGGAAAATGGCGAGGAACTGACGGTCAACATGATTCAGCATTGGCCAGTGAAGTACGCCATGACCAATTATAAGGAAAAACCGCGTCCGTTCAAATTGCTTGAGACCGGAGTGCGCACGATAGACACATTCAATCCAATCGTTGAAGGTGGAACCGGCTTTATCCCCGGTCCGTTCGGAACAGGAAAGACAGTCTTGCAGCATGCAATATCAAAGCAGGCAGAGGCCGACATCGTTATCATTGCAGCCTGCGGTGAGCGTGCGAATGAGGTTGTGGAAATCTTCACCGAATTCCCTGAGTTGGTCGACCCGCATACCGGACGCAAGTTGATGGAGCGTACCATCATCATTGCCAACACGTCAAACATGCCAGTTGCTGCCCGTGAGGCTTCAGTCTACACGGCAATGACAATGGCAGAGTACTACAGGTCGATGGGATTGCGCGTGCTGCTCATGGCAGACTCAACATCGCGTTGGGCCCAGGCATTGCGTGAGATGTCCAACCGTATGGAGGAACTTCCTGGACCTGATGCCTTCCCTATGGACTTGGGAGCGCTCATCAGTAACTTCTACGGCCGTGCAGGATATGTTTACCTGAACAACGGAGAGGTTGGTTCGGTTACGTTCATCGGAACCGTGTCGCCAGCAGGAGGTAACCTGAAGGAACCGGTGACAGAGAACACCAAGAAGGTAGCCCGTTGCTTCTACGGACTGGAGCAGGACCGTGCCGACAAGAAGCGCTATCCGGCAGTCAATCCGATAGATTCATATTCAAAATATCTTGAGTATCCTGAATTCAAGGAATACGTGGCAAAGAAAATCAATGACCAGTGGATACCGAAGGTGATGGCATTGAAGACCCGTATGCAGCGAGGAAAGGAAATCTCTGAGCAAATCAACATCTTGGGCGACGACGGTGTGCCAGTGGACTATCACGAGACATTCTGGAAGTCGGAGGTCATCGACTATGTGCTTCTCCAGCAGGATGCATTCGATGAGGTGGATGCCATGACATCGCTTGAGCGTCAGGAAGAGATTCTGGACTTGGTGACCGAGATTTGTGAGGTGGATTATCAGTTCGACAACTTCCTCGATGTGGTTGACTTCTTCAAGAAGATGATAAACTTGTGTAAACAAATGAACTATTCTGCCTACAAGTCAGAGCAGTACAATGACTATGTAAGCCAGATTAAGGATATGATAAAACCTCATAAAGCATAATTACTATGGCAAAAGCATTTCAAAAAGTATATACAAAAATCAGCCAGATCACAAAAGCCACTTGTTCATTGAAAGCCACAGGCGTGGGCTATGATGAACTGGCACGAATAGACGGTAAGCTTGCACAGGTAGTAAAGATTGCAGGCGATGAGGTTACGCTTCAGGTGTTTGAAGGAACTGGAGGCATACCTACCAATGCCGAGGTGGTGTTCCTCGGAAAGTCACCGTCGTTGAAGGTGAGCGACCAGTTGGCAGGACGTTTCTTCAATGCTTATGGCGAACCGATTGACGGTGGACCTGAGATTGAAGGAAAGGAAGTGGAGATTGGCGGACCTTCAGTCAACCCAGTACGCCGTAAGCAACCAAGTGAACTGATTGCCACGGGTATTGCCGGCATCGACCTTAACAACACCCTGGTGTCAGGACAGAAGATTCCGTTCTTTGCCGACCCAGACCAACCGTTCAATGAAGTGATGGCTTTGGTGGCATTGCGTGCCAAGGCCGACAAGATTATTCTTGGCGGTATGGGTATGACAAACGATGACTATTACTTCTTCCGCAACACATTCTCAAATGCAGGTGCACTCGACCGTATCATCAGTTTTATGAATACGACAGAGGACCCGGCAGTGGAGCGTTTGCTTGTTCCCGACATGGCTCTTTCCGCAGCTGAGTATTTCGCAGTGGAGAAACATGAGAAAGTGCTTGTCCTGCTTACGGACATGACATCCTATGCCGATTCACTTGCGATAGTCAGCAACCGTATGGACCAGATTCCGTCGAAGGACTCAATGCCTGGTTCTCTCTATTCCGACCTCGCAAAGATCTACGAGAAGGCAGTGCAGTTCCCGGACGAGGCCGGTGGCGGTTCAATAACCATCATTGCCGTTACCACACTGGCAGGAGGCGACATCACACATGCAGTGCCTGACAACACAGGTTACATCACAGAGGGTCAGCTCTATCTGCGCCGCGATTCAGACATAGGCAAGGTCATTGTCGACCCATTCCGCTCACTTTCACGTCTGAAGCAGTTGGTTGCAGGAAAGAAGACACGCAAGGACCACAGCCAGGTCATGAATGCAGCCATCCGACTCTATTCAGATGCAGCCAATGCAAAGACCAAGTTGGAGAACGGTTTCGACCTGACCGACTACGACAACCGCTGCCTGAAGTTCGCGAAGGATTATGCCAGCCAGCTCTTGGCAATTGATGTCGACCTGGATACAACAGAGATGCTCGATGTGACATGGGGACTATTCAAGAAGTACTTTACATTGGAAGAGGTGAACATCAAGAAAGAGTTTACCGATATCTATTGGAAGTAGTGAAGTTGGTTTTTACATGTGATTATTCGAAAACTCAGTTATGGCAATAAAGTTTCAATATAACAAAACGTCGCTTCAGCAGATAGAAAAGCAACTGAAGATGCGGCAACGTACCTTGCCTATCATCAAAAGCAAGGAGACAGCCCTGCGTCTGGAAGTTAAGAAGACAAAGAAGGAAGCCGACGAACTCAACAACCGTTTGGAGGAGCAAATCAAGGGCTATGAGTCCATGTATGCTCTCTGGGGCGAGTTTGATGCTTCGTTGGTTGCCTTGAAGGACGTAGAGATGGACGTGAGGAAGATAGCTGGCGTAAGAGTGCCGGTTCTCACCAATATCCGTCTTGAAGTGAAGCCCTTCGGACTGTTCAGTTCTCCCAAGTGGTACTTTGACGGAATCAACCTCCTTCAGGGACTTGCCAAGACCGCAGTCGAACACGAATTCGTTGTTGCAAAACTTGGTTTGCTCGATCACGCCCGACGCAAGACAACCCAAAAGGTGAACCTTTTCGAGAAAGTGCAGATTCCTGGTTATCAGGAGGCAATACGCAAGATCAAGCGCTTTATGGAAGACGAGGAAAACCTCTCGAAGTCATCGCAGAAGATTCTGAAGGCTTTGCAGCAGAAGCGCAAGGAAGACGATGCATCTGAGGCAGAAGAACAAGATAAGGAGGAACAAGTATGATAAAGAAGATGAAGAAATTCCTGTTCCTTGTTACAAGTAAGGAATACGAACAGTTTATTGAATCGATTCGGACGATTGGGGTGGTTCATGTGGATGAACTCCAAAAAGGAGCCACCAGCGATGAACTCCAGTCGGCTCTTTCTCTTGCTGAACGCTATAAGAAAGTACTTGCAGCGCTCGATTTTGCTGCAAAGACATACACTGCCGAGAATTCCGGTGTGACTCTTGATGTCGACACGTCTTCGGCTACAGCTCTCGTTGCATTTGTCGAGAAGTTGGAAGAAGAGGAACTTGCCTGCAGGCATAAGTTGGATGATGTGGAGAAGAACATCGCAACGCTCACTCCATGGGGAGAGTTCGATTGGGAGAATATCCGGAGCCTTGAGAGTCAGGGATACACCACTTCTTTCTATGTCTGCTCTTCAAAGTCATTCAAGAAAGAGTGGGAGGACAACTACTTTGCCACTCGCGTGAATGATGTCGATGGCAAGACCTATTTCATGACATTCTCAAAGGAAAAGCCGGAAATCACGGCTGAAGCCCTGGTGATGCCTGAGAGGAAACTCTCCGAATACAAGGCAGAGAAGCATAGACTGGAGGCTGAAGAGGCACTGATACACGACCGCATGCTGCTTGTGGAGCAGAAGTACAAGGACGTTGTTCTTGCAGGCCAGACAGCCAACGAGAATGATGTGTCGTTGTCGAAAGTGCATCTGAGTCATGAATCGATAGCCGATGATGCAGTGCGTCTGCTTGTAGGTTGGGTTCTTGACGAGAAGAAAGATGCTGTGGTTGACTACCTGGAGAAGGAACATATCTTCTATGAGATGTCCGACCCCGACTTCGACGACAATGTGCCTATCAAGATACACGACAATAAGTTCGCTTCGCTCTTCGAACCGATTCTGAGGATGTATTCGTTGCCGAACTATCACGACATCGACCCGCTTCCGATGTTTGCCCCGTTCTTCATGCTGTTCTTCGGCATGTGTATGGGCGATGCAGGCTACGGACTCATTATTATGACCATCAGTCTGATTGTGTGTGCTCTGAAGCCCGACTTCAAGAAGTTCGGTCTGTTGGGTGCTTTCCTTGGCGGCATGACCATCGTCTGCGGACTCGTGACCGGATCATGCTTCGGAATCGACCTTTCAGCAGTCGACTGGGAATGGTTGAAGCCAATGCAGCCTTATTTCGTGAACGACAGTCTGAAGGACAAGTTCCTTGGCTACTCACCGATGATGGTGATATCCGTCTTCGTGGGACTGGTGCAGGTGCTGCTCGGTATGGTCATGGCAGGTTGCAAGGCAGTGAAGAACTACGGTTTCATGTTCGGAATCGGAAAATTCTCATGGGTATTGGCTCTGGTGAGCGCAACTCTCCTCTTCGGTCTCCCGGTCTTCGGTTTCGTATGGCCCGTATTCATGCAGTACATATTCTATGCGTTGATAGCAGTGTCGTGTGTGGGAATATTCTTCCTCAACACACCCGACGTGTACAACAAACCGATAGTAGGAACAGTGAAGAACCTTGGTTCGGGAGTGTGGGCAGTCTATGGCATGGCAACAGGTTTGCTTGGTGACCTCTTGAGTTACATCCGTCTGTTTGCCTTGGGACTTACCGGAGGAATCTTGGGAAGCGTGTTCAATTCGTTGGCAATCGACCTCACGTCGTCGATGCCTTGGGTAGTCCGCTGGCTTCCGTTGGTGATTATCCTTCTGCTTGGTCACGGCATCAACTTCGCTCTGTGTATGATTTCTTCGTTCGTCCATCCAATGCGACTCACGTTCGTGGAGTACTTCAAGAATGCAGAGTTTGAGGGCGGAGGAACAGAGTACAAACCATTCAAGATAAAGAAATAAAGAAATCCCATATTAATAACCAGGATTCTCGTGCCGTGTATAGCCCTTCTCATGGGTGGCAGAGTTAATCCATCAAAAACAAATCAATTAAATTATGACACCAATTCTTTTAGCTTACGTAGGCATCGCACTTGCAGTTGCATTGTCCGGTATCGGTTCAGCCTACGGAGTAACAATCTGTGGTAATGCAGCCATCGGCGCATTCAAGAAAAATCCGGGAGCATCAGGTTCATACATCGGACTTGCAGCCCTTCCGTCTTCACAGGGACTTTATGGATTCGTAGGATTCTTCATCCTCAATCCATTGGTAACTCAGAGCATGTCAATGGCACAGGCTTCAGCCGTATTCGGTGCCGGACTTGCATTGGGACTCGTTGCTTTGATTTCAGCCATTCGTCAGGCAAAAGTCTGCGCCAATGGTATCAGCGCCATCGGCGGCGGCTACAATGCCTTCGGTACAACAATGGTGCTTGCCGTGTTCCCTGAGCTTTATGCAATCCTTGGTTTGCTCGTGCTCATCCTTATTGCCCAGGTAGTTCCTACTTTGGCATAAGCAGAACGACAGTGATAAATGAAGGCTCTTCCATCGTTGGGTGGAAGGGCTTTTTGTTGTTGGATTTGTTGGAGAATTCCTTGACCTGTCTTATAGTTCCTCAATTCCTTGAGTCCTGTATTTGTTGGGGGTGAGCCCTACTACTTTCTTGAACATCCGGGTGAAGTGTTGGGGATATTGGAAACCGAGCTCGTAGGAAATCTGACTGATGGACTTCGACGGAATCAGTATGCGCTCTTTTGCCACGTCCATTATCTTCAGCTGTATGTATTCCTGTGCAGACTTGCCGGTGAGCTTCTTGATGAGGTCACCGAAATAGTTGGGCGACAGACACAGTTCTCCTGCGCAATACTTTACGGACGGCAGACCCTTCAGCTCGGGTTTGTCGGACGTTAGATAATCGTCGAGCAAAGTCTCGAAGCGCGCCAGTATGTCGTTGTTCACTTGCTCGCGGTTGGTGAACTGGCGCTCGTAGAACCGCAGACAGTAGTTGAGCAGAAACTCGATGGCATTCACAGTCAACCTGCGGCTCAGCCGGTCGGTGGGGTGCTCGGTCTCTTGCCTTATCTTGTCGAGACAGTCAACGATGACAGCCCGTTCGCTTTCGGACACATGCAGTGCTTCGTTCACTTCATAAGAGAAATATGTGTAGTTGCGTATGTGGCGTCCGAGCGATGTGCCTCTTATCAGTTCGGGGTCGAAACAAAGCGCGTAGCCCTGGGGCTGGAATGTCTCACCGTTGTCCTCGATGCCGATTACCTGTCCCGGAGCAATACACACCACCGTGCCTTCTTGGTAATCATAGCGCTGGCGACCGTAAATCAAGTCTCCGCATTTCGTGTCCTTGAGGAAAATGGTGTAGAAACCGAGCGTGTGGCGCATGTGGCGTATCGGATTGGCGTTCGACAGGTCAATCACGCTTACCAGCGGATTGATTGTTTCGATGCCCATCATACGGTTGTATTCGGCAATTGTTTCGATGTTTAGAATTCCTTTGTCCATGTATCTTCGTTTTGTGTCGGCAAAGTTAATGATTTTTGTGCAGATAACGAAGTAGGAGCCGGTAAAACTTCTGATTGCATGCAGAAGCCACATTTGAATTCGGGTGGAGGCATTGTGCGCAAGCAATACGTTCTTTTGAACTCGAAAGTAGGCTTTGCGTCAAAACAATTCGTATTTTTCAATGTAAATGGAGGCTTTGCGTCCATGCAATGGCTACTCTTGACTTTCACGCTTGAAATATAAAGTCCGTTTAGCATTCTTGTGGTTTCGGGTGCTTCTGCTGGGAAAAATGCAATCAATTTCTGCCTATCTCTGATTGCTCCGAATTCCGTGTTCGGTTTTTTGCCTAACTTTGCACGATGAATTTATGGCTTTGAATTTAAGAGTAACATTTTGAGAAGAACATTTTCCCATATTATTTGTTGGCTGATGCCGTTGATGGCGGTGCTGTCATTCATTGCTTGCACAAAAGACGGAGACACCATCTACGTTGATGACGACCAGACTGAAGACACCCGCCCAATCGTGTACTTTATATATAAGGGTGGCTCTTTGGGTGATCTCAGCTATGTGGACAACCTGTGGCGTGGCATAGCGAAGGCAACCGACGACGGCAATATGCTGTTCTCGTTGGCAGAACTGCCGAAGGACACAGCGGGGATGGACTTGACTCTCAGCATATTCTTCGAATACATGCTGAGCATGGATAGCAGCAGACCAACGCTTGTGGTGCTTGCCAATGACAATCTCGAGACGATTGTCCACCGCTACGAGTCAGCGCTTGCAGAATGTCCTAACGTGAGTGTTCTGCTGGCAGAAACCAAGGACACCACGCTCCTCTGCAACACCATCTGCCTGTCGGGCAGTGGAGCCTACTATCAGGCTGGCAGGGTGGTTGCACGCTGCCTTACGGATGTCGACAGCATTTTCATTACCACTGCCAATCCCACCGACCAGAACATAGCCGACATGCAGAAGGCTTTCTGTCGGGGAATAGACGACGGAGAGGCAGAGACCGGACGTGTGATAGGAGTCGACAACTTCTATGTGTCGAACACTTCTGGAGGTTATGACCAAGCGGATTCGCTCTATCGCGTGTCGTACGACATCGACCGGAAGTACCAGCTTGTGCTGCCCATCTGCGGCGGTACGATGCAGGGCTTTCTCAGATACAACCGCGAGCATTCAAAGTCGTTCTACACCATTGGAGTGGATGCCGACATGCAGCAGTACTCCACCCGTGTGCCTTTCTCCATCGTGAAACACATCGACGAGGCGGTGGAGGACTGGATTGGCAGATGGGCAAAAGGAGAGACGATGGAACGCCATATCAATTACGGACTTTCGTCAGGATACATTGAACTTGTGGTGGCAGACCGCTACAAGCAAATAATAGACAACGCAGTCGAGGACTTGTTCCAGGCAGCAGTGGAAAAGGAGGAAGAGTATGAAAAGACAAACAACTGAATGCCGACTGGGCATATTGCTCGCATCCTTCCTGTTGCTGATGCTCGGCATCATGGGCGCTTGCAGAAAGGGAAACGATGTCATCGTGCATGTGACGAATGTGAAGACCGTGAGCTACAAGGTTGCAGTGGTGCTGCCAATTGGCAGTGAGGGAGAATACAAGGCACGCCTGGACAGCACGGTGAATTGGGCTTTGGAAAATATGCGCTCGGCACAGAAAGTCCTCATAGCCCAGGGCGACTCGATAACAGTGGACCTCGACATCGAATGGTATGACGAAGACAATGTTGACCTGAAAACACTCTCGGCAGAACTTGCCCGGCGCGACGACATACTGTTGGTGGTAGGACCTCTGCGAAACAGCAATGTCGACATCATGGCTTCAGCCTGCAGCGCCACAGGCAAGACACTGATAGTCCCCTACGCAACGAGCGAAAACATCATACGCCGCTACTCAGTGGGTACGGCAGGAGTGAAAAACAAGAACCCGTTCCTTTGGTCGCTCTGCGAGACCGATGTGAGCCAGTGTGAAGCCCTCATGGCAAAGGCATGGGAAGGCGGAGCAAAGACCATCTCGCTGTTGTCGCCCAATGATGACTACGGACAGACATACTTCGACTGGATTCCGTTCCAGGCAAACGAGATGGGAATGGACCTCACGCTCAACGTACAGTATAGCAGCGACAATCTGTCGGAGCAGGCAATGCAAGTGCTCGGCAGCGGAGTTGACTGCACCATCTGTGCAGTGCGGACGGCTGATGAAGCCAAGGCAGTGCTTGAGGCTAAGCAGAAACTCGGGGAGAAAGCTCCGCGTGTGTTGTTCTCCAACGGTGCATTGTCGGCATCTCTGTTGAACTTCGGCGATTTGGCAGAAGGTGCAGAAGGCGTGGCTCCTTACGCTGACCCGTCAACAGGTTTCGAGGTGGCTTATGAAGAACGCTTCGGCATGTCGCCGGCAGGAGCCGAGTCACAAGTCTACGATGCCATCCTCCTGGCAGGATTTACTGCATTCGTCAGAAATTACATGGAACGTGGGGACGGCTACACGAAAGATGAGATGAACACCAACGAAATCATTTGTCAGATGACATCCTTGGAAGGAAATCCATATCCGGTGTGGAACGAACTGGGACTGCGCACACTCTTGATGTTGCTGAAGAGCGGCGTGTACGTCACAATGAAGGGCGCAAGCGGTGAGCTGGCCTTCGACAGCGAATCGTACACCAGCCTTCTGCAAAGCACCTATGTGCATTGGATGATTTACGAGGGCAACATCCTTCCGATTGACTACAGCAGCGGCGACGGCAGCAACCGTGTGACTCCAACTCTTGCATCGTGGAATTGGCAGGCAAAAAACATGGAGACCATCGTCGACCAGAACGTGGACATCAGCTACAAACCGCTGGAAGACCAGTGGGCAGTGCTGGTGCAAGGCTCAAAAGGATGGAGAAACTACCGTCACCAGGCAGACGTGCTCAATATGTACCGACTTTTGAAGAGCAAGGGCTGGGACGATGACCACATCATTCTGATTATGCCCAACGACATAGTAAACAATGCAAGCAACAAATATCCCGGTGAGGTGAGGGCGTACAACGATGGCGACAATCTCTATCAAGACGTGCAGCTCGACTACGACACTGACACCATGAGTGTGGCAGACATAAGCGAAATCTTCATGGGCAGACAAAGCCAGCATCTGCCAGTGGTGTTGCCGTCAACCGACGGAACGAACGTGCTGTTCTTCTGGAGCGGACACGGATGCCTCGAAGACCTGAACCATAAGACCGACGGATTCAACTGGGGAAGCAACAGCGTGTTCAGCGTGAAGATGCTGAAGCAGATGCTCACCCAGATGCACGACGAGGGACGATACCGCAAGATGCTGTTGCTCTTCGAACCGTGCTACTCCGAAAACATGATAGACCAGTCGGAGGGCTTGCCCGGCATACTGAGCTTTGCCAGTGCCAGCAGCAACGAGCAGTCGTTTGCCGACTACCATTCGTCCACTCTCTCCGTGTGGATGAGCGACAGGTTCTCGAACAATGTGGTGAAACAGATGAGGGAAAACTCGCAGCAAACCTACAAGGACCTCTATGTCTACCTGGCAGAGCATACCCTTGGGTCGCACGTCCATGTGGCAAATGCATCTTGCTTCGGCAACTTGTACACCAACACACCGTCGGAGTTCTTCGACATAAAGAAATGAAGGTTGGACAGAGAGCCGATTGGATAGGGAAAGGTAAATTGATTGGACGCTTAGGAAAGGTAAATTGATTATGAAACAGGTCAACCTGATGCATAGAAGACTCTCCATGATGAGGGGCATCTCGATGAGAGCTATCCCGATGGGAATCTTCTTGGCAGCATTCTGTCTGAGCAACGTACTTGTTGCTTGTCGTGGTGGTGCAGGACAGAGACTGCAGGCTGGGGCTTACTCGCCGATAGACAGCGACTCGGTTGAATTCATCGAGGTCGATAGCCAGACAATTACGGCAGATGAGGCGATTGATGAGGCTTTCGGCAAAGGCTCTCCGCAAAGCAAGGAGCGGCACGAATTGCGTCGGCAGATTGAGGAGAAATACCGGAAGGTGGGAGATTCACTCGAAAGAAAACTCTTGAAAGGTGAAAGGGTTCACTGAATGAGGGTTGACGGACGAGGACAACTTGACGATGGCTTGACTCAAGAACACAGCTTGATGATGGCTTGACAAACGAAGAAAACTTAACTCACAGATATTGATTAACTCAAGAATAACGTTTAATTTTAATTGTATTACAACATGAAAAGAACAGAAAAGTATTTGTACCTGCTGCTTATTGCGCTGGTAGGTTGCTTCACCTTCTCTGCTTGTAGTGATGACGACGACGATGATGATGCCGGCAAAACTGACGGAGAAGACAAGGAGGAGACTGTGGAATTCATTGAGACCGACAGTATGACTCTCACTGCCGAGCAGTTGTGCGACAGCATCTTTGGTCCTGACGGCAGCAATGCCGACGACTCAACCAAGGCTGAGCTCCGCGAGAGTTTTATGGCAAGAGTCCACGCAATCGAAGATTCCTTGAATGCAGCGAAAGGTTCCAACGGCATTGCAATGGGTTTCCGCTTCTGGACTTACCACTACAAGAGTAAGGACGAATTTGGAAAAGACATTTGGTTGTCTGCCAAAGTTGCATGGGGAAGATATTGGTGGTGGTTCAGCTGGCACGACCTCGACCCGGACAACATCTATCTTTGGGAACACTACACCATCCTGAGCGATGCTGAGTGCCCAACCCGTAGCAGTTGCTCATTGGAAATGTCAATGCTTGGCGACAATTTGATGATTTTCCCTGACTACATTGGCTATGGCTACACAAGAGACAAGCTTCACCCTTACCTCAACCATGAGGTTTGTGCCATCAACTCCATCGACGCAATGGAAGCCGGCTATGAATTGTTCATGAAACACAAGGAGTCGGATGCCAATATGGAAAGCGACTGGAGAATGTATGTGCTCGGTTGCTCACAGGGCGGATCAAACGCATTGGCAGTCCACAAATATCTCGACACCCATCCGGCTTTGGCTTCAAAGTGGCGTTTCGACTATTCATACTGCTGCGCCGGTCCTTACAACCCTGCAGTGACTATGGACTATTACTACAGCACAAGCAGCCTCTCCTATCCAGTCATCATCCCTATCGTCATCAAGTCGATGCTTCACTGCTATCCTGATGTCCTGAGCAAATGGAAGGAAGATGATTTCTACAGTGCGAAATATCTGAAGATCAAGGATCAGATGGACAAGCTTATCTCCGACAAGGAAACTGAGTCGAAGCCGCTCATCCAGAAGATGAAGGACTTGATGGGTCTTGAGACAATATCAGTGAAGGACATCTTGAGCGACTCTGCACTCAACAAATCTTCGGAAATGACCAAGGCTCTCTACACCTGCTTGAGAAAGAACGACCTCACCTCGGGCTGGACTCCTTCGCACATGATTAAGCTCTACCATAGCAAGGGTGACGACATCGTGCCTTATTCCAACGCTCTGTATGTGACCTATGCCTTTGGATCAAAGGCCAACCTGTTCAACAGCTATTGGACTGGCCACGTCGCTACTTGTGAAAAATGGTATGGCACTTTGGCATTGAACAACTGGTAAATTCCCCTTGGCTGAAGGTCATAAGACTTTGACTTGAGCCAATGGCATAAAACTGATGCCCATATACTCTCGGACTTTTGATTGTGGTCCTCTGAGTATATGGGCATTTACTTTGTGAAAGCCTTGTGTGAAAGCTTGTATGAAAAATCTTGTCGGCTGAAGTCTTTCGATAAAAGTCTTTCAGCTAAACGTCCTTGGCAAAATACCTTTCAGTCAAACGTCTTTAGCCAGCTGTCCTTCCCGTTCTAATATCTCTCCTGCTCGTTGGGGAAGTCTCCGCTCTTTACGTCGGTGATGTAGTTGCCGATGGCTTCGGTCATGACGGTGTTGAGGTCGGCATAGCGGCGTAGGAACTTGGGCGAGAAGTCCTTCGACATTCCGAGCATGTCGGCTACCACGAGCACTTGTCCGTCGCATGGTCCAGCTCCGATGCCAATCACCGGGATGCTCAGTTCACGGGTCACTCTCTCTGCCAGTGCTGCCGGGATTTTCTCCAGCACCAGGGCAAAGCAGCCTGCATCGGCAAGGGCATGGGCGTCGCTCACCAGTTTCTCGGCTTCTTTCTCTTCCTTGGCACGCACGGTGTAGGTGCCGAACTTGTTTATGCTTTGCGGAGTCAGTCCCAGGTGTCCGCACACCGGGATGCCTGCAGCAAGGATTTTCTTCACTGTGTCGATTATCTCCACTCCACCTTCCAGCTTCAGTGCGTCGCAGTGGCTTTCCTTCATTATGCGGATGGCATTGGTGACGCCTTCGGTCGGGTTCACCTGATAGGTGCCGAACGGCATGTCGCAGATGACGAGTGCTCTCTTCGTGGCTCTCACCACTGCCTTGGCATGGTAAATCATCTGGTCGAGGGTGATGGGGAGTGTGGTTATGTTGCCTGCCATCACGTTTGATGCGGAGTCACCGACAAGAATCACGTCCATGCCGGCAGAGTCCACAATCTGTGCCATGGTGTAGTCATACGATGTGAGCATGGCAATCTTCTTGCCTTCCTTCTTCATTTCGATGAGTCTGTGTGTGGTGACTCGTCGTTTGTCTTCAACTAAATAACTCATAACTTCTTTTGTTGATTTGTATTGAGTGATTATGTAAGTTTACTGTTCCTCTATCATGAACGGTCCGGTGGGGATGAGCCTTCGCAGCACTTCGAGCTTGAAGTCTGTGCCAGCAATGATTCCGAAGTTGCGCAGATGCATCTCGATGGTTTTCCTTGCCAGTTCGGGATGGTTGTTCTCCTCGCTCAGATGACAGAGCCACACGCACTTGAGGTCTTTGTGGAAGCATTCTGCCAGCAGCTGGGCTGTCTGCGTGTTGCAGAGATGTCCGTTGCCGCCCATGATGCGGTCCTGCAGCAGTTTGGGGTATTTGCCCTTGACTAGCATCTCCTTGTCGTAGTTTGCCTCGAGCACCAGGTAGTTGGTCTGCCCAATGTATTTCCTCACTGCCTCAGTCGGCATGCCCACATCGGTCATGATGCTGAATGTGATGCCTCCGTAGCGGATGCAGTAGCCCACATTCTCCATCGAGTCGTGGGGGATGGCGAAGGCTGTGATGCTGAATCCTCCGATGCGGAATTCCTCGTCTTTCCCAATCACCATCACGTTCTTCTCATCGATGGTCTTCTTCGAGTGGTTGGTCCGGGTGATGCCTTTGTGCACCAGGGCTGTGGCATGCACCGGCAGGTTGTATTCTTTGCTCAGCGGACCCACTGCCTTCACGTGGTCGGCATGGTCGTGGGTAATCACGATTCCCTTGATGATGCCAGTGGTCAGTCCGTATTCCTTCAGATAGCGCTTTAACTTGCGAATGCCAATGCCGGCGTCGATGAGGATTGCCTCCTCGCCGGTGCCGAGATAGTAGCAGTTGCCGCTGCTCCCACTTCCGAAAGATATGAATTTCAACATTGCAGAGTCTCCGTTTTTGTTGCTGTATATTATAAGTGGCGGCAAAGTTAGTAAAAAAAATATAATGCAGACCTGCCGATTGCCTTTTTATTTGTAAATTTGCAGTGAATTAGTTGCCGCATGCTGTGGCAAAGGCTAATATTACGATAAAACAAAGCGATATGAAAACAAATAAAACCATTGTTGCACTGGCTCTGCTTGCCTCTGCTTCAGTCCTTTCCGGATGTGGGGTAGGGTCAACGCCAAGCCTGCTCACTCAGTCCGACGGAACCACAAGCGCCAGCTCAACTTCCGGCTCATCCGTAGGCGGTGAAATCCTGAGCAGTCTCATCAGCGGTGCAGCTTCTTCCGGCTCGTCAAGCTCGTTGCTGAGCGGAGTCATCGGTTCGTTGCTCAACAACACCAAGTCGGGCTCAATCGTCGGCACATGGACATATTCCGAGCCATCGGTAGAGTTCGAAAGCTCCAACCTTCTTGCCAAGGCAGGAGGCGCAGTGGCAGCCAACAAGCTCGTGAGCAAACTCTCGCCCTACTACGAGAAGGTAGGCATCAAGGCAGGCAAGTTTACCATCACCTTCAAGGACGACAACACCTGCGTGGTCGACATCAACGGAAAGAGCCAGACAGCCAACTACACTTACAGCTCAAGCAACCACACACTGAAAATCACCGGACAAAACCTCGGACTTTCCTTCGGCACAGCCTATGCCACAGTGTCGAACACCCAGCTCTCGCTCACGTTCGACTCCACCAAGCTCATGACCCTTGCCCAGGGCATCGCTTCATCGTCGAGCAACTCCACAGTGAAGACACTCTCCTCACTCGCCAGCAGCTTCGACGGCATGAAGACCGGATTCAAGTTCACACGCAAGTAAGGACTCGGGCTTTAGAGCCTCACACGCAAGTAAGTATTAGGATTAGAGGTTCAGCCCGACGAACACACCTTATAAATAATATAGAAACAATTCCTTGGCGCGCCCAGGGTAGGGAAAACCAACGTCACACCGCACGTTCCGCCCGTCCCAGCACACACAGCCGTGCAGCAAGCGCAGCCGGGAAACACAAAACCAAATATGGAGAAGAAGAGAAAAATACAGTTCAGTCTCGTCTATCGGGACATGTTCCAGTCGAGCGGCAAATACCAGCCGCGCAAGGACCAACTTGAGAGAATCGCACCCGTCATCATCAAGATGGGCTGCTTTGCACGCGTAGAGACCAACGGCGGAGCCTTCGAGCAAGTCAACCTCCTCTACGGCGAAAACCCGAACAAGGCAGTGCGCGCATTCACCAAGCCCTTCAACGAGGCAGGCATCAAGACCCACATGCTCGACCGCGGACTCAACGGCCTCCGCATGTTCCCCGTTCCGGCAGACGTGCGCAAGCTCATGTACAAGGTGAAGCACGCCCAGGGAGTCGACATCACCCGCATTTTCTGCGGACTCAACGATGTGCGCAACATCATCCCATCCATCAAGTACGCACTTGAAGGCGGCATGACCCCACAGGCAACACTCTGCATCACCACCAGCCCCATCCACACAGCCGAATACTACGCAGGCATAGCCGAACAGCTCATCGCAGCAGGAGCACCCGAAATCTGCCTCAAGGACATGGCAGGAATCGGACAGCCCGCAATGCTCGGCAAACTCTGCAAGATGATAAAAGACAAGCATCCCGAAATCATCATACAGTACCACGGACACTCAGGTCCCGGACTCTCGATGGCAAGCATCCTCGAAGTCTGCAAGAACGGAGCCGACATCATCGACACAGCCATCGAGCCACTCTCATGGGGAAAAGTCCATCCCGACATCATCTCCGTGCAGAGCATGCTCAAGAACTACGGATTCGATGTGCCCGAAATCAATATGGACGCATACATGGAGGCACGCAAGCTCACACAGGAATTCATCGACGACTTCCTCGGCTACTTCATGAACCCAGCCAACAAGCTCATGTCCTCACTCCTCCTCGGATGCGGACTACCAGGCGGCATGATGGGAAGCATGATGGCAGACCTCAAGGGCGTGATGGATGCAATCAACAACAACCGCAAGCAAAAAGGCGAAGAGCCACTGAGCGAAGACGCACTCCTCGTCCGCCTGTTCAACGAAGTTGCATATGTATGGCCTAAGGTAGGCTACCCACCATTGGTGACACCATTCTCACAATACGTGAAGAACATAGCCCTCATGAACCTCCTCACCGAGTCGATGGGCAAACCACGCTACACCATGATGGACGAGTCAATCTGGGGAATGATTCTCGGCAAGAGCGGCAAGCTGCCAGGCGAGGTAGCACCCGAAATCGTGGAACTCGCCAAGCAGAAAGGCTACAAGTTCACCACAGCCGACCCACAAAGCAACTATCCCGACGACCTGCCACGCTTCATCAAGGAGATGAAAGAAAACGACTGGGACCGTGGCGAAGACGACGAAGAACTCTTCGAGTTTGCCATGCACGAAAGCCAGTACTGTGACTACAAGAGCGGAGTGGCAAAAGAGCGCTTCCAGAAAGACCTCCAGGCAGCCAAGGACAAGGACCTGCAGAAGTCGTCAGGACTCTCGCTCGAGCAAGTTGCAGCCTACAAGCATGCTGAGGCAGATGCCATCGTGGCACCCGAAGCAGGAACCCTCATGTGGGAAGTCAACGGCGAAGGCGAGTGCGTGAAGAGCATCGACCCGGCAATCGGCAAAGAATACAAGGAAGGCGCACACTTCTGCTACATCGAGAACCAGTTTGGCCAGACCGTCGACATCCCAGCATGTCTCGGAGGCAAACTCGTGGAGATAGTAGCCAGCCAGGGCAGCCATGTGCGCAAGGGCGACACCATCGCCTATATCCGCCGCAACAAATAGAGAGGGAGAGTTGCCGGAGAAGTCTGGCTACAAACCCCATAACGAAAACGATTTTGCTATTCTCCTTTCCCCAAGGGAGATGGTTTGATCGCCATATGATGAATTTTTCATGAGCCGCTTCGTGAGAAGAGGAAAAGTTGTTATTTGGATTATTACATTTTTTTGGTCCACTGCCAGGGAACGGCAGTGGGCTTTTTGTAACCATCCGAAACAAGCCGACTTGTCCATATCAAAAAAAATCTCGCAAGGTTATCTGCGAGATTTTTTGTAGTTGTATGGCAGCATGT
>CAVISR010000057.1:0-19400 GCA_963645405.1 Acutalibacteraceae bacterium
AAGATTGTGAAGATTGCAGCTGCTTCAGGCAACTAATTATAGACATAACGAAACATCAAATATTTTTCATAACAGAAATTATTTATTTACTTATGTTGATTGGGCCTCTGGTGCGTGAGCATCGGAGGCTTTTTTATGGTCTCACCCTTGCCCTCTCCCGTAGAGATGTAGACTTCCCGACACCACGTGATCCCATCAACCCTACGAGTCGTGCCTCCCATGGCAGTTTCGTATACATATAGCGTTTGAAGTCAAGCGATGCAAGACCCAACTGCTCTTTCATGAATTCAATCAGTGTAATGTCCATTGTCGTTCCGTTTTTTATTCCTTCCCAGATATTGGTTCCTCTTCCTGTGCACCTCAAGAAGTGCACGTTTGTTGCGTATTTGCACTTTTCAAGGTGCAAATATACGGGTTTTTGTTTGATAACGACAAGTAATACCATGAAAATTCATGGTTTGTTCCAATAATTGCCCTTACCGGACTCTTGTATTTAGTCGCAAAATAGGAGGCGGAAATAGGAGCACAAGCGCCCGACAAGCATAAAAGCGCAGGGAGCTAGTTCTCTCCGAGGGCGTTAAAGCGAGTGCGGGAATTAGCGAGCTGTATATTATATATAAGGTGTATAGCGAGCTGACGATCGAGCGCTATCGTCTACGCCGTCGGAGACGGCTGACTCCTACATAGCGAACAAAGTTCGAACGACGATATAAGCGAGCTGACGCTCGAGTGTCATCGTCTACGCCGTCGGAGACGGCTGACTCCTACCATTCGGATGGATTTGTGATAATTCACTTCGTGCAAATTTTCTCGCCATGGCATAGTTCAAGCAAGCTTGGCTCTGCTCACCTGGCTTATCGAAAATTTTCGCTTCGCGCAAATTTTGTGCTGAAGCTGACAGGAATTATTCCTTATGCTAGAAAGACTCTCTCGTCACACAACTCACCCACTGCCGGACTGTGGGTAATCATAATCATTGTCTTGGCTGAATATTGGGTGAACAATCGCTGGCAGAGTTCACGTGTTGTCTGTTCATCAAGGGCGGAGCTTATCTCGTCCAGCAGCAGGACTGTACCCGGGCGGAGCAATCCGCGGGCAATGGCAATGCGCTGCGCCTGTCCTTCGCTCAGTCCGATTCCGCGCTCGCCCAGTTCCGTGTCAAGTCCGTTGGGCAGTTGCATGACGAAACCGGCACATGCCACATGAAGGGCCGTCTGCATCTCGTCGGCAGTGGCATCGGGTTTGGCAAGCAACAGATTGTCGCGTATGGTGCCGCTCATCAGTGTGTTGCCCTGGGGAACAAACACGAAGTCTGCTCGAGTGTCAGCGGAGACTGCAACTTGCTTGCCGTCGGCTCCGCACAAACTGATCCGTCCCCCGACTGGCTGTATGAGTCCGAGCATGAGGCGGAACAAGGTTGTCTTGCCAATACCGGTCTCCCCCATGATTGCTGTCTTTGACCCGGGAGCGAAACGGTGGGTGAAGTCTTTCAGTACTGCCTTGTCGCCCTTGGCATAACTGAAGCTCACATTGTCGAACACCACTCCCTGGGTTTCCTTGTGCACCTCAGCCTCTTCCTTGCATTCCTGACTGCCGGCTGCCTCCAGTTCATTCAAGCGGTCAATACTTGCTGTGGCATGGATTACCCCTGGCACAAGGTTCAGCAATTGCAATATCGGGTCCTGAATCATCCCGACCAACTGTAGGAACGATGTCATGACACCAAACGTTATCGTGCCGTTGCGAAGTCCGATTCCTCCCCAGACAAATGCCAACAGATAGCCCAAACCGAACACAAGTCCCAAAGCCATACGGGTGACTACTGTGAACCGTGTGCGCCTCATTATGTTCGATTGCAAATGCTGCTGCATCGTCTCGAGCCGTCCGCTCACCTGCTGTTCACTGCCCAGCGAACGCAGGACAGCGTTGTATTCCATACCTTCCTGCACATGCATCTGTATGCGGCTTTCATCCTCGCGTATGTCAAGAGTCATCTGTCGCAATTTGCGTGCAACCAACTTTGCAAAGACCACGACAACTGGAGTCAACAGCAACAATGCCCATGCCAGGCGTGCATCGAACCATCGCATGAGGAGAAACGCACCACACAGCTGTACCACTGTCACCACCATCTGAGGAATGCTTGAAGCGGAAGTGGTGGTCACGGTTTCTATGTCCTTCGACATTCGCGATGTCACATCACCGGAATGCAGTTCATGATCAGTGAAGAGTTGCCGGCGGAACAGACTCCCGAATATTCTCAGACGTATCGTGTTCGTCTGCCGTATGGTTGCCTTCATCGTCAGATAATAGTAAACCTGACGAAGCGCTGTTATACACACAACGACAGCCACCAGACATATAATCATGCGAATCACATCTGATGAAGAGTCCGTGTGGATAGTCTCGTCGATGAACTGACGGCACAACCATACCATCAGAATGCCCAAGGCTACCCGAAGCATGCCCGAGACAATACGCACAAAGATATTAAGGCGTATGCCACGGGTATTGTGTATGATCCAGCGTACGTAGTTCATTCCAGTACTCCGACATTCTGCCACTCGTCGACCATCTTTGCGACGTCGGCTTTTGCCTGTGCAGCATCCACCTCATACTCTTCGCAAAGTGCATCTGTGAGGGAATCCACCGTGAAGTTGCCCTGTGCCACAGCACTTTTCCAAAGGAAAGCGCCTGTATCGTTAAGGCTCAACAGTTTTCCGAAATCAAGGGTATCGAGTCCTTCACCCACAATCACTTGTACACCGCACACTTCACGAAGTACGAATCCATTCTTTATCTTCATATCCTTATACTTTATTTTGTTCTTCTATCTATTCTTCCACACCAGTCTTCTGTACACTACCCTTCTGTAGATTGCCAATATCCAGCGTCTGACAGGACGGAGTCTGTACCACACACGGGCAGCAGCCAGGCTACGGTCAGACTGGAGAGGACGGCGCTTGCCTGAGTTCCCGACAACGTATGTAGCGACTGCCTTCACATCGGCAACAGAGCAATGCTCCACTCCTTTCAGGTTTCCGTCGCCCATCAGCACCACATTGTTTCCACTGATGCTTATAATCCGGTGAACCACATAGTGGGAATTGTCTGCCCATGCCAGCACAACATATCCGACCTTCAAATCATTGGGGCGGGAAAGGATGACGCTTTCCTTGCCTCCGATAATGAAAGGAAGCATGCTGTAGCCTTTCACGGGGAATGTGACAGCCACACCGTCGTCTACCAGTTTTATTGCCTCTTCTATGATTTGCTTGTCCGTCATTGCTCTGGGCTGTTCTTATGCATCATCCTTCTGTGCTACTTTATCGTTTCGCAGCTCAAACGTGCGGCAGCCTCATCGGGCAAGCATTCCAAGAACCATACCCGCGCTTTCATTGCCAGTGCATTCTCGGTCTGATGCAGTCCGTCTGCCATCCTTGGGTCCCAGCGTTTGCCTGATATGCTCGGCAACACAGCCGCATAGGCAGCAACACCTTCAAGACGCTTTATCTTATTGTAAGGAGCCTGAGTCAAAAGCACAATACCTCCGAGAGGAGCAGAGACATTGCGGTAGCATGGAGTCTTTCCGCTCCATGGGCTTCCATAAACCATCACACCTTCATCGGTGACCCTGACCACAGGGTTGTCATCATTCATCAGAGCAGTGCCTTCAATGTGCTTCAGCCACAGACGGGCGTGAGTGCTCTTGCCGGTGCCGCTCTTGCCAAGGAACATATAGCCCTTGCCATCCTTGCTTACGACTGCCGAATGGAACAAGGCAGTTCCCTTGCATGATGTTGCAAGTGCATAGAGAATCATCAAGGAGTTGTCGATGGCAAGTTTGTTTTCAATGTCCGACAGAATCAACTGTGCGCTTCCATAATCAGGCTCACAGACAAGCTGTCCTGCTGTCTTGTCCTTCACCGTGAACTCAAAGACCGGCTTCCCGTCCTTGTTTCCACAGATAATCTCACGTTCCTCTTCCTCCTGACGTCTCTCCTCGGTGTAGTCCACCATAGAGCCGTTACCAATTGTCAGAGTGAACACAAGATTTTCTTCTCCGCAGACATCTCCACAGACAAAAGGTTCATAATTCTTCATGAGAGGAGCCAAGCCCTCGTCGGCTGACACGCTGAACACATGTCCTCCGACTCTGTAATATGTAGTTTTCATTCTATCCATCTGCATGTAGTTTTCTATGCATCCGCATGTAGTTTACTGTCCATCTGCAAATCCAGATGCTTCACAACCTTATTTTACGCGCAAATGGAGACTACATCATTCGCTGATGCATAATCTCCATTCACCATTTATACTTCGTACCTTATTCACACATCTCATCTTAGTTCCGTCGTTAAACTTGAGTGAGTAACTGACACAATAGAGAGAATCGGTCTCCCGGTTTGAACTGATTGGTTCAACGCCTTTCAACCCTCCCCTACTGCTCACTTCATCAACATGCCGCCGGAGGACGAGCCGAAGCAACATGACCTTGGTAGAGTCCATGGGTTCTCCGAAATCGGAATGACTGATATACGCATCCACATTTCCCGAATACAATGCTGTCAGAGCATCGGTCACGACATTGCTTGCCTGCTCGGCTGGCGTCGGACCATCATCTCCACACGACACGGATACGAGACTGCAAACCGCAATCAGAAGTATTGTCAGACTACGCATCATTTCTGCCGGATGAATATATTGATTGGAGTTCCGCAGAAGTTCCAGTGTTCACGTATCTGATTTTCCAGGAACCGACGGTATGGTTCCTTCACATACTGAGGCAAGTTGGCATAGAACACGAACGAAGGCACGTAAGTTGCCGGGAGTTGCATACAGTACTTGATCTTGATGTACTTGCCCTTGATTGATGGTGGTGGTGTTGCCTCAATGATTGGCAGCATCACTTCATTCAGTTTGTGGGTTGACACCTTGTTTATTCTGTTGTTGTAAGTGTTCTTTGCTTCCTCCAGTACCTTGTATATTCGTTGCTTGGTCAGAGCCGAAGCAAAGATTATCTGGAAGTCAGTGAACGGAGCAAAACGCTGGTGGATTGTATTCTCGAAATGCTTGATTGCCTCCTGACTCTTGTCTTCTGCCAAATCCCATTTGTTGACAACTACTACCAGTCCTTTCTGGTTCTTCTGTATCACCTGGAAGATATTGACATCCTGCATCTCGATTCCACGTGTGGCGTCAATCATAAGCACACACACATCGGAGTTCTCGATGGCACGGATGGAACGCATCACTGAATAGAACTCCAGGTCTTCGTTCACTTTCTTCTTTCTGCGAATACCTGCTGTATCTACAAGATAGAAGTCGAAGCCGAACTTGTCGTACTTCGTGTAGATGGAGTCGCGAGTAGTTCCTGCAATGTCGGTCACCACATTACGGCTGTCGTCGAGGAATGCATTGATGATGGACGACTTGCCCACGTTCGGACGGCCTACCACTGCAATACGCGGAATGTCTTCCTCGATTACGTCCGACATCTCCTTTGTGAACTTGCTTACTACCAAGTCGAGCAAATCTCCTGTTCCACTGCCTGTTGCTGCAGAGATGCAAATCGGGTCACCCAGTCCAAGGGCATAGAACTCTGCACTGCCATACTGCAGTTCGTTGGAATCAGTCTTATTGCAGCACAAGATGGTAGGAATCTTCACACGGCGAAGTATGTCGGCTACCTCCATGTCCAAGTCGGTCACGCCGTTCTGTACGTCCACCATGAAAAGAATCACGTCACACTCCTCAATCGCAATCAACACTTGCTTGCGTATTTCTTCTTCGAACACATCTTCCGAATTGACGACCCATCCGCCTGTGTCGACAACGGAGAACTCTTTGTTTCCCCATTCACATTTTCCATACTGGCGGTCGCGTGTCGTACCCGACTCGTCACTGACTATTGCGTGACGTGTCTGTGTCAGACGGTTGAACAAAGTAGACTTGCCCACATTCGGGCGACCAACTATAGCTACAAGATTTGCCATTTACTGATTTTTTGTTTAAGTCCTGCATGACTGTCATCTGCCGACAACCCCTGCAAGGCATGATTACTCTTTTTTGTTACTTAGGATGTTGCCCGATTTACGTAGGATTGCATCCTTGGGATTGTATCCGGTTTACTTAGGATTATATCCGAATAAATCCAATTCTCTGTCCGAGTCTCTCCAGTCCTTGTCGACCTTCACGTACACTTCCAGATAGATATGCTTGTCGAAGAATCTCTCGAGCGACTTGCGTGCCTCGGTTGCCACCTTCTTGAGGGCTTTCCCCTGGTGACCTATGATGATTCCCTTCTGACTGTCGTGGTTCACATATATCACGGCATTGATGCGTATTATCTTCGGTTCTTCCTTGAAACTCTCCACGCCCACTTCCACTGAATACGGGATTTCCTTGTCGTAGTACAGGAGAATCTTCTCGCGGATTATTTCGCTCACAAAGAAACGTGCCGGTTTGTCGGTCAACTGGTCTTTGTCGAAATAGGCGGGACATTCAGGCAAGAGTTCCTTTATCCGCTTCATGACCACATCCACATTGAACTTTGCGATTGCCGAAACCGGGATTATCTCAGCCTTCGGCAGCATGGCATGCAGTTCCTCCACCCGTTCAATCAGTTTCTCCTGGTTGGTCAAGTCAATCTTGTTGACCAGCAGAAGCACGGGGATGTCCAGTCGGTTCACTTTCTGGAGGAAATCGCTGTTCTTGTCAATCTTCTCTATCGGGTCAGTCACATAAAGCAGGATGTCGGCATCCTCAAGCGCGCTTTCCGAGAAGGCGAGCATTGACTCCTGGAGTTTGTAACTTGGTTTGAGCACACCAGGAGTGTCGCTGAACACAATCTGCACATCTTCATCGTTGATGATGCCCATGATTCTGTGGCGTGTGGTCTGAGCCTTGAAGGTGGCAATGGAAATTCTTTCACCGACGAACAGGTTCATCAGTGTGGACTTTCCCACGTTTGGATTGCCTACGATGTTTACGAAACCGGATTTATGCATATACAGTCGGAGTGAATAGAGTCGAAGCGAAAAAAAACGCATCGTATTTGAATGCGATGCGTTTGTTATCTTGAAGTTTAGATTGCTTCTTCCTTAACAATTGCAACCTTTCCTCTGTAATATCCACAAGCAGGGCAAACTGTGTGATATACATAATATTCGCCGCAATTTGGGCAAATTGCCAATGTTGGAGCAACCGCTCCGTCGTGGGTTCTTCTCTTACGACCCCTTGTCTTTGACTGTCTTCTTTTCGGATGTGCCATAGTTCTGTTCTATTTTTAATTTATATTTCTATTGTTCTTCCTCATCACTGTCTTCGCCGCTTCGGGCGGAAAGATGCTCCTCGAGGGTAGCAATCATAGCTTCGTCACAGTTCCCAGGTTCATGAACGAGCTTCAAAGGCAGGCTGAGTGCTATAAACTCATATATTATCTGTGAGAGATCCATCATCCCGTCTTTCTCGGGAACAACAATCACATCACCGTCGTCGGCATACTCATCGCCCAGCATGACCGATATTTCGTCCTCAGTGTCGACCGGAACCTCGACATCTGCCAGACATCTGTCACACGGAGCATAGACCACCCCGACTGAATGAATCAGAAAACGGAATCGTGTATCGGCATTGCCAGTCACATGTACTGTGGTATGCAACTGCCCACGCCTCACCAGTCCGTCTATCGAATCGAAGAAGGAATCACCTATCGTGTATTCAATGTCCAAACCATCGAGACCACGACCCAGCAAATCTATTTTAAATTCGTTCTTCTCCATTTGGGTTGCAAAGATAGAGTTTTTTTCGTTACCGGCAAAATTTTTCTTTATCAACTTGCATCTGACGAGCACAAAAAGTGGTCTACACCTTATTATTTATATATACGGACTCTGCAAAACCCGACACACATTCCTTGCCATTGAGCGTTCACAGCTTTACCCGTCATTGAGCGTTCGCTACAAATCCTTGTTCGGATACATGCTTTCCCACCATGCACTGTCGTCCTGCAAATATTTTGCAAACCAAGCAAAGATGGTGTTCTGCCACTTGATGCGTTTCTGATAGTCGAGGATGTGGTGGTCCTGGTCTTTCACCAGTACCATCGCAGTCTCGCGTCCGAGGAGTTTCAAGGCTGTGTACATCTGGATGCTCTCTCCCACCGGCACATTGGTGTCGGCATCTCCATGGAGGAAGAGCAACGGAGTATGGATTTTGTCGGCATTGAACAGCGGACTCTGGTCCACGTACAAGTGTTTGTTGGTCCACGGATATTGGTTTGCCATGCTCACCTCACTGTAGCTGTAGCCCCAGTAGCCTTCGCCCCAGTAACTGGTGTGGTCGCTGATTCCTGCGTGTGAGATGGCAGCGGCAAAGATGTCGGTCACTGTCTGCAGGTATTGGGTCATGAAACCGCCATAGCTTGCGCCAATGCAACCTATCTTCTTGTCGTTGACAAACTGATGTTCGCTGCAGAACTGCTTTGTTCCTTCGATGATGTCTTCTGCCACGCCCTCACCTGCTGTGTCCACATGACGTGCCGACCACTTTTGTCCAAAGCCCGTGGCTCCCGACGGATTGATGATGAGCACCACATAGCCAAGCGAGGCATAGGCATGGTGCGGATAGCGGCTCTCGAAGTAACGGCTTGTAGGACTGCAACCGCCATAGTAGTTGACTATCATCGGATATTTCTTCGATGCATCAAAGTCGGCTGGCAGATAATAGCGGGCATAGACTGTGTCGCCACGCGAGTTGACGAAGGTCCAAGCCTTGCACTCGCCCAGCTTCACGTTCTTCAGAGTCTGACTGCTGAGGTCTTCCTTCATTTCCTCTTTCAACGACTTGAGGTTCAGTGTGTAAAGACGGTCGCTGTTTGAAGCGCTGCAGCCATAATATGCCAGGAGCGGCGCATTGTCGGCAAGCGAGATGCTTGTGATGAGTTCCTCGCTGCACTTCAGTTTCTTTATATCCTGTGTCCTTGGGTTCAAGCGGAACAGGTTCAACGAGTCATGGTCTTCGGCAGTGAAATAGATTTGTCCGTCTGCCTTGCTCCACTTAATGGAAGTGACTGAAGGATTGAAGTATTTCGTGAGAGGAGTGATTGTCGCACCTTTCATCTTACTGCCAGCACTTCCATTGTTATTGGCTGCATCATCTTTGTCATTGTCTACTCCTTCTTTATAAAGGTAGAGTTGCTTGTCAATCATGCTCGGGATTTGCCCTTCGTCCACATTCTTGCCAATTCCGCCCAGACATTCGGGCGAACCCATCACAAGTATCTCTGAGGCATTTGTAGGCGAGAACATTGCTGCATCGATGAAGCCGTCCTTATCAATCAGAAGGTCGCACTTCATTGTCTGCAGGTTCATCTTGTAGATTGAGAACACAGTGGTAGGACGTGCCTCGAGATGGGCTTCGGTCTTCATGAACAGCAGATATTTGCCGTCTGCCGAGATGTCCTGAAGGATTATGTTGTGATGACCGAACGTAAGAGGTTGCATCACGCCAGTCTGCAGGTCATAGATTGCAAGATTGTTGCGTGACCGCCATCCCGGCTGTCGGTCGTCGGGCGCAATCACCTCATAGACATTTGCATCTTCCTTCGGACCTTCGCTTGTCACGTTGAACACGAGGAAAGTCTCGGTAGGACTCATCGTGAACGAGCCTTGCGGAAGGTTCTGTGCCATAATGGTCTGAGCGCCAGTCAACGGGTCGGCAGTCACGAGTTCACGTCCGTCAACTCCCTCACGCACAAAGTAATATTTGTTGGTGCGCGGCATCCAGTGCAGAACCGAGGTCTGCTCGCTGAGCACTTTTCCCGTTGCCAGTTCGATTACCTTATGCCGTTGTGAAGTTTTTCCTCCCTGCTTGGTTGTCTGATAGCCCACAATCATGAACTTTCCGTTTGCCGACAAGGCAGCACGGGTAAAGTGTGTGCCATGAATCACGTCGGAGAAATTGTATTTGTGCGCAGTGGTTGCATTGCCGATGCTCAGTGCGTCATCGTCGTCACAGTCCACGCTCACCTTGGCTGACTCTGCTTTCCCGGCAGACGACAAATACTTTATCACGACTTGATGCGACGAAGGCTGAAGGGTGACGTAGCCGGTCATCATCTTCTTGCCGTCGACGTAGAGCTGATAGTTTTGCAGACCTTCCACTGTGATGGTGGCACTGGTGAAGCGCGAGTTGTCGATGTTGAAGCCAATCAAGTGGAGAGCATTGCCGTTGCTGCCTGGCACTGTCCCTGCCTTGATTTCCTTGCCTTCGTCCACTTTGCCCAGGTCGACTGCACAGTCCAGAACGTCGGTCTCGGAGAAAGCACGCGAGTTCACGTCGGTGCTGTCTGCAAGGAACGGTGTCCGGACCTCGAACGGACCGGCATATTTGAAAGTTGTCACGTCGATGGTGTCTGCCTGTGCCATCATTGGCAGCAGACAAATGCCCGCATGAATTATTCGTCTTATGTTCATATTTCGTTTACTATGTTCTGGTTCAATATCTACGTTTTTTCCCGCCTCCGGTTACTATGCTTTTTTGCCCTGCCTGGCGGCGAAACTCTCTCTGCCTAGGAAAAACTTTTTCTCTGACTGGAAAAAAATATTTCTCTGACTGGGAAAATTTGAAGTCCCTTTTCAGCCTCTTGTTGCCATTATCAGCTGCCGCAGTTTTTGATTGAAATCGCCACTATTAAAAAGTGTTTCCAATGTGAGATGCATGCGGTAGCGCCAGTAGTGGCGTGGGTTGGCTGGGACATTGATTCTCTCGTCGGCAGCTTCCGGATAGCGCAGGCTCTCGTCGGTGGCAAGCCAGTCTTGCAGGGTCAGGATGCAGAGCACTGAAGGACACTCGAGGTGGCGGCGTATGATTTCTTCGCAGAGCCAGCCCGGAGCCTCGTCCGGAGCCTTGCCTTCCATGTGCAGACTGTTGTTGTAGTAGCGCTGCGTCCGCCTGGGGTCTTCCTCCCACCAGCCTCGCAGCGTGGGTGTGTCGTGTGAGGAAATGGTGCAGACCGACAGCTGCGGATTGTCCTCGAGCCGTCCGAACTCCAGTCCCATTGCCTTTGGCATGCTCTGAATCTCAAGGCTCAGTATGCCAAGTTGTTGCATCACCCAAGGCACACATTCGGGAATCATGCCCAGGTCTTCGCCGCAGGCAATCATCTGGTTGGAGCAAGTCAGCACCGGCAGTTTCTTCATTGCCTCGTCGTACCAGAACTGGGTGTGGCGATGATAGAAGAAGTCTTCGTAGAGTCCGTCGAACGCCCTCCGTTGTTCTTTGGTCAGGGTTTTGTAGGACGTCTCTTTCTTTGCCGAGATTCGTATGTGGAAACGCGACGGGTCTTTCTGGTCGCGCAAGTACATGTTTTCGATGAATGGAATTCCCCGTTCCTCAATCTCCTGCCGGCTGAGCGGGAGTGCGGGAGAGAAATGTCCCATGAGTCCGCTCTTGCAAGGCTCGGGGATTTCCCAAATGCGGAAGAATCCGAGGATGTGGTCGATGCGGTAGGCGGAGAAATATTCGCCCATCTTGGTCATGCGGTGACGCCACCACTGATAGTTGTCGGCTGCCATCGCATCCCAGTTGTAGGTGGGGAAGCCCCAGTTTTGTCCGTCGTCGGAGAATGCGTCGGGCGGCGCACCCGTCTGTCCCTCCATATTGAAGAACTGTGGATTGCTCCATGTGTCGGCACTGAAGCGGCACACTCCGATTGGGATGTCGCCCTTCAGCACAATGCCTTTCCTGCGTGCATAATTGGCTGCATCGAGCAACTGCACATGGAGATTGTACTGCATGTAACAGTGGAAATCCATCCCGATTTTTGCATCGTCGGGCATTTTGTCGACTTCACGTTCGTCGTAATGGGTAAAGCCTTCCCATTTGGTGAAGTCCGCGCCATACATATCACGCAGAAAGGAGAATGCAGCATATGGCTTCAGCCAGTCTTTGTTCTTCTCGTAGAACGACTTGTACTCTTCCGTCTGCATCACCGTCTCCCTTTCCTGGAGGAACATCTTGAAGAAATACGACAGTTTCAGACTATAGACAGCCTCATAGTCAATCTGCGGCAGGTCGTTCAGTTTACGGCGCTGTCTCTCAAATGCAGACATCTGTATCTTGTGGTTAAGCCGTCCCAACTGGCGCAGGTCGATGTAAATCGGATGCAGGGCAAACACCGAGATGGCATTGTAGGGGTAAGAGTCCATCCATGTCTTGGTGTTGGTGGTGTCGTTGATTGGCAGAATCTGCACGGCTTTCATTCCTACCTTCTCTGCCCAGTCGATGAGCATCTTCAGGTCGCCGAAGTCGCCGATTCCGGCACTGCCCTCGCTCCTCAGCGAGAACACCGGCACTGCCACTCCTGCCATGCGCTGCGGCTCGAGCCAACTGTCGTGCTGGCCGTACTCGTCCCTACCCTCCTCGATGAACAGGGTGTGCGCCATTACTCCCACTTCCGTCCTCACGCGCTTGCCGTCGCGAGCCACCGAGTAGCGGTAGGTCACCACTCCGTCGGGGTCTGGTTGCAATGCCACCGAGCCTGTCCATGTGATGCCGTCGTTGGTTTCCAACGGGACGTCGACCGCAGCACTGCCGCCCTGCGAAAGGCTGACGTGCAACTGTTCGCCCCACTGGGTGCGATATTCTATGCTGAATCTGATGACCATATTCCTATTCTTCACTCTTTATCGTTTGTAATCCTTGTGTGACGCCGTCCATATTACATTTCACGCCGCCAATTGTACATCTTATGATGTTCGAAGCCACCGCACGAACGCCCGTCCAGTTCCATGGAAACGCATCCTGCACTTTGCGCATGCAAAGTTATAAAATTTTCACGAACGGGCAACAGTATTAAGCAGAAAAATTTCAGTTTGCTTTCCTTCCCGGAACTGCCGCCGCTGCCAACATCAGCACTGCAAATGCAATGCACATGGGGTGATTACACCTTATTTTATATATAAACACCGGGAAAAAGCAGATTTAATGCGTAAAAGAATTGCGCTCTGCAATTTTTTTCATACCTTTGAATGCCGAAATATGGCGCAACACGCGCGGGCGCTCGCCGGAAAGGCTTGAGTGCCCCACTGATTCAGTCAATAAACAACAACATATAAATGAACTACAAATGGAATTACGAACCTCCAACTCCACAAATAGAGACTGCCGCGCAGGAACTGGCGGGTAAAGTAAACGTCAGTCCCACATTGTGCCGGATGCTCATCAGAAGGGGCGTCACCACAGAAGAGGAAGCGCGCAAGTTCTTCCGCCCGCAGCTCCACGACATCCACGACCCGTTCCTCATGACCGACATGGACCTGGCAGTGGAACGGCTCAACATGGCGATGGGAAAGAAAGAGCGCATCATGATCTACGGCGACTACGACGTGGACGGCTGCACCGCAGTGGCACTGGTCTACAGGTTTCTGCAGCAGTACTACTCCAACATCGACTACTACATCCCCGACCGCTACGAAGAAGGCTACGGGGTGTCGAAGCAGGGAATCGACTATGCATATGAGACAGGAGTGAAACTGATAATCATCCTCGACTGCGGCATCAAGGCAGTGGAGGAGATTGCCTATGCCAAGTCGAAAGGCATCGACTTCATCATCTGCGACCACCACGTGCCCGACGACACGTTGCCGCCAGCCGTCGCCATCCTCAACGCCAAGCGCAAAGACGCCACCTACCCCTACAAAGACCTCTCGGGCTGTGGCGTGGGCTTCAAACTGATGCAGGCATTCACACTGAGCAACGGCATTGCGTTCAGCAAACTGCTGCCGCTCCTCGACCTTGTGGTAGTGAGCATCGCAGCCGACATCGTGCCCATCATGGGCGAAAACCGCATCCTTGCCTACCACGGACTCAAGCGGCTCAACAGCAGCCCGAGCACCGGACTCAAAGCCATCATCGACGTCTGCGGACTGACCGGACGCACCATCAACATGTCGGACATCATCTTCAAGATAGGTCCGCGCATCAATGCATCGGGCAGAATACAGAACGGCAAAGAATCGGTGAGACTGCTGATTGAAGGCGACTACGACAAGGCAAAGGAAATAGCCACGCAGATCGACCACTACAATGCCGAGCGCAAGGAACTGGACAAGAAGATGACGGAGGAGGCAAGCAAGATTGTGGAAGCGATGGACAGCAAGGAACGCGAGAACGCCATTGTCATCTACAATGCCGACTGGCACAAGGGAGTGATAGGAATCGTGGCATCACGACTCACCGAACTCTACTACCGACCGACAGTGGTGCTCACCAAGTCGGGCGACGAACTGACAGGCTCGGCACGCAGTGTGGCAGGGTTCGACGTGTACAAAGCCATCGAGAGCTGCCGCGACATCCTGCTCAACTTCGGCGGACACACCTATGCAGCCGGACTGTCGCTCAAGGAAGAGCATCTGGAGGAACTCAAGAAACGGTTCAACGACTACGTGAGCCAGAACATCAACCCCGAGGACATCAAGCCCTCGCTCGACATCGATGCAGTCATCAACTTCAGGGAGATAACCAGCAAGTTCGCCAACGACCTGAAGAAGTTCCGGCCCTTCGGTCCCGACAATCCAAAGCCAAGGTTCTGCACCAACCAAGTGTACGACTACGGCACAAGCAAGGTGGTGGGCAGAGAACAGGAACACATCAAACTGGAGCTGGTGGACAGCAAATCGAGCAACGTGATGAACGGCATCGCCTTCGGACAAAGCTCCGAGGCACGCTACATCAAGACCAAACGGTCATTCGACATCGTCTACACCATCGAAGAGAACGCCTACAAACACGGAGAGGTGCAGCTCCTGATTGAAGACATAAAGACAACAGAAGACATACAGGCAAAGAAACAGCAGGAACAAGAAAGCATACAGACAAAGAGTTAGCAGGAACAAGAGGACACACAGACAAAGAGTTAGCAAAAGATGACCTATCTGGAGATACTGAAGGAGAACTGGGGCTATGATTCATTCCGAGGAATACAGGAAGAAATCATCAACAGCATAGGCGAGGGCCGCGACACACTGGGGCTTATGCCCACAGGCGGCGGCAAGTCCATCTGCTTCCAGGTGCCGACACTGGCAATGGACGGACTCAACCTTGTTGTCACACCCCTCATATCCCTGATGAAAGACCAGGTGAGCCACCTCAAGATGAAAGGAATCAAGGCAGAGGCAGTCTACTCGGGAATGCCACGCAACGACATCGACCGCGTGCTCGACAACTGCATCTACGGCAACTACAAGTTCCTCTACATCTCGCCCGAACGGTTGGGCACCGACCAGTTCCGCGACAAACTCAGGCACATCCCGAAAATCTGCATGATAACGGTCGACGAGGCACACTGCGTGTCGCAATGGGGCTACGACTTCCGGCCGTCCTACATGAAGATAGCCGAAGTGCGCCACCTCATCCCCTACCATGTGCCAGTCCTCGCACTCACAGCCACAGCCACACCGACAGTGGTGGACGACATACAGGACCGGCTGGAATTCAAGGAGCACAACGCATTCTCCATGAGTTTCGAGCGCAAGAACCTCGCCTACATCGTACGCGAGACAGGCGACAAGACCCAGGAGATGCTCCACATCCTGAAGAAAATGAGCGAAGGCAGCGCCATAGTCTACACACGCAACCGCCGCCTCACCCACGAGATTGCACAACTGCTCAACAATGAAGGGATAACAGCCGACAACTACCATGCCGGACTGACCAACGCAGAGAAAGACCTGCGGCAAGTGAACTGGACAAAAGGACGCAACCGCGTGATGGTGGCAACCAATGCCTTCGGAATGGGAATCGACAAGCCCGACGTACGTCTAGTGATCCACTACAACGTGCCCGACTCACTCGAAGCCTATTTCCAGGAAGCCGGACGAGCCGGACGCGACGGGCTGAAAGCCTACGCAGTGATGCTCTACAACAAGAAAGATGCAACCGTCATGCGGCAGCGGGTGCCCGAGACCTATCCCGAGCCCGACTATATACGGAAGACCTACGAAGACCTGTGCCACTTCCTGCAAGTGGGAATGGGAGAAGGATTCGGACAGACATTCGACTTCAGCCTCGAGAAGTTCTGCCACTACTTCCATCACTTTGCCAACACAGCAGCCAACGCACTGCGACTGCTCAACAACGCAGGCTACATAGAATACGAAGAAGACAACGACTTCAAGTCGCGCCTCCGGTTCATCATCCACAAGGAAGAGCTCTACCGCCTCAACAACAACGAGAAAAGCATCGACAATGTCATCCGAGCCCTCCTGCGCAACTACACCGGACTGTTCGCCGACTTCGAATACATCGATGAAGCCTACGTCTCCCAGCTCACCGGATACGATGCCGAGACCGTCTACAACATCCTCAAGGAGTTGAGTTCAAGACGAATCATCGACTACATCCCACGCCGGAACACACCCACCGTGAAGTTCTGCATACCAAGGATAGAGACCGACAAAATCAGAATGTCGGACGCAGTCTACGCAGACCGGAAGGCAGACTTCACCAAACGCATCGAAGGAGTCATCGCCTATGCCACCGACATGAAGATTTGCCGCAGCCGGCTGCTGCTTCGCTACTTCGGAGAAACAAAAACCGAAGACTGCGGACAGTGCGACGTCTGCATAAGAAGGAAAAAGGCAGAGAACGAAAAGAAACAGATTGAGCGCTACACACAGATGGTGCTCGAGTTCCTTGCCGACGGACAGCTCCACCCGGTGGACAAGCTGATGGCAGAGGCAACAAACAAAGAAAGACTAAAAAACACGCTACACATGATGCTCCAGCAAGAGCTTATCGTTGCCAGCGGAAACAAAATAAAGAAACAGTAACATGGGATTTTTCAAGACTTTATTCACAGGAAAAGAAGAAACCGAAGAAGAGAAACAAGAACAGAAGAAGGAGAACGACTTCGACGTGTTCAAGTACGACGGAGTGAAAGCCATGCAGATAGGCAAGGTGGACTATGCCATTGCCTGCTTCGACCGTGCACTCCAGATAAAAGACGATGTGGAAACCCACCGCTTCTATGCCAATGCCCTGCTTCAGAAAAACGACATAGAGCACGCCATCTGCCAACTCGAGGCAGTGAGAACAGCAGAGCCGGAGAACACAGAAACCATCCTTGCCCTAGCGGAACTCTACTACCAGACCGAGGCATACGACAAGCTCAACGAAGCATGCCAGAAGGCAATGGAAATCAATCCGTCGCTTGCTGCACCCCACTTCATCCTTGCCAAGATGCAGAACGTGCAGAAAGACTACATCAATGCCATTGCCCAGCTCACCCAAGCCATCGCACTCAAGGAAGACTTTGCCGATGCCTACCTGCTGCGCGCACAAGTGCTCTTCAGCATGCAGCAATACAGCGAAGCAGAGAAAGACATCGACATCGTAATCAGCCAGGACGACAGCAACGACGAAACCCTCGAGATGAAAGCCGAATGCTGCCAAGCCCTTGGAAAGAACGAAGAAGCAAAGACCTATTACAATAAGGTGATAGAGCTCAATCCATACTTCACCAAAGCCTACCTGCAACTCGGACAACTGCTGAAAGAAGAAGGCAACACCGAAGAAGCGGCAAAGATTGTGGAAGAAGGACTCAAGCTGCAACCCGATGCACTGAAGGACGTCAACGGCAACTACACCAATATGGAAACAAAGATGCAGGAGACCTACGACTCCATCAATCCGTTCAAGCACTGATAAAGAAACCTACGCTGGAAAGAAAGGCAAAAGAAAACAGCATATAGACACAAATAAAAACAAGAAAGCAAATACATCAGAACAAGGAAACAAATACATCGGAACAAGAATAAAAGGACAAATAACAAAGAATAAAAGAGCAAAGAACAAAGAACAAAACAACAAAGAACAAAGAACAAAACAACAAACATAAATGGACATAGTATTAAGCGGAATGCGCCCAACAGGAAACCTGCACCTGGGCAACTACTACGGAGCGGCAAGAAGCTTCGTGAAAATGCAGGACGAGTACAATTGCTATTTCTTCATAGCCGATTGGCACTCGCTCACCACACATCCGAAACCTGAGGACATACAGCAGAGTGCACGCACCATACTGGCGGAGTACCTCGCCTGCGGAATCGACCCCGAGAAAGCCACCATCTACATACAGAGTGATGTGCCCGAGACCATCGAGCTATATCTCTACCTCAACATGAACTGCTACCTCGGAGAACTCGAGCGCGTGACCACCTTCAAGGAGAAAGCACGCCAGCAACCCGACAACGTGAACGCAGGTCTCCTCACCTACCCCACCCTCATGGCAGCCGACATTCTTCAGCACCGTGCAGCATTGGTGCCGGTAGGAAAAGACCAAGAACAGAACATGGAGATGGCACGCAAGTGCGCACGCCGGTTCAACAACATCTACGGAGTGGAATTCTTCCCCGAGCCACAGAACTTCTACTTCGGCAACCATGCCATCAAGATACCTGGACTCGACGGATCGGGCAAGATGGGAAAGAGCAACGGCAACTGCATCTATCTGCGCGACGACGACAAGACCATACGCAAGAAAGTGATGAAAGCAGTGACCGACAGCGGACCGACAGAGCCCAACAGCGAGAAACCGGAAGTCATCCAGAACCTCTTCACCTTCCTCGACATAGTGTCGACCAAGGACACCTACGACTACTTCAACGAGAAGTGGAATGACTGTTCCATCCGCTATGGCGACCTGAAGAAGCAGATTGCAGAAGACCTCATCAAGACAGTCGCACCAATCCGCGAACGAATCATCGAGATTTCCAGCGACCAAGACCGCCTCGACCGCATTGCACGCCAGGGAGCAGAGAAAGCCCGCGAAAGCTCAGGCAAGACCCTCCGTGAAGTACGCAAAATCATCGGCTTCAAAGTGTACTAAAGGCAACTCGAACAAGAGGAGATACACATAAAAGAACAAAACGAGTTACACATAAGAAACATCGCACCGGCGCAGTGGACACAGTTCCACTGCGTTGTTTGTTTAGACAACTGGGTCGTCTTTTATTTTTATTTAAACTGATTAGGGACACTTTGCACCAGGAGTAATGATAGGAGTCAGCTCTCTCCGAGAGCGTTAAAGCGAGCGAAGGCTCGTGGGCGGATACAAATGCGAGCTGCGCTCGAGCGCTATCGCCGACGCTTTCGGAGAAAGCAAGCTCCTACATAGCGAACAAAGTTCGAATGTAATCGTCCATGCGCTCGGAGAGCGCTGACTCCTATTCCAGCCCACCTTCCAGCCCACCCATCCGGACGGCATTTGTGACAATTCGCGGTTCGTAAATCCAGCGCGCCGCATGGCTCGAACATTCTAACCGTTCGAACATTCGGGATATCGGGAAGAAATTATTATCGTCAAATCAACGCCCCATCACATGTCGATTAACGTC
>CAVISR010000058.1:0-19075 GCA_963645405.1 Acutalibacteraceae bacterium
GCCAAATGAGCAGAGCCAAGCTTGCTTGAGCTATGCCATGGCGAGAAAATTTGCGTGAAGTGGATGTCCGAAAAATCGAAGGTTTTATATCTAACCACGAATTGTCACGAATCCGACGAATTTTTCCAACATCAATCATCATGTAATGGGACATTAATCTGTCATTAATATTTTTCGAACCACGAATGTTCGTAAATCCGTCCGGATGGTAGGAACTGGCTCTTTCCGAGAGCGTTAAAGCGAGCGTGGACTTGTGTGTTGTGATATATGCGAGCTGACGCTCGAACGTCAACGTCTGTTCATGCGTTTCTCATTTCCATGAGGAGCTGGCGCTGACGGTCGGAAAGGTCGGTGGGCAGTTTCACGTTGATGGTCAGGATGAGGTCGCTTCCACCATTGCCTTTGCCTTTCAGACGCATCTTCTGTCCAGGCTGGGTGCCGGGCTTCAGTTTCAGTTTCAGTTTCTCGGTGTCGGACTGGATGATGACTTCGCCTCCGAGGATGGCTGTGTACATGTCGACATCGATGCTGGCTTGGCTCTCGGCTGCCGGTGCTTCAGCTGTCCGGCTGCGTGTGCCCCGTCCTCTGTTGTACCCTCCACCGAACATCTGTGAGAAGAAGTCGGAGAATCCTTCGTTGCCGTCGAAGTGGAACTCAACCCTGTTGCCTCCGGCTCCTGTTCCGAACGGGCTGCCGCTGCCGAACGGATTGAATCCGCCACCGAACGGGTTGCCGCCTGTCTGACCTCCGAATCCCTGGTTGTTGATCTTGTCCCAGTTCTCGCCATATTGGTCGTAGCGCGCACGCTTGTCGGGGTCGTTCAGCACTTCGTAGGCTTCGTTCAGCAACTGGAACTTTGCCTTTGCCTTCGGGTCGTCGGGGTGCAGGTCGGGATGGAACTGCTTGCTGCGTTTCCTGTAGGCTGCCTTTATCTCAGACTGCGGGATGTCCTTTGGAACTCCCATTATCTTATAGTAATCTATGAACTTTGCCATCTTGATATCTCCTTTTTTTATTTCAATTGCATGACTGCAAACTTTGTGCCAAATGGCAGGCATGACAAATCGGTGGTCGGGCAAGCGCAGGATAGGTCCTGGATGGGGCAGGACTGAGAGTTGGGTAAGTTGGGGTAGGACTTTGAACAAGGCAAGATTCATGGCTTTTCGAGCGCTTGAAATCCCGAGTTTCCCGGGGTGCCGGATTTCATGGTTTTGGTGCTGCAATTGCCCTCAATCATGGCTGAAATCCATGCTCTCGGGGTGTTTTTCGACTGATTATGCATATTTTTCGGGAAAATATTTGGTGGGATGAAAAGTTTGTTGTACCTTTGCAGTCGCAAATCAGAAATGACTTGATTTATATCGCGGAGTGGTAGCAGTTGGTAGCTCGCCAGGCTCATAACCTGGAGGTCATTGGTTCGAGTCCAATCTCCGCAACCACCAACCCTTTGGACACTGTTATAGTTTTCGAACTGTTCAGTGTCCTTTTTCATTTTCAAAGGCAAGACGGATGAACGAGATGAGAGACAACAAAGACGAGATGTTCCCGGTGGTAGACGAGCAAGGAACAATCCTGGGAGCGATAAGTAGGGGAGAGGCGCACAGCGGAAGCAAGGTTCTGCATCCAGTGGTACATCTCCATGTGTTCAACAGCAAGGGTGAACTCTATCTGCAGCAACGCCCGGAGTGGAAGGATATACAGCCCTGCAAGTGGGACACTGCGTGCGGAGGCCATGTGGACCTGGGCGAAAACGTGGGTATGGCGCTTGAGCGCGAGGTGAGAGAAGAATTGGGAATCGAGGTGGAAAACCCTGAGCAGCTGGAGCCTTACGTTTTCGAGAGCGATAGGGAGAAGGAGCTGGTGTATCCGCATCGGATGGTGTACGACGGTGAGATTCATCCGAGTGATAGTGAACTCTCGGGCGGCAGGTTCTGGACCAGGCAGGAAATACTCGACAACCTGGGCAAGGGCGTGTTCACTCCAAACTTCGAGCAGGAATACAAGAAACTCTTTGAATAGACTGACTATGAAAAGTTTGAATCTTTGCTTTTGACCGCATTGATTCCAGCTTCTGACTGTGACTAAATATACGACCGTTCGCATTGGCTTATGCGAGCGGTTGTCTTGGCTTATACAACCAGTTGTCTTTGTTGGCTCGTCCGGTTGTCCTGCCTCGTGCTTTTGCTCATGAAGACTTTTGCCTTCATCTGTAAATCTTTGCGCCATCATCCGTCTTGCCTTGTCCTTCCATTCATTGATGGTGCCGAATTTGCCCGGCAAAAAGGCAAAAATCCCACATAGACAGTGTTTCGTGCCTTCTTTTGAGCGAAAATGACCGATTTATTTTGTAGTGTGAAGAAAACGAGTTATTTTTGTATCTTGTTAAATGAAGATTGGATAAGGGCAGACAAGGCATGGACAAGAATACTCGCAAGGCTTTGAAGATTACGGGATGGGTGATTGCTTCGCCATTCATCCTAGTTGTCCTGTTGTTTGTTGCCCTCTACGTCCCTCCAATACAGAAATGGGCAGTTGACCTGACTGCCGACTATTTGAGCCAATCCACCGGTATGCAGATAAGCGTGGACCGCGTGTTGCTGAAGTTTCCGCTCGACCTCTCGGTGGGTGGGGTGAAGGCAATGCAGAACGGCGACACCCTGCTTGCAGTTGATGAACTCGTGGTCGATGCCGAGGTGATGCCGCTGCTGCATGGCGAGGTGGCGGTGAACGAGGTGACACTGAACAAAGCCACTGTCGACACCCGTGACATGATTGCTGCCATGGCAATGAAAGGACATATCGGCAAGCTCCGCACGAACGACATCTCCTTCCTGCTGGACGAAGGCAACATGACGTTTCCTGCACTTTCGCTTGCCAACTCCGAGCTTACCATCACACTGGCAGACAGTGTGCCTGAGGACACCACCAGCGAAGAAGCCCCTTTCCTCCGGACAATGGACTTCAGGAAACTGACGCTCGACGATGTGGCACTCAACCTCAACCTTGCGCCCAGCGCCGACAGCATGAGTGTGAGCACCCATTTCGCGAAGGCAGACCTCGCCTGCCTGCTCAATCTCGAAGAAGGGAACTACTATGTCAAGCCTCTGAATATCACCGATTCGGATATAAATTACAATATCGGACACTCGACTCCGCTTGAGGGCTTCGATGCCAACCACATCAATCTCAGCCATGTGACTGCATCAATCGACTCACTGTCGTACTTGGCATCGGGCGACCTCTACGTAGGCATAAACTCACTTGCAGGAACGGAGCGCAGCGGACTTGCACTCGAGTCGGCTTCGGGCACCTGCAAGTTGGACAGCACGAGTCTGAGCCTTGAACAATTCAGTCTGATTACTGCAGATTCCGACATCAGTCTCGACATGAAGATGGACCTGACAGCGTTCAACGATGTTGACCCGGGACAACTCTCCCTCACTGTCGACGGAACAGTGGGCAAAGCCGACATACTGCCGTTCACTGCCGACATGATGCAGGCATTCGGCAAATCGTGGCCAGCCAAACCAATGAAAGTGGCGCTCGCAGCCAACGGAAACATGCAGCAACTCTCCGTACCATATCTCCAGGCGGACATGGACGGCGCATTCAGCATGAGCGGTGACCTGGTGCTCGAGAACCTCACCGACCCAAACGGAAATATCGGCATACAGACCCACATGAAGGCACAGGGAGGCAACCTCGCATTCGTCAACGGACTGCTGCCAGCCGACATCGCCTCTGCGTTCAGGATTCCTGCAGGAATGAAGCTGGAGGGCGACGTGTCGATGACCAACAACCGTCTGCTTGCCGGCGTGAACCTCGCCTACGGCAAATCATCAGCTGCACTGAAGGCAGACTACAACATGAACAACGACCGATATGACGTTGACCTCGTAGCCGACAGGCTTGCGATAGATGCCTTCGTGCCGATGACCGACTCGTGCTCAGCCACCGGACACGTCACGGCAAGAGGCCAGGGCTTCAACTTCGATTCGCCTGCCACCCATTCGGATGCGACAGTGGAGATAAAACATGTGGCTTTCGGACCATACAACCTCAACGGAACGGAAGGAACGCTGACGCTTGCCAACCAAAGCGTGAATGCCGACATCGACTTCCACGACGAGAGGCTCGAAGGCTCGTTCCTTGTCGACGGCACCATGAACAACAAAGGCATCGACGGCACCATGACCATCGACCTTCCGTTTGCCGACATCCAGGCACTGGGACTGAGCGATGACCCCCTTACCATCCATGCCACACACGGCGACTTCAAAGCCAACAGCAACTTCGGCAACATGTTCCTGCTCGATGCAGTGGTCGACGGAGTGGAGGTGGTTTACAACGAAGACAGCCTCGTCACCGAGATGTTCAACCTTTACGCACAAAGCACGGCAGACACCACGGACATCAATCTGAAGACAAGCGACCTCAACTTCGACCTCCATTCGCCACGCAACCTCTTTGCCCTCATCGAAGATTTTACCAAACTGGGCGAGACTGCCGTCAACCAGTTGCAGACCCGTACCCTCGACCTCGACCACCTGCGACAGATGATGCCGCTGACATCGCTCAAGGCAAACATAGGCAACAAGAACCCGATAAGCAAGTTCGTGGCAATGCAGGGCATACGGTTCGATGAGATAGATGCAAACCTCGTGACCTCGCCCGACAGCGGACTGCTGGGCAACCTCTATGCCTACAATTTCAGGAAAGACTCAATCAGAGTCGACACCTTCATGTTCGACATCAACCAGGACACATCGCAGATTACGTTCAACGCAACCGTGGATTGTCCCGACCAGGACCTCTGCGCAGCCTTCACTGCAGCGCTCAACGGATATATCTCGCCGCGCAATGCCGATGTCCACCTTACTTATATGAACGACATGAAAGTGAAGGGAATCGACCTCGGACTGAAAGCCCAAGTGCAGAGCGATTCAGTATTCCACATTTCTCTCTATCCGCAGCAGCCAATCATTGCCTACACTCCGTTCAGTCTGAACGAGAACAACTACATCGACATACATAACGGCGAGAAAGTATTTGCCGACGTTCTTCTGCTCTCAACCAAAGACAATTGCTCCATCTCGCTTTATGCCAACCCCGTGGATTCACAGCTGCAGAACATAGAAGCAGTGGTGAAGAACGTGGACATCGAAGGACTGCTGACTGTGATGCCGTTCATCCCGAGAATGACAGGACTCCTCGAGGTGGATGCCAACTACATACAGACAGCGCAGGGATACACTGTCGACGGACTTGTGGCTGCCGACAACTTCACTTACGAAGGAACGAAGATGGGCAACATCATGACCATGCTCAACTATCAGCCGACTGGCGAAGCCGGACACGACATAAATGCAATGCTCTTCAAAGACGAAGAACACGTGGCTACGATCAAAGGCGACTACAATGTGAAGGGCACCGACTGTCTGAATGCATCGGCAATGCTCGAACATCTGCCGCTGTCGATGGCAAATGCCTTCATGGACGACCCAGTGTTTGCACTGAGCGGCTATCTCGGAGGAATGGTCACTGCCACCGGAAAGATTGATTCGCTGCTGGTCAACGGATTCATCTCAACCGACAATGTTCATGTGGCAAGCGACATCTATTCATTTGACTTGGCAGTGGAAGACGACAATCTGCTGTTCAACAACAGTTGCGTGAACCTCGATACAATAAGGATATATGGTGCAGGAGAAACCCCTCTTACGGTGAACGGCTCAGTAGACTTCAAGGACTTCAACGAGATAAAGATGAACCTGAGCCTTTACGGACAGAACTTCCTCGTGTTTGATGCAGAGCGCACCAACAAGACAGCACTCTTCGGGAAACTGTACGGCGACTTCCTTGCCCGTGTGAACGGCACGACCGACGACCTGAAGATACGTGGCATGATAAACGTGCTCAAGAGCACCGACATTACTTATGTGATGACGAACACCCCGTTGACCATTGACTACCGACTCGACGACATCGTCACCTTCGTCGATTTCTCGGCTCCGCCTTCAGAAGGGGCAGTGGAACCACGCACGTTCATGGGAATCGACATGATAGTGCGACTGGAGATTGAGGACGGAGCGAAGATGCGCTGTGAATTCTCTGCCGACAAACAGAGTTACGTGAATGTGCAGGGTGGGGGAACTCTGACCATGACCTACACACCCGAGGGAGTGTTCAACCTCCTCGGACGCTACACTCTGAACGAAGGCGAGATGAAATACACCCTTCCAGTCATTCCGCTCAAGACCTTCACCATCGAGAAAGGCTGCTACATAGAATTCACAGGCAAGCCAGCCAACCCTACAATGAACATCACTGCAACAGAGCAGACCAAAGCCAGTGTGAGCAATGCCGACGGTTCGAGCCGCACAGTGCTTTTCAATGTAGGACTGAAGATAACCAACACACTCGAGAACATGGGACTTGAGTTCACCATTGATGCACCCGAGGACCTTACGGTGAGAAACGAACTGGCAGGCATGACATCGGAAGAGAAGAACAAACTGGCTGTGGCTCTGCTTGCAACTGGAATGTACCTCTCGAGCACCAACCAGTCAGGCTTCAGCACATCGAATGCCCTCAACAACTTCCTGCAGACAGAAATCAACAATATCGCAGGCAAGGCGATAAGTACGGCAACGAAGATTGACATGTCGGTGGGCATGGAGCAGACCAGGCGTGACGACGGCACCACACGCACCGACTATTCCTTCAAGTTCACCCGACGCTTCTTCAGCGACCGGCTGAACGTGGTCATCGGTGGACGCATCAATGCCGACGGCAACAAGAACGGCAATGAGGCAGGCGCATACATCGACGACGTCTCACTCGAATGGCGACTCAATGACGGAGGCACTCAATACATCCGCCTGTTCCACGACAAGAACTACGACAATCTGGTGGAAGGCGAACTGACGGAGAATGGTGCGGGTATTGTTCTCCGCAAGAAACTGGATAGTATCACTGATTTGTTTATTTGGAAGAAGAAAAAGGATGGCAAGGAGAATAAGTGATTGCATACTGATGGCATGTCTGGTTCTGACGGTGTGTGCATGCTCCACTACCAGTGGACTGCAGGAAGACGAAGTGCTGTACACTGGCATCAAGAAGATAAATGTGGACGGCAAGAAGAACACCTATGCCGAGAGTGTGGCTCTGACTGAAGTCGAGGCTGCACTGGCTTATGCCCCCAACAACTCCTTCATGGGCAGTTCGTCCATGCGTTTCCCCGTGCCTATTGGTCTGTGGTTCTACAACGGACTTGTGAACAACCAGAACAACGGCATCAACAAATGGCTGTTCAACACCTTCGCAACCACACCTGTAACACTGACCATGGTCAATCCCGACACCCGAGTGAAGGTGGCAACCAACACATTGCAGAACTATGGCTATTTCCAGGGACAGGTGGACTACGACATTCTCAAGCAGTCGAACCCGAAGAAGGCAAAGATACAGTATAATATTAAATTAGGAGAGCCTTACCTGCTCGACTCCATCCGTTATGCTTTCCCCAATGCGCAGGACAGTCTGATAAAGTCAACGACAAGCGACACCTATCTGCACCAGGACGGTGCATTCAGCGTCGTGGACCTGCAGTCGGAAAAAGACCGGGTGACAAATCTCTTGCGCGACAATGGCTTCTATTACTATCGGTCGGACTACATCAAGTACTATGCCGACTCAATGCTCGTGCCCCAGCGCGTGAAGTTGCTGGTCATGCAAGACCCGGAAACACCTGCCAAGGCAAATCATAAATGGTATATCGGCAAGATAAGTGCATATATCCGTGGCACACAAGCCGACAACGGCAGCGGTTATGCTTTGCAGGCTTTCACAGACTCCATGGACATGAGAGGACTGAAGGTGGTGTGGACGGGCGACAAATGTCCGATAAGCCCTACCACCATATTCCGCAATTTCCGCTTCTGGAAAAAGCAACCATACAGTGAGGCAAAGATGAGCGAGACCTTGTCGAACCTCAGCAATATGCAGATGTTCTCGCAACTGCAGTTTGCCTGCACACCACGCGACACCACATCCTTATGCGACACACTGGACGTGCGGCTCGATGTGACACTCGACCAACCCATTGAAGTGGAGTTTGACTTCAGCCTTACCCAAAAGAGCAATTCGCAGGTAGGACCGAATGCGAAAGCCACTTTGTCGAAACGCAATGCCTTCGGACATGGAGAGACTCTGTCGGTAACTCTGAACGGATCATACGAATGGCAGACTGGGAACAAGAGCCATGCCAGCGGGTCGGACCAGATAAACTCTTATGATGCAGGCGGCGGCTTGTCAATCACTTATCCTTGGCTTGTGTTCCCTGGGTTGAATACAAAGAGATTCAAGTATCCGGCATCAACCTTGTTCAAGTTCGACTTCGACCATCTCAACCGCTCGGGCTATTATCGCCTGCTCTCGTTCAATGCCGAGGCAACCTATTCGTTCCAGACATCAGAGTCGTTTACCCATAAGTTCACACCTCTGTCGATAACCTACGACCGACTCGAACACACCACAGCAAAGTTCGACTCCATTGCTGCAAACAACTCCGCCTTGCTGGTCAGCCTTCAGGACCAGTTCATTCCTGCAATGCAATACACTCTCACTTTCGACAACAGTTGGAACAATCAGTTGAGGAACACCACATGGCTGGAACTGTCGGTTAAAGAGTCTGGTAACGTAATCAGTGGTGTCAGTACCTTGTTCGGCAACAAGTTCAACGATGAGGGCAAGAAGATATTCAGTTCTCCTTATTCGCAATTCCTGAAACTGACAATGGACTTGAGGAACAAGTTCCGCCTTACGGACAAGAGCCTTATAGCAACCCGTCTGTTTGCTGGTGTCCTGTGGAGTTATGGCAACAGTTCAGTCGCTCCTTACAGCGAGTTGTTCTATGCCGGCGGTGCCAACGACATAAGAGCCTTTGCTGCACGCAGCATCGGACCGGGAATGTACCTCGATTCAGAAGGACGGGGCACGTATCTCGACCAGGCAGGCGACTTGAAACTGGAGGCAAACATAGAATACCGGTTCAATTTGGTAAGCAATCTCTACGGAGCATTGTTCGTTGATGCCGGCAATGTGTGGCTGCTTAAGCAATCCGATTCGCATAAGCCGGGAGACATCGGCAGTGGCAACTTCTTGAAGAGTGTGGCGCTTGGCACTGGATTCGGATTCCGTTATGATATGGAATATCTTGTGTTGCGTCTCGACCTTGGAATAGGTCTCCATTCGCCTTATGACACAGGCAAGGACCGCTACTTCAATATCCCTAAGTTCAAGGATAGCCTCGGACTGCATTTCGCTGTCGGCTACCCATTCTAAATTGAATGCTACCGGTTCTAAATGAAACGGTGTACAAATGAAACATTAAACAGTTCACAACTGAAACAACATTGACTTGAATATGGCAAAGGAAAAAATAGCATATGTATGCACGTCGTGCGGATATGACTCTCCCAAATGGATAGGGCGCTGTCCTGCATGTGGAGAGTGGAACACTTTTGTGGAGCAGAAGGTGGGAAAGAAAAACAAGGCAAGTGAAGCCTCTTCTGAGTTCAGCCTCGTGTCCAAGTCCAGCCCTATATCCATGAGTCAGATTGAGGTGGAGGAAGAAGAACGCATCAATATGCGCGACGGAGAACTCAACCGTGTGTTGGGAGGCGGACTTGTTCCCGGTTCCCTCACTTTGCTTGGCGGTGAACCTGGCATCGGAAAGTCCACGCTTGTCTTGCAGACTGTTCTTCACCTTTCGGGCATGAAAGTGCTTTATGTGAGCGGTGAGGAGAGCGCAAGGCAACTCAAGATGCGTGCTGACCGTATACTCGAGAGTGCGAACGGCAATGACAAGCAACCGCTGTGCGACTGCCAGGTGGTGTGCGAGGTCATGATTGAGCGTGTCTTTGAACATATAAAGACTGTCGGTCCCGATCTTGTGGTGATTGACTCCATCCAAACCATGGCAACCGAAGATGTGGAAAGCAGCCCGGGCAGTGTCAGTCAGATACGCGAGTGTGCTGCCTTGCTCCTGAAGTTTGCCAAGGAAAGCAACATCCCGGTCATCCTCATCGGACATATAAATAAGGAGGGGTCGATAGCGGGTCCGAAGATATTGGAGCACATGGTCGACACCGTGCTTCAGTTCGAGGGCGACCGCCATTACATGTATCGCATTGTGCGTGCCATCAAGAACCGTTTCGGAAGTACTGCCGAACTGGGAATTTATGAGATGGTGCAGAACGGACTGCGCCAGGTGTCCAATCCTTCGGAACTGTTGCTTTCCGACGTGAAAGACAGCGAAGGCTTGAGCGGAGTTGCCATTGCATCTGCCATCGAAGGAGTGCGCCCTCTCTTGATTGAGACCCAGGCGCTGGTAAGTACTGCTGCTTACGGAACTCCCCAGCGATCAGCCACAGGCTTCGACCTGCGCCGTCTGAATATGCTGTTGGCTGTGCTTGAGAAACGTGTGGGTTTCAAACTTGGACAGAAAGATGTCTATCTCAACATTGCCGGAGGCATAAGGGTCACAGACCCAGCCATCGACCTAAGCGTGATAGCAGCAGTCTTGTCGAGCAATGTGGATACAGGGATAGAACGAGACGTGTGTATGGCAGGAGAAGTGGGATTGAGTGGCGAGATTCGTCCTGTCAGCAGGATTGTGCAGAGGGTTGCTGAGGCTGAAAAGCTTGGTTTCCGTCGCATCCTCATTCCTGCGTCGAACATGGGAAGCATTGATACCGGCAAAATGGCAATTGAGGTCAAAGGGGTGAGAAGGGTAGAGGAAGCCCTGCGCGAACTTTTTGGATAGGCTTCCGTCGGTTGTACCCAGGATTGATTTCCGTCGTACGCTTGATTGACTTCCATCGTACCCAGGATTGATTTCCGTCGTACCCTGGATAAGACTCCACCCGTTGCACACAATGTTTTTTCTTCTGCATCTGCAGTGAAAAGTGTGCGATGAATAATGCTTTGGTTTGTAGTACTTTATGTATTTTCTTTGAAATAGAGTGCAAAAATATTTTGCCGTTTGAAGGAATTGTACTAATTTTGTATCGTAAATCTATAGGACAATGCAGAAAACTCGTAGTTTATTAGTAGACACGGCCAGACAGTTGTTTGCCAAGAATGGCTTCGAGGCAACGATGATGAATGAGATAGCTCAAGCCTCGGGCAAGGGCCGTCGTACCCTTTACACTTATTTCAGCAGTAAGGAAGAAATCTATTTTGCAGTGATTCAGAGCGAGCTCGACCGTTTGACAAACCGGATGGAAGAGGTGGCTCGCCAGGAGATGTCGCCTGAGAAGAAGATGGTGAAGCTGTTCTTCGCCCACTTGGAATTCGTGAAGGAGACAGTGTCGCGCAATGGAAACCTCCGTGCCGAATTCTTCCGTGATTCATGGAAAGTGGCAAGCGTGAGGAAAAACTTCGACCGGAGCGAGATAATCATATTCCGCAGGGTCATGAATGAGGGCAATGACAAGGGCGTGTTCAATATCCGCAACGTGAAACTCACTGCATTGATTACCCACTACTGCCTGATGGGCTGCGAAGTGCCGTACATCTACGGACGTATTGGTGTGGATTCGCCTGAAGACCTCTATCCTTACGTGTTCCGTATGGTCAACAGGGCTATGGGCAATGATTCATACAGAAGAGATTACAGATATTGAATCTCAGAGGTATTGAATCCTGGAGATATTGAATCTCGTGACTGGACAGATATTGATTTTCAAAACTAAAGAATAATATAAAAATGGGATTATTAACTGGTAAGACAGCCCTCATTACAGGTGCTGCCCGTGGTATTGGAAAAGCAGTAGCGATGAAGTTCGCTTCTGAGGGTGCAAACATCGCATTCACTGATTTGGTTCTTAACGATGATATGGCAGCCGGACTTGAGGCTACCCGTAAGGAAATCGAGGCTCTTGGTGTCACTTGCCGTGCTTATGCAGGCAATGCGGCAGACTTTGCCGAGACCGACGCTGTAGTAAAGAAGATTCATGAGGATTTCGGCTCTATCGACATTCTTGTCAACAATGCCGGTATCACCAAGGACGGACTTATGCTTCGTATGTCTGAGCAGCAGTGGGATGCAGTGCTCAATGTGAATCTGAAGTCAGCATTCAACTTCATCCACGCTTGTTCTCCAATCATGTTGCGTCAGCGCAAAGGCTCAATCATCAACATGTCAAGTGTTGTAGGTGTTCATGGCAATGCAGGTCAGTGCAACTATTCAGCATCAAAGGCAGGTATGATTGGTCTTGCAAAGTCAATCGCTCAGGAACTCGGTCCAAAGGGTGTTCGTGCCAACGCTGTTGCTCCTGGATTCATAGAGACTGCAATGACAGCTCAGCTGCCTGAAGAGATTCGTGCTGACTGGATGAAGAAGATTCCTCTTCGCCGTGGCGGTCAGGTTGAGGACATTGCAAATGTTTGTCTCTTCCTTGCTTCCGACATGTCAAGCTACGTTTCTGGACAGGTCATCCAGATTGACGGCGGTATGAACATGTAATTGGAACCAGCCAAACGCTACTTAAGAAGAATTGTAGAACTGGCGGTGGCAATTTATTGAACCGTCCGTGAAACTTATAAACGTCATAAACTCGTGAATATAGTCTACGAGGACAATCACATCATTGTCGTTTCAAAGCAAAGTGGAGAGATAGTACAGGGCGACAAGACTGGAGATACTCCATTGAGCGACATGGTGAAACAATACATCAAGGAAGCCTACGCCAAACCGGGTGAGGTCTTCCTTGGTGTTGTTCATAGGCTTGACCGTCCTGTGAGCGGTCTTGTCATGTTTGCACGCACAAGCAAGGCTTTGGCACGGCTCAACAAGATGTTTGCCGACGGCGAAGTCCACAAGACTTACTGGGCAATCACCAAGAACTGTCCTTCCCAACTCGGGGGACATCTCGAGCATTGGTTGGTGCGCAATGAGAAACAGAACAAGTCGTATGCCTACGACCGTGAAGTTCCGCATTCCAAACTTGCCATCCTCGATTACAAAGTCATCGGCAAGTCCGACAACTATTTCCTTCTTGAGGTGGACCTGAAGACAGGACGCCATCATCAGATCCGTTGTCAGTTGGCAAAGATGGGATGCCCAATAAAAGGCGACCTCAAGTATGGAGCCAAGCGTAGCAATCCCAATGGTGACATAAGCCTGCAGGCTCACTCCATGGAGTTCATTCATCCGGTGTCAAAGAAACATATAAGTCTGACCTTGGAACCGCAGGGTGAGTTCGCAATGTTCAAGCCTTTGCAGTGAATCTCTGCTGTAAGCCTCTGCCGCAATTTCGTTCAATGACATTATACAATGATTTGCATCGTCAATGATATAATGACATCCATTGATACAATTAGCCCCTACAATTCAACTTGTAGGGGCTGATTTTTTTGTCCGTAGTGCTGATGCTGGATTGTGCAGGAACTAATTCTTGTTCATGGGGCTGATGCTTGTCCGGCTTTGCCAAATGCGGCTTTATTCCACCACGTATGCTTTCACTACCTTCACATCGGTGAGCGGTCGGTCGTTGGCATCGGTCTTCACCCGTTCTATTGCGAGCACGGTCTTCATTCCTTCCACCACCTCACCAAACACTGTGTATTCACCGTCGAGCCATGGTGCACCGCCGATGGTTCTGTAAGCCTTGCGCTGTTCCTTGTTGTAGGGAGCAGGAGGATTTTCCGATACCTCGAATTTCGCCTCGTCCAACAGTTTTTCCAGCATACTGCTTACTCCGTTTGTGTCACGCTCCTTACGCATTGCCTCCAGTTTGTCGGCATTCTTTGCCATCTTCTGGTTGTAGAGTGTCGTTATTGCCTGCTGTGCCCTTGCCGTCTCCAGTTCGTTGAGTCCGTCGTCAACGTAGGTTCTGCCGGTTACGATGTAGAACTGTATTGGGTCGGATTTCTTCTCTGGGTTGATGTCGTCGCCTTCACGTGCAGCTGCCACCATTCCGCGCTTGTGGAAGTGGATAGGGTAGACTATCTCTGCCTGAATCCATTCAGAGGGGTCTGTCTGCAGCGTGTCGCCATTGGCATCAGCGCTTACGGGTTGTTCTCCGGTCTGAATCATGAAGTTGCGTATGATTCGGTGCCAGGTGCAGTTGTCGTATTTCCCTGCCTTCACGTTGTTGATGAAGTTGTCACGATGGATAGGGGTGTCGTTGAAGAGCTTGATGCGGATGTTGCCCATGTTTGTTTCCAGCATCACTTCAGTCTCTTTCTCCCCAGTCTGTCCGTTGCATGCAGTGAAGATGCACAGCAGCGAAACCAAACCGAATATCAGTTTCTTCATGTCAGAATGATTTTTGTTGTTTCCTTAGTATGCCTCTTTTGAGTAATTGTCTGTCGGGTTGTAGCCGTCTGGCTCAATGTTGCCCAGCAACTCATAGTATGCGTTTGACTCAATAAGGAATATGTATGGGTTGGCAGCCAATACACCTATGCAGCAGCACAGGAATCCTACGAAGGTGATGCCGATAAATGCGACCTGCAGTCCGAGTATGCTCCAGAAGTTACCTTTTGACATCTTCCATCCGGCACTCATTGCCTGTTCGATGGTTGCATCCGGGTGGTCAACCATGTAAATCGGTGCAAAGTTGAGCTTGATGGCAAGGTAAATACCTGGGATTATGCAAAGGCAGCATCCTACGCCAACGGCTAAACCATAAATAATCGTCACTGCGAAGAATTTCAGATAAGCAATGACTGGACGCTTGAACGGGTTGAATGAAACGGCTGACAATGTACCCTTTGCGAGTTGCAGAGTTATTCCGTAGAATCCAAAATAAAAGACTAGTCCAAATACTGCTGCCAATAATGAGCAACCGATTACAATGCCGATATTTGTGCCTTGTGCTGCTAATATGGAAATTGGGTAGCTTTCGTATGGATGGTAGCCGCCAGTATAGACCTGCTGAAACGTGTTGTAAAGGTTGAGCGGCATTGTCAGAATATTGCTTACGACGTAGTATCCCAAATAGATGGCTGTCAGCGACAGTCCGTACTTCTTGAATTGTTCCCAGCCTACGCTGATGCAATTTGAGATTGATAAATCTTTCATTTTCCTTTTTGTTTAGAGTTGTTGTTTTTATCGGTTGAGTTTGTTTTCTTCTTGTTTACGTAGAAATAAAGCATGGTGCCCACGATTACTGCCAGGAAGAGGCAGAGGATGACGTAGGTGGTGATGGGCATGCCATTTTCTTCGGCATCAGTGCCTATGCCCCTCAGTTCGTTTGTCTCTTTCACTGCCTTGATCAGATAGTCCACTGTCCTTTGGTCGGGAGTCACTCCAAACGATTCGGTGCAGTAGACAGGCAGAATCTCTTTCACCTGGTCGAGCGAGTAGCCTCCGAGGTGGCTTGATGGTGGAGTCACCAGCAGATAGATTCTTATGTCTTTCTCTGCGCAGGTCGACATCAGCCGGCTCTGCAGATACTTCAGTCCCTGCGGATTGATTGGCACGTCACCTGCCAGCGGAGTCTCGTTGAAGAAGTCCGACAGAATGAATGCTCTCACATAATGGCTTCTTGTGTGTGATATGAGCGAGTCCAGACCTTCAAGCATGAGTGTCAGGTCGCTGTATTTGTTGAAGTCCTCACTGACAATCGCCTCTCTCTCGCAAAATGACTTTGCAAAGCTGTATGCGTGAATCTCGTCAGTCTTGGTCACCTCGGTGTAGAACGTGTCGATGGCGTGCTGCAGTCCCTCGATGTAGATGTTGCCGCCTTTTTCGCTCGATGTGTCGACAATCCACAGGTAATTCACCTTCTCGTTTTGGGCATTCACGAATGTACCCACCGATGAGGCAATGAAGCATGCCAACAGTACTGCCGCTTTCTTTATATTCATCATCTGTTCTTGTTCTGTGCTGTTTCTGCAATTTTAATTTCCTTTGCAAAGGTAGTAAAATAATACATGACGAGCAAACTTATCCATGATTATTTTACTCAAGACTGCCACTATCGTATTCTTTTGCCATGAAACGGACTTTCCGATACACCTTATTATATATATAAGGCAACGCTGCAGTACCAGTCAATGCCGACAGTGTTTCCCCTCCGGTTCCAGTCCTATGGTCTGCCACACTTGGTAGCCTGCCACATAGCCTGAAGCCATGATGGCGGACAATGTGGCAGAAATTCCCTCATTTTTTCATCCCTCGCAGTTTCTGTCATGTCCGTCATTCCCCGTTGGCATTCATTTTGCTCTATGCCGAGTGTGTTCGATGCCTGGTTGGCGACAGAATGACTGAAGCCTGGGCAGAACCAAGACAAGATTGTAAAACGAATAAAACATTAAATATTATGGGAAAGATAATTGGTATAGACCTTGGAACAACAAACTCATGTGTTTCAGTCTTTGAAGGCAATGAACCAGTAGTCATTGCAAACAGTGAAGGAAAGCGTACAACTCCGTCAGTAGTCGGATTCGTCGATGGTGGCGAGCGCAAGGTGGGTGACCCTGCCAAGCGTCAGGCAATCACCAACCCGAAGCGTACAGTCTACTCCATCAAGCGTTTCATGGGCGAGACCTACGACCAGGTTCAGAAGGAAATCTCGCGTGTGCCTTATTCAGTAGTGAAGGGCGACAACAACACACCGCGTGTCGACATCGACGGACGTCTCTACACCCCACAGGAGATTTCAGCCATGATTCTCCAGAAGATGAAGAAGACGGCAGAGGACTACCTCGGACAGGAAGTCACCGAAGCAGTCATCACCGTTCCTGCCTACTTCTCCGACTCACAGCGCCAGGCAACCAAGGAAGCCGGACAGATTGCAGGTCTTGAAGTAAAGCGTATAGTCAACGAGCCTACAGCCGCAGCACTTGCCTACGGTATCGACAAGGCAAACAAAGATATGAAGATTGCAGTGTTCGACCTTGGTGGCGGTACATTCGATATCTCAATCCTCGAGTTCGGAGGCGGAGTGTTCGAAGTACTTTCCACAAACGGTAATACCCACCTTGGCGGTGACGATTTCGACCAGGTAATCATCAACTGGCTTACCAGCGAGTTCAAGGCACAGGAAGGAGTCGACCTCACCCACGACCCGATGGCAATGCAGCGTCTGAAGGAAGCAGCCGAGAAGGCAAAGATAGAACTTTCAAGCTCTACTTCCACAGAAATCAACTTGCCTTACATCACCGTAGCCGACGGCATGCCAAAGCACCTCGTAAAGACACTCACACGTGCCAAGTTCGAAGCACTTGCACACGACTTGATTCAGGATTGTCTTGAGCCATGCAAGAATGCCATCAGCGAAGCCGGCATCAGCACATCCGATATCGACGAAGTAATCCTCGTGGGAGGTTCAAGCCGTATCCCAGCCGTACAGAAAGTAGTTGAGGACTTCTTCGGAAAAGTTCCTTCAAAGGGAGTCAACCCCGACGAAGTGGTAGCCGTAGGTGCAGCCATCCAGGGTGCCATCCTCAACAAGGAAGAAGGCGTAGGCGACATCGTGCTCCTCGACGTGACACCATTGTCAATGGGAATCGAGACCCTCGGAGGAGTCATGACCAAACTGATTGACGCCAACACCACCATCCCTTGCAAGAAGAGCGAGACATTCTCAACTGCAGCCGACAACCAGACCGAGGTGACCATCCGCGTACTTCAGGGCGAGCGTCCGATGGCAGCCGACAACAAGCAAATCGGTATCTTCAACCTCACCGGCATTGCACCTGCACGCCGTGGAGTACCACAGATTGAAGTGTCATTCGACATCGATGCCAACGGTATTCTGAACGTAAGCGCCAAGGACAAGGCAACAGGCAAGGAACAGTCAATCCGTATCGAAGCATCATCCGGTCTGTCAGAAGACGAAATCAACCGCATGAAGGCAGAGGCAGAAGCCAATGCAGAAGCCGACAAAAAGCAGCGTGAGCGCATCGACAAGCTCAACCAAGCCGACTCAATGATATTCTCAACCGAGAACTTCCTCAAGGAGAACGGCGACAAACTGCCAGCCGACAAGTGCCCACAAGTGGAGGCAGCCCTCAACAAGCTGAAGGATGCCCACAAGGCTCAGGACCTGAATGCAGTCGACTCGGCAATGGCAGAGCTCAACAATGTAATGCAGGCAGCATCCCAGCAGATGTACCAGGGCGGTGCAGCTCAGCCAGGAGCGGGTCAGCAGGGTGCAGGCGCAGGCAGCCAGTCATCATCAAGCAACAGCCAGAGCGGAACAGAAGACGTTCAGGATGCAGACTTCGAAGAAGTGAAGTAATTTACTTCAGGCACAGAATAGACAGTAATATTGATAATAAAGCGCGAGGCTCATCACGAGTCCTCGCGTTTTTTTGTTTTCTGGTGTAGGAGCTATCTAGGAGCTGGCTCTCTCCGAGAGTGTTAAAATAGGAGCTAGCTCTCTCCGAGAGCGTTAAACTAGGAGCTAGCTCTCTCCGAGAGCGTTAAAGCGAGCGCAGTCTTGTGCGTTGTAAAACATTTGCGAGCTTTGTTCGAGTGCATCGAGATAGGAACTAGCTCTCTCCGAGAGCGTTAAAGCGAGCGCGGGAATTAGTGCGCTGTAAATATAGCGAGCTTTGCTCGAGAGTCTTCGTCTACGCCGTCGGAGACGGCTGACTCCTATTTCATCTCGCAAGTCAGCGCTCCCATCCGCATGGTAACACAAAACCTAAACCCCAAAACCCAGCACATTTTTGCTGGCTCCTACATGGCGAACGCTGTTCGAACGTGTTGTGTAGCCTCTTTCTGGAATATAAACCCGTCGTCCTTCGTGCCTTTCGCTTACGAGGAAGTTGCACAATGCAGACAAAACGTCCTCTGCCTGTATACTGTGTGGGTGTTTGCCACATGGCAGACGGGTGTATGCTAACATAACAAATTGGTGTTTGTCACGTGACGTACATGTGTTTGTCACGTGACGTACATGTGTTTGCCACGTGACGTACATGTGTTTGTCACGTGACGTACATTCAAGTAGTCCAGACTTCTCTTGCACCTTGAGAGTAGGCAGGGATGCTCGAGGCATAGGGGATAGCGTTCTCCGAACGCATTAAAGCTATTGCAGGCTTGTGGGCT
>CAVISR010000059.1:0-17571 GCA_963645405.1 Acutalibacteraceae bacterium
GTTACCTCGTAGAATTCCACCGTCTAAATCAGGTGCGTGGAGTCTACATGCTGTTCTTTATCAATTCCAAGTACGGAAGAAGTATTGACAGCTGCATCGAGCAAATTAGCCACTACATCTCGTTTGATAAGGATTTCACGTTTGAGTAAATATCAATCATCGGTAATGGCTTATTAATCTGTCGTTGATTTTATCACAAGGTGAATGTCTTCCGGATGGTAGAAGCCAGCAATAATGTTTGGGTTGCAATACAGAACGCGAGAGGTGGACAAAAACCGTAAAAATCCCTTTGTCAGACAAACATAAATATTTCGTGATTTGTGTTAGCAGTCCGGATGAGAGGGCTGAATTGTGCGATTAGGAGTCAGCGCTCTCCGAGCTCGTAGACGATGACAATCGAGCGAATGCTCGCTGTGTTTGCATCGTTCGAACTTCGTTCGCTATGTAGGAGCAAGCTTTCTCCGAAAGCGTCGGCGATGACACTCGAGCGCCAGCTCGACTTGTTTTGCCTCGCGCTAATTCCCGTGCTTGCTTTAACGCTCTCGGAGAGAGCTAGTTCCTATTACAATGCACTCGAACAACGCTCGTCATTGTTTTGCAGCCCACGTGCCATCGCAGTGATGAGCCATAGGCTCGATAGGCAATGAGCCATAGGCTCGATAGGCGATGAGCCATAGGCTCGATAGGCGATGAGCCATAGGCTCAAAATAAGCAACAAGATGCTAAACCTAGCTTTAACGCTCTCGGAGAGAGCCAGCTCCTATATCGCGTTCACTCGCCCCGTCAAGATGGTAAGTCCTTTACTTCAGGAGAGGCTGCTCGTTTTTGTTTCATGTTTGTGGAATAAAGCGATGAGGGTGCTGCCAAGGATTCCGGCACTGAGGCTTCCGATGAGGATGGCTATCTTGCCGCTGGCACGCAGCTGTTCGGTTAGCTCGGGTACATCGGCAAAGGAGAGGGTGTCGACAAAGATGCTCATGGTGAAACCGATGCCTCCAAGACAAGCAACGGCGAAGGTCATTTTCCATGTAGCGTTTTTTGGCATCTCGCCGATACCGAGCCTTATGGCTATGGCACTTGCGATGACGATGCCGAGCGGTTTGCCGAGAAGAAGTCCGAAGAATACACCCATTCCAACGCTGCCTGCTTCGGGTGACCACTGGAATATATTGAAATAGCTGGAATCGGGAATTTCAACTCCTGCGTTTGCCAATGCAAATACGGGCATTATACAGAAGCTGACCCAATTGCTAAGCATGTGTTCAAGACGGAAAGACATGCCCATGGCGTTTTTGGACACGTAGCTCATGCGGCGCAGACAATGACGCTGAAGGCTGTTGGGGAAGGTGTTGACGGCATCGATATCCACGCTGTCATACTGTGTGATTCGTCGTTCATATTCGCGTGTCCTTCTCTCGAAATAGGAACGGGTGTAGCGTGCATCCATCGGTATCATGAATGCAAGGGCAACTCCCGACATGGTGGCATGAATGCCTGCATAGTAGAAGAGAAACCACACGGCAATGCCGGGCAGGATGTAAAAGCGCATGCGTTTTTCGCCCAGACGGTTCATGAGGAAGAGGACAGCAAGGACAGCGATTGCGATGAAGAGCAGCTGCATGTCGATGGCACCGCCGTAAAAGAAGGCGACGACGAGGATTGCACCGAGGTCATCGGCTATGGCAAGGGCTGTGAGGAACACTTTCAAGGAAAGCGGGACTCTGCGTCCGAGCACTGTCATGATACCGATGGCAAAGGCAATGTCGGTAGCAGTGGGTATGCCCCATCCTGTGCCGGATGCAGTGCCATGGTTGACGAAGGTGTAGATGAGTGCCGGGAAAAGCATTCCGCCTGCTGCGGCTATCACCGGCATCATTGCTTTCTTGGGACTGGACAACTCACCGCAGACCACTTCGCGCTTGATTTCAAGCCCTACGGTAAAGAAGAAGATGACCATGAGCACGTCGTTGATGAACTTCTCTACGGTCATGCCCTGGGGCAGGAAGCAGTCGATATGTCCATCGGGGCTTTGGACGTGGATGGTGAGCTCCGTTAGCAGGAATTCGTGATAGATGTGTTTGGTGAACGGAAGGTTGGCAAGTAGCATTGCCAGGATGACACACAGTAACAATACGAGTCCGGATGCCCATGGTTGGTTGAGGAATCCTTTTCGTACCCTACTGAATGCCCTGATGTCTTTTGCTATTTTATAGGACGACGGAATATATTTCATCAAGCCGTCTTTATTTTACTTCGTTCAACGTCATGTAGCGCTTCGGGGAAATGCCGGCAATACGTTTGAAGTAGCGTCCAAAGAAGCTCTGGCTATTGAAATGGAGTATTTCGCTAACGTCCTGTACCTTGCAGTTGTTTTCACGCATGAGTTTCTTGGCAGTTTCAACTACATACTCGGCTATCCAACGCCCGGCACTCTTTCCGCTGTAGAGATTGGTGACTGACGAAAGATATTTGGATGTGATGTTGAGTTTGTCGGCATAGAACTGCACTTCGCGCTCTGTGTTTGAATACTCGTTAAGCAACTCGATGAAGTTGCGGAAGACGAACTCCTGGCGTGAAGGGTTGTCGTTCTCGACATTGGTCTTCATCTTTGTTTCAATTCTGAACAAATTGAGTATCAAGATATAGAACAAATTGCAATATGCGCGGGCAATGACTCCCGACTGATTGTCCTTGCCACGGCCGAGGTCGGCATCCATATTGGAATAGAGTTCCATGAATGCTTCGAATTCCGCTTCACAGAGTTGCTTGGAGATGGCTTCGTTGCCAACTGTTTTGTTGTTGTAAAGTCCAAGGTCTTTGAAGCTGCGTTCATGTGCCATGCGTGTAACCCGTATGCAAATGAACTTGGTGTCGGAATCCACTCTGACAAGCTCTAGTTTTGACTTGTCGGGAATCACGCAAAGTCCGTGGGCACTGACGGTTATTTCCTTGTTGTTGACTTTCAGCACCACTTCTCCACGCTGGATGAACAGGCACATGTTGTCGGTGAGAAGATAGGTCTCTCCTATTACATATGCATTGGTGAGTTTGCGCATGTTCCTCTGGTTGTCGAACACGTAAATCACTTTCTGTCCGTAAATAGAAATTGAAATCAGATGCGCCATCCTTGTGATGGAGTCTTCTGTATATCTGTTTTTTAATGTATCAGTATTCATTGCAATTCTCCTCTTTGGTCTTTAATGGCTTATTGGGCTAAATTTCTACTGAACATATTTATATATTCGCGTGGGGTCAAGCCTGTCACCCGTTTAAAGTAACGGCCAAAGAAACTTGGACTTGGGAAATTGAACTGTTCGCCAACTTCTCCGATATTGCACTTGGTGTTGTAGAGAGCTACCTTGATGTAGAATGCAACGTAATCGTCGATTATGCGTGAGGCTGTCTTTCCTGCAAAAGTGACTGCAACACTGGTAAGGCCTTTTGGCAACAATCCTATCTGTTCTGCATAGTACTGCACTTCGCGTTCTTTGATGTAGTCTTTGTCGAGCAGTGCGATGAACTGTGAGAACAAGTTGGCATTGCGTCCTTCTGCCACATGTGGAATTTCTTTCAGGTCTTTCAGGGAATCCTGCGCCTGGGTGCAGTATATGCTCAGACGTGCCTTGATGAGGTCTTCCTTCTTTATTGGCACTTCACGGGTGATGCACTGGCGCAGGGTGCGGAAGCTTTGTTCCATGTCGTCCATCTGCTGGGTGTACATGTGGAAATGGTGGAAGGTGTAGCAACCTTTCATCACGTTGTCCTCCATCCCCATCATGTTGAAGAGGTCGACACAGATGACTCCACGGACTGCTGTCATGAAGAACTTGCACCGTGCCTCGATTATCTCCACCAAAGTAAATGGTGTGATGACAAGGTAGTCGTTGGACTTCAGCTTCACGAGAGCTCCATTGAGTTTGAGTTTCATGTTACCCTGGATTATACCAATACATACGTAGTACTCATCGTTGCTTATTGGTTCGCAAGGTCTTGTCTTCGGATCACTTGACTGGGCGAAATTGTCGGCGCAGTAGTAGTTTTCCTCATACGAACACACGCTGACTTTTGGGTTTACGGATTTAAGTTGTAAGCTAATTTGTTCCATTGTTTCTTTCAAAAAAAGTTTTTATTGATGAGGTTTGTCTTTATCCGCATTTGCGGCTCTAAGGATAAGGGTAGTAGCTCCTATCGTGATGATAGCTCCATCTTCCAGATTTACTCTGTCGGAATCTTTCAGTATTTTGTTCATATAGAACGTTCCGGTGTCGCTGGGTGCGTCTCTGAGTACATACCTCAGCTTCCCTTGTTTGTCGTGTTCCACTCGGATGGCACAATGGAAAGTATCAATGCTGGGGTCGCTGGTTTCAATCGGTTTGTTGATGTTCGTCCCCTTGAGGTAACGTCCGAACTCGTTGTCTCCCATCTGAAGTGGGATGATTTGCTTGAATGCGAACTGGTTTTCTACTACAATGATACTTCCACAATCCTCGTCGTAGGCATTCTCGTCGATATGACGCTCCTGATGAATGCCCGTCAGCTTTGACTTACCTATTCTAATCTTAAATTCTTTCTTGCAATTGGGGCATACAAATACAAGTAACTGTCCTTCTCCGTATCTTGTTTCGTCGAACACGGTGAAAGAATCACATTTCGGACAACGAACCCTCTTCACTCCTGGAAAATGAATAGAGGGTTACTTAGTTTGCAGGATTCTCTGTAGAAGCAGGCTTTTCGGCGTTGTCAGCAGGAGCGTTGCTTTCTTGGCTTGCAGCTGGGAATGACTGGACGTTGTTGGCATCAGTCTGAGTTGAAGTAACAGGCACTACAATCGGCTCTTCCACTGTCTGGACTTTTGTGACGAAGGCAGCTGAAACGACGCTAAGCACAACCATTGCGATTGCCAAGCCCCATGTTGCTTTCTCAAGGAAGTCCGTTGTCTTGCGAACGCCCATAATTTGGTTTGAAGAAGAGAAGCCTGAAGCCAAGCCTCCTCCTTTTGACTCTTGGATAAGAACGATTCCACACATCAGGACTGATGCCAGAACCACGAGAGCAATAATCAATAAGTACATCTTTGTTTGTTGTTTGTTGTTTGTTCTTTTTTTGTTTCCAGCCTCTAAAGACTGCTTAAATCACTTTATTTTGCTTGCAAAGGTATTATTTTTTTTTTGACTGACAAAGAAACTTAGGAAATATTATTCTATTTTCTACCAATTTGCCACTGTTGCGTTGTAAATCTGCCCTACTATATCGTCAATCATCTGCTGTACGAGCTCTTCCTGGACGGATGCAAGCGACTGACTTGAGTCGTAGTTTGTTGTGGCAGAGAACGACTTTTCGAAGTCTTCCTCGTGTTTCTTGTTGTTAGTGAACCGCACATTCACTGTGATTTTGAGTTGCGTCTGTGCCGAATATCCGTCGGAAGAAATTGCTTTGTTTGTCTGGCTGTATTCCGTTATTTCTCCGGTGAGGTTCATGTCACCGTTTTTCTTCAGCACTTTCAATTTTGTCTTCTTTGAATATTCGTCGGTCAGCGTATTGTAGAACATTGCCTCCATCGGTGCCCACACATACGAGCTGCGTATCGGGAATTTGGCAATCGAGATGCTTTTGGTCACGTTGTAGTCGATGCTGGAACCATTGAGCGAATAGGTTACCTTGCACGCCACGAGCAGAAGCATCACGAAGGCTGTGCATGTGAGCAGAGCCGGCTGTCGTCTATTTTTCCAATCCATAATCTTTTATCCTTCGGTAAAGTGTACGTTCGCTTATACCCAGTTCGCGCGCAGTCTTGCTGCGGTTGTAGTGGTTGCGGTGCAGGGCTTCGCGAATCTGCATTTCCTCTATTTCTTTCATTGAGCGTGGTGCAGCCTCAACATATTCCACTGCATCGGGTATCACTTCGGGTTCACGGACCTGAGGTGTGACCTGCTGCTCAATGCGCGGTGGCACTGAGTAGTCGGTACGCGGAGACACTGAGAATTCAGTGTCTTGGTAAATCGGCTGCGACTGCTGCTGGTAAATCGGCTGTGACTGCTGTTGGTAAATCGGCTGCGATTGTTGCTGTACACTTTGGTTATTGATCATTTCCTTCAGTTCCTTCACATCTTTGCCAAGGCTTGCCAATGCATGGAGCAGCATGTCGCGCTCGCTCTCATACGAGTGGAGTCCTCCCTGGGATGAATTGGCAAGGACAAGTCCGTTGCCTGTGTCGGAATCGTCAGTGATGCCGAACTGTACCAGTGCCTCGGCTGTGATTGTGCGGTCCTGGCTGATGATGCACATCTGTTCAGCCACGTTCTTCAGTTGGCGGATGTTTCCGGGCCATTTGTAGCGCATGAGCAGTTGACGTGCTTCGTCGGTCAGAGTAATCGGGTCGAGCATATATTTCTCGCTGAAGCTCGACACGAAACGGCGGAACAGAAGTTCGATGTCGCGTCCTCTCTCACGAAGCGGCGGCATCTTGATTGGTATTGTTGCAAGGCGGTAGTAGAGGTCTTCACGGAATTTGCCTTCACTTATTGCCTTGCGTATGTTCACATTGGTGGCTGCGATGATGCGAACGTCGGTCTTGCGTACTTCGGACGAACCCACACGGATGAATTCGCCGGTCTCGAGCACACGGAGAAGCCGTGCCTGAGTGCTCATCGGCAATTCGCCCACTTCATCGAGGAACAATGTCCCCTTGTCTGCCACTCCAAAATAACCGTCTCTCTCCCCTATCGCACCTGTAAACGCACCTTTCTCGTGGCCGAACAGTTCGCTGTCGATTGTACCCTCCGGAATGGAACCGCAGTTGATGGCAAAATACTTCTGGTGTTTGCGGACCGACTTGTCGTGTATGATTCGTGGAATGACTTCCTTACCGACACCAGACTCTCCTTGTATCAGTACACTCAAGTCAGTCGGTGCCACTTGAATGGCAATATCCAAAGCACGGTTCAGCTCGGGCGAATTGCCCACTATGCCATACCGTTGCTTTATCTGTTGCAAGTTCGTTTCATTCATTATTCTGATTCCAGTATATTTATATCCGACAAAATTACTCAATTAATCTGACAGCAGAAGGCAGAATTGCAAATAAATGTATCTGCCGTGCTGCAATTACATTCTTTTAACCCTATTCGTCAAAGGCTGGCTATATAAATGCCCGGCTTAAGCTTCGTGAAAGCATTGTACGGAGCAAGCCCTGGATGCGACGATTCATCACCTTGAGTACGAGAACAGAGCACCGTGAGTTCAAGAACAGAACGCTGAGAGTTCAAAATCTGAATACCATGAGCTCAAGAAATCTACACCTTATATATAAGGATTGAACTTCTGCTCGTATTCGATGGTTGTCGACGGTCCATGACCGGGGAAGACATGTGTGGTAGACGGAAGCGTGAGCAGTCCGTTCTTGATTGAGCGAATCAGTTGGTTGCTGTTTCCTCCCGGCAAGTCAGTGCGTCCGATGGAGGACTGGAACAGTGTGTCGCCCACGAACACTGCATTTTCCTTTCTGCAATAATAGCTCAGTCCGCCCGGAGTGTGTCCTGGTGTCTGGATGATGGCGATTTCGTGTCCGCCGAAAGTAAGGTAGCGCTTGCTTGAGATGTCGTTCATTTTCGGTGCAGGCAACAGTCCGGCGCTACTCATTCCGAATGCTTCCACATAGAGGTCGCGCTGGTTGTATTGTTCGAAATCGGATATGCTGCCTTCCACTTCCAGTCCGAAGTCGCGATAGACATAACCGCAACCCATGACATGGTCGAAATGAAGGTGGGTGCAGAGCATGTGGACAAGTTTCAGTCTTTTTTCATTGATGTAGTTCTTTATCTCCTCCCATTCACTCTCCTTTGTGCAACTGCAATCAATGATACAAGCTTCCCTTGTATCATCGCTGACCACATAGTTGTTGGTCATTATCGGGCTTACTTGAAAAGATTTAATTTCTATCATTCGATTGTCGCTCTATTTGTGGTTATTCAATTCTTTACGCATACATGCACGGCTTTCTTCGTCTGGAAATATTCTTCTTCGAAGAACTGCGAGAGTTCCCACGTTGTGCAAATCTTGCTCATCGGGGCAATCTCTCCGTCGAGTTCGCCGCCTTTCAGTGCTATGATTCCATTGGGCAATGAGTTGTGCTGGGTCTTGCCCACGTTTTTACGGATGCACTTCATGAGGTTGCTCAGTGTCATCACTGCCCGGGTGACCACGAAGTCGTACTTGTCTTTTATCTCCTCGCCTCTGGCATGGCTTGACTTCACGTTCTTCAGCCCGATGGCATCAGCCACGGCTTGAGCCACTTTCACCTTCTTTCCGATGGAGTCCACCAGATGGAACTCTGCCTCGGGGAACATGATGGCAAGGGGAATGCCGGGGAATCCGCCTCCGCAGCCAAGGTCCATCACACTGGTGCCGGGACGGAAGTGTATGATTTTCGCTATTGCCAGTGAATGGAGTACATGGTGCTCGTAGAGATTGTCGATGTCCTTACGCGATATCACATTGATCTTCGAGTTCCAGTCGGTGTAGAGTTCATCCAATTGCATGAACTGTTGCTTCTGCACCTCGGTGAGGTCGGGGAAATACTTGAATATGATGTCACACTTCATGGGCTATCGTCTTGAAAGTATTAATGAAGTTATCTTGCCCTCATGATTGATCTTTGCATTGCACATGAAGCTGATGTCGTCGGTATGTCCGTTTTGCTTGATGAACTCGTCGAGCAGGAAAATCACGGTGTATTCCGGCTTGTGGTTGGTCACTTCCTTTGACACCACTGTATTCTGTATGCTGAACGACACCTTGCGGTTTTTGTCGGAATGGATGCTCTGCATGTATTCCACCACATCTGCCGGTGTTGCTGCAGTCTTGCCGATGTAGGTCGAAACAAGGTCTGCCACTGTCGACTTCAGTTTCTCGGTGTCTTCCGTTGCCAGTGCTATGAAATGTTCGTTGATTACTTCTGCGGCATTCACCGATTCGGTGTCGGTCACCTCACCGCTGTCGATGTCTTTCATTCGTTTCCTTGCCTCCTTCGCAAAGAGTCCGTCGGAATAGCTGCTCAGATAGTTTTCGTAGGAATCATAGGTGTCTTCAACCCGTGCTTCCACAAAGGAGAGGGAATCGAGCATACGGTCTGCCTCGTGGCGGAAGAAACTGTTGCTGTGCTGACGGATGAAGTCTTCCACTGCTTCTATTGAGTCGGAGTAGCGCACGCCAATCCAGGCGGTACGTTCCTTGTCTATCCTATCCTTCATGCTGCGCACTTCGTTGGCATGGCGTCCGTGAGGGAAGAACCACTGATAGTCGCTGATTGCCTTCTCCAGCGAATCGAGTTGCATCTCTCCTTCGAACGAACGTATCTTCAGCCACAGACTGTTCTCAGCTTCGTTCTTTTCCTCTGTGGTCGACTCATGCCAGCAGAAGTAGGTCACAACGCCTGCCACTGCCAGTATCAGTGCCACCAGTATTATCCACAATACAACGTTTCGTTTCTCTTTTGCCATTATCTCAAAATATATCTAACTGTCGTTTCTTTAGTAAGCTTTGAAGCTCTGGTTGCCTTTGTCCGTAATCGCCATACATTCCATCTCGATAAGCCATGCCGGGCGGCAGACTGGTGCGTAGGTGATGACGTAAGGTGTGTCGGGGAATTTCTCTGCGAACATCTTGTCCACTACCTTGTAGTCGGCAATGTCGCGGAGATAGACCACAATCTGTGTCACGTCGTCGAAGGTTGCTTCTCCTTCGGCAAGCAGTGCTTCCACGTTTTCCCACATCCGTTGCGTCTGCTTTCTGATGTCGCCCACATGCACCACTTCGCCTTTGTTGTTGATTGAGGCTGTGCCCGAGATGTAGAGGTGTGACCTGTCGCCGAATGTCACTTTCACTCCCCGTTCGAATGTCACCCCATATTCGTAGGTCGGATTGAGGTGGGTGGGTGCGTAGAGGTAGCTCTGCTGTCCGGGCTGGATGTCTTTTATCGCCACTGCTCCCAGCTGGATTATTGCCTTCGGATTGGACGGCAGTCCCTGTATGCCGGTGGAGGCAAGGTAATGGGTGTGGTTGGTGAGTTGCTGATCTTCGAAGTTCTCGCGTCTTGCCACAACCAGTCCTTTGTATTGGGTGTCCACGTCACGTACGAAGAACCATGTGCGTATGCAGTTGTCTGCCAGTGTCATTCCATTCTTCTGCAGCATTGCCTCATAGCGTTCGAGCAGGGTGCGGGTCTGATGGTAGCTGTCGCCCTCGGGTTCCATCATGTTCATTGTCCACTGTGTCGTGTAGTTGCTCTTGCCTTTCTGCATGTAGATCCACAGCGCAATCTTGCTGCCGTTGAGTGGCGGTTGCTGTATGATGGAAGTGTTGTCGTCCTTGCAGTCCATCTGTGAAGCCTGGTTGGCTGCATCGCTCACGAAGTAGCGCTTCATCACTACTGTGGCTCCATTGAGGGAATGCAGGAAATTGTCCACCTCCTTGCATATCCTTTTATACTGTTCCACGAAAGGTTCGTCAATACGTTCTTCCACCTGGAGGATGGCATGAATCTCTGCCACTCCGCCGTCCGGTGCGTACGTGCAGACCTGGACTTTCACTCCCGTCTCCGATTTATGATACTCTATCTTATACATTTCAGATGCCAAAGGTACAAAATTATTTTGAAACTTTATTTGTTATTCTCGAAAAAGTTGATGTCACGGGCGTTTTACGCACTCCTTATCCATGTCTTTCGACATAATGACGTCCTTCATTCCGCAGTCGCACGCACAGCCGTCGCACTTCGTTCCGCTGCCTTTTCCCTTGGGATTGATGCGGCGGTAGAATTTCACTGCCACATAGGCGGCAGCTGCTACAATCACTATGCCTACAACCACTGTCTGCATACGTCAGATGAACAAGAGTCCTATTTGGTAAACCAATGCCGATACCGCCCACGCAAGGCAAGTGGTGTAGACGGCAGCAAACGCAGCCCATCTCCACGAACCAGTCTCTCCCTTTATCGCTGCAATGGTGGCGAGGCAGGGGAAGTAGAGCAGCACGAAGAGCAGGAAACTGTAAGCCACTAGCCTTGCCCTGGGCTCTGCCTGTTCATAGCTGATGCCGTTCATCGCTGCCACATCTGCAGTGAACTGCTCGTGCAGTTTCTCGTATTTGCCTCCGTCGTCGTTGTAGGAATCGTCGTCACCGAAGCTCTCGTCGTTGGAATAGAGCACTCCCATGGTTGATGCCACGATTTCCTTCGCGCCCACTCCTGCCACGATGCCCACATCGAGTTTCCAGTTGAAACCCTGTGGCGTGAACACCGGTTCGATGGCTTTGCCTATGCGTCCGATGCAGCTCTGTTCCTGCTGCTGTTGCCGGTTGAGCGATTCGTTGTGGGGGAAATAGCCGAGCGCCCACACAATCAGTGTGGCTGCAAGGATTATTCCTCCCATCTTCTTCAGGTATTGTTTGCCTTTCTCCCAGGTGTGGCGCGAAAGTGCCTTGCCTGTCGGGAAGCGGTATGGAGGCAGTTCCATGACGAACGGTGTGTCTTCGCCCTTGACTATGAACTTGGTGAAAATCTTGCTCATCAACACTGCCATCATGATTCCGATGAAGTAGACCGAGAGCATGACAAGCCACTGTTGGTTGCGGCTGAAGAAACTGCCGATTATCATTATATATATAGGTATGCGCGCTTCGCAACTCATCAGCGGCAGTATGAGCATTGTCACGATTCTCGACCGCCGGCTCTCGATGGTGCGTGTTGCCATCACTGCAGGCACGTTGCACCCGAATCCCATGATGAGCGGAATGAACGATTTGCCGTGGAGTCCCATGTTGTGCATCAGTTTGTCCATGATGAATGCAGCTCGCGACATGTAACCGGAGTCTTCCATGAAGGAGATGAAGAAGTAAAGGATGAGAATCTGGGGCAGGAACACTGCCACACTGCCCACTCCGCCTATTATTCCGTCGACAATCATGTCTTTCACCGCTCCGTCGGGCATGTAGGTGCCAATCAGGTCGCCAACCCATCCGAACAGGCTTTCAATCCAGTCCATCGGATAGGCCCCAAGGGTGAATGTCACGTAGAACATCAGTCCGAGGATGAGGAGGAATATGGGGAAGCCGATGAACTTGTTCGTCAGTATCTTGTCGAGCAAGTGCGTCGTATGGTACGTGTTCTCGTTGTCGCCAGTCTGGTAGCAAGCCTCCTCCAGTGCTCCGTGAATGAATCCGTACTTGGCATCCATGATGGCAGTTTCGGAGTCTTCATTGGTTTCTTCCATCACTCGCCGTGCTGCCTCGTCGCGGTGCTGGAATATTTCGTCGGCATCCGGCATCTTTCTCACGTATTCCTCCACCCTGCTGTCTTTCTCCAGCAGTTTGATGGCGAGGTATCGTGTGGAGAACCGTTCGCGCAGGTCGGGCTCATTCTTCAGGTGTTCCTGAATGTCAAGGATTCCGTTTTCAATCTCATGTCCGTGGTTGATGTGGATGTGGCGGAAGTGCGGGTCTTTGCCTTCTTCGCTCTCATACACCTCTATCACCTTGTGGAACAGTTCCTTCACTCCCTTGCCGCTGGTGAACACGGTTGGTTCCATCGGCACTCCGAACAGTTCGGACAATTTGTTGTAGTCCACATTGTCACCGCGTTTCTCGGTCTCGTCGAACATGTTGAGTGCCACAACCATTCGCACGTGCATGTCGATGAGTTGGGTTGTGAGATAGAGGTTGCGCTCAAGGTTTGACGTGTCAATCACATTGACCACGATGTCGGGAGTCTTGTAGATGAGTTGGTCTCTCACATAGATTTCCTCGGGCGAATAGACTGACAGCGAGTAGGTTCCGGGCAGGTCGACAAGGTTGAACGTGTAGCCTTCGAACTCGGCATGGCCTTCCTTGGCGTCGACTGTCACTCCCGAATAGTTGCCCACCCGTTCGTGAGCTCCCGAAGCAAAGTTGAAGAGCGAGGTCTTTCCGCAGTTCGGATTGCCCACAAGTGCCACGTTGATGATTTTGCTCTTCTTCATTGCCACTTCCTCAATCTGCTTGTCGGTGAGCGGCAGGTCGTCGGTGCAGTCGGGGTCTACAATGCCTCCCAGCGCCGTTTCGCTTGATGGACGGACGTTTCCGAGTTCGAGGTTGCGTGCCTCTTCCTCCGTCACCACCTCTATCATCCCAGCCTCACTGTGGCGCAAGCTGACCTCGTAGCCCATTATTTTGTATTTGACAGGGTCGCGGAGCGGAGCATTGAGCAGAGCCACTACTTTCTGACCCTTGATGAAGCCCATCTCCACCACTCGTTTTCTGAATCCGCCGTGACCATGCACTTTTATGATCACGCCCGATTCGCCTGTCTTTAGTTCTGAAAGTCTCATAATACGATTTATCCTGAAATCAAGTGCAAAGTTACGCATAAATTTGCAAACTGCCATTACCTTATATTGAGTAAATTGGGGTGAGCGGTCGTGTGAGCCAAGACAAGCGGTCGTGTGAGCCAAGACAAGCGGTCGTGTGAGCCGATACGTCCGGTTGTCCAAGCCGATACGTCCGGTCGTGTGAGCCAATACAAGCGGTTGTATAAAATGAATCGTCCGCTTGTCTTTGTCGATTTCATTTCAAGCCTTTATACTCAGAAGATTTCAAGTCTTACTGCCCAATCAGAGCAATTTGCACTGTTGAAAGCCTGAATTTCAATTATTTTTCAATTATTATTCATTGGATATTGCTTGCAAATGAAAATTTTTATAACTTTGCAATTAGCCTTCCTCCAAAGGAGGACGGCAGGGGAAGAAACTGAGGGGGACGAATCGAATAATGAAAACTGACATGAAGAAAAGCGGAGCGATACTGACATTGACATTACTGCTGTTCGGTCTCACGGGACTGAAGGCTGAGAATGTGCCGTTCGTGTATGCCACACTCGTGACTGTCGACCCCGACGAGGCTCATGTGCAGTCCGCCTACGGTCATGCTTTTCTCCGGATGCAGTGCCCAAGCGAGAAGCTCGACTACTGCTTCAGCCTCGAGACACAAGGATGGGCACAGCCGCTCAACATACTGACGGGCAAATACGAAGTACGCCTTCTGGCAAAGCCGACAGCCGAATACGTCAGTCAGTTCGACAACGACAGTTGCCACCGGCAGCTCCACCACTACCCTCTCAACCTCACCACCGACGAACTCAAGCACCTGTGGAAAGACCTCGACGACACGATGATGGAACAGGCTCTGCCCTATCACGACTTCGTGAAGAACGGTTGCAGCCAGGGAATCATGAACATCGTGATGCGCAACATCAACGGAACGGTGACCTTCGACGAGACAAAGATTGAGTGCTATGGTACCACGACACTGGGCATGGCACTGAAGAACCTGCAGCAGCCGAGTTATGTGGAGACCGTTATGCCACTGCTTGCCAACCACAATGCCATGTTCGGACGGCTCGAACCAAGCCAAAGGCTCTTCATCCCCACCTGCCTGCCGCAGATTCTTGCCAGCGCAACCATCAACGACGCCAACGGAACGGCCCGACCGCTGATAAAGCCCGGAACCAAGGTGGAAAGCATTGCCACACGCAGCAGTTTCCCCTGGACCTACACTTGGCAAGTGGTGCTGGCAGCCGCGCTCTACACCTTATATATAATAGTAGAGCGAAAACGGAAGATTCCGCGCAAGGTGGCAAAGCCACTGGGCATCATCCTCGCCACCGCCTACACGCTGCTCTTCCTGCTGATGGTTTGGGTCACATCGACCACCCGGGTGAGCGTCCTCAGCGGATGGACTTGGAGCTACCTTTGGATTAATCCAATCTGGGTGTTCGTCGCGTGGAAATCCATAAGCCCCGGAAAGGAGAAAAAACGTCTCTGACTAGGAAAAATTATTTCTCTGACTAGGAAAAAAGTTTTTTCTAACTAGGGAAAAAAACAGCCCATATTTGAGGGCATGAAAACGGAGACAAGAAAACGAAGAAATCCATACGGGCGAACGAAGAAATCAGGACGGGCAAACGAAGAAATCAGGACGGGCGAACGAAGAAATCAGGACGAGCGAACGAAGAAATCAGGACGGGCGAACGAAGGTCAGAAGACAAGAAATCGAGATAGTTCAAACAAGAAAATAAAGAAACGTAACAACTACATTCATAAACATTTTATTAACCAACAAAAACAAAGCAGTATGAAGAAAAATCTACTTTATGCAAAGGCTGCGCTGTTTGCCGTCGGAGGCTTGATGAGCCTTCAGGCATACGGCTACAACCCAGCTACATTCTACGGCTCAGCTGACGCATCCGTATCGCCTACAGGTGCAGGCAAGGTGTACATCGCCTATGAGTCCGCAGAAGACGGTGTGGCAGACGACAAGTTTGCTGAGACATCATCAATGCCTTCTTCGGCATTCACCGGTTACGGAGTTGACGAAGCAAGCCAGGCAACATCTGCCGACGGCTATGCTTACCTCTATTCACAGCCAGCCGAAGGCTACGGGCTGGTGGGATGGCAACTGAAAGGCACTGAAGGATATGTCGGTCACGACAATCCTACTTTGGGTTATTTCACCACCACAAGCAAGGACGAAAGCAATCCAGTCAACGCATCATTCGTTGCTGTATTCGGCAAGGACTACACATCAGCAATTGCCAATGCCGACCTCTCGTCAACCGACAACACAGGCAACTGGAACCTTGTCAACACCAAGGGAATCGATGCATCAGGCATCGTGAAGGTTGGTTCAGGCAAGTCCGGCGTCGAGATGAGCCAGGTAATCAAGAACCTTCCAGTCGGCAGATACCGTCTGACAGCTCAGGCTGCTTACCGCTACGGAGCTACAGAACAAGATGAATACAACGCATTGCAGGATGAGACAATCAACACAAAGCTTGCATCACTCAATGTAGTGACTGCAGACAGCACTTATTCAACTCCAATCCAGAACCGCTGTGATGCCTACACAACCGACTCAATCGATGGTTCAGTGAAAGTGGCAGACTTCTACTTCATCGCAAACTCTTCAGCAGCAGTCAAGGCAAGATTCGACCAGGGCTACTACAAGAACGAAGTTGAGTTCGAAGTAACTGCAGCCGGCGACGTTACCATCTCAATCACAAAGGCAGAGGAAGCCAGCGACTACATGGTAATCGGTGCATGGAACCTGCTTCAGATGAGAAGCGGACTGCCCGACGGAACAGTGGTTTACACTGAAGAAGCAGAACTTGGCAACTGGACAAAGACTGACTACGAAGGTGTGGCTGCAAACGGCGACTTCCATCTCAACACATGGTCAAGCGAAGGCAACTACGACGGAACAAACTTGACCACTCCGTTCCTTGAGTACTGGGTTTACAAGACAAGCGGTTCATTGAACAAGGCTACAATCAAGCACTCAACCATCACTGGTCTCGTTCCGGGTCTCTACACAGCAAGTCTGCGCGTACGTGCCTACAACGAAGCAAACCAGAACAAGCCGGAGGGAGCTTGCCTCACAGTCAACGGAGTAAGCATGGAACTCGGCGACAACATCTCGTTCACCTACAACGGCATGGCTGGAAACTACAATGAATTCGACCTTCTCTTCGAAGTCGGTGACGACAGTATCGCAGACGTTGCGTTCGACCTCTACGAGCCAAACTTCAACTGGCTTGCATTCAAGGACCTCAGCATCACAAGCGTAGCCGAATATCCTGAGATTACAGCAATGGACTTCGACGGTATGCACCTGAATGCTGAAACAAAGGCAAACTACGAGAACATCATTGCCAAATACCAGGCAGCACCTTCAGTTCAGGCCTATGCAGCTTACCAGAATGCAGAATACAAGGCAATGAACTCAATCAACAACTATGCAGAACTGAAGTGGGAGCTCGCTTATGTCGACTCACTGAAGAAGCATACAGACCTCACTGCAGACTCAGTTGCAGCTGTCTACAAGGACAAGTTCGAAGCAGGAACAATTGCTGACGAAGACATTCCTGCAATCATAGCAGAAGTTCACGCAGCACGCAAGGTATCAGCCCTCAGCCAGACTGAAGCAGGTTCCGACATGTCAATCGCATTCGAAGATGTTGCAACATCCCTCAACGGATGGTCACGCGACTTCACAGCCGACGGAACCACTGGTTCTTTGGAAGTCAACACTTGGTCAGTTGAAGGTCAGTCAGACGGTTCGTCTGTCCTCGTACCATTCATCCAGAGCTGGGTTGCAAAGGGCAGCGTCCTCTCACCAGCCAAACTCTACTACACACTCACAGGCATGCAGCCAGGTACTTACACCATCAGCCTCCTTGCTCGCGCTTACAACGAAGGTTCTACCGACACACCGGCAGGTGCAGTAGTATTTGCAGGCGAGAACGAAGGCGACAGCATCCAGACAGGTACAGCATTCACATACAACGGCATGGCTGGAGTATATGGCAAGTACGTAATCAAGGGTGAAGTAGGCGAAGACGGAACTCTTCAGGTCGGCTTCAACCTTGCAGAGCCAAACTTCAACTGGTTTGCAGTCAAGAGCCTCAACGTAGTCTACGATGGTGTTCCTGTAAAGACTGACACAATCGAATATGCATTCGAGTCTTACACTGGAAGCTACTACGAA
>CAVISR010000060.1:0-17299 GCA_963645405.1 Acutalibacteraceae bacterium
TAGGAGTCAGCGCTCTCCGAGCGCGTCGACGATGACACTCGAGCGTCAGCTCGCTGTGATAGTAGTAGTGTTTGTGACAAATGCGACCAGTAAGATTTATGTGTCGGAGCGCATTTGGCTTTGAATATGGCGTTGTTGGTCTGTGAATTTGACGGATTTCTTTCGTGTAACTATGTGTGTTTGACGTTTTGCACCTCTGAACCTACGTTCAAAGCCTTTGAACGTAGGTTCAAAAGTTTTGAATGCAGATTCAAAGGCTTTGAATATAGAATGTGACTATATGTGATGTGAAACGCCAACTGATAGCCATTGCTGCGCCATGGCGCACATTTGACGCAAATGCGCCTCCTAGCCGCCCACGAGCCTACACTCGCTTTAACGCCCTCGGAGAGGGCTAGCTCCTATTCCAGCTCGTTGAGCCAGCACACTCCATCCGGATGGCAAGTCCTTTCCTTTAGGAGAGGCTTCCAGGAGGAAGCCAGCTCCTATTTTATTATGCCGGAACGACATGTGTGCCGTTATTATTTCGTGGCTACTGGAATAGCGCTGTCGACAGTGCGGATGTGGAGGTCGCGCTGTGGGAACGGAATCTCGATGTTGTGGGCATTGAGGGTGTTGTAGATAACTTCCTTCACCTTGCCTGTCATGCCGAACTTCTGCTCCACGAGTACCCAGTAGGTGAGGATGAGGTTGACACTGTTGTCGCCAAAATCGCTGAAGACCACATCGACGGGCTTCTTGGTGCTGATGATGTCACGTCCGTCGGCTTGTTTCTGTTTCAGAGCATCCACTGCCTCGATGAGCATCTTGCGCACTTCGTTCACATTGGAACCGTAGGCTACACCCACTGGCACCTGAACCATCTCGTAGCTGTGGTTCTTGGTGATGTTCTTGAAGTTCTTGCTGAAGAGCGAGCTGTTGAGGAAGGCGATGATGCAGCCGTCGGCTGTCACAATCTGCGTGCTCTGGTAGGTGATGCTGTCCACCTTTCCGCGAATGCCGTCACATTCGATGAAGTCACCCACGCGCACACGTCCTGTCATCAGTGAAATGCCATAGAAGAAGTTCTCTAGCAAGTCTTTCATGGCGAAACCGACACCTGTGGCAAGTCCTGCCGATATCACGGAGATGGCTGTGGACGGGATTTTCAGCAGCTTGATGGAGATGATGAAATAACTGCCCCACACGAGGATGGCGATGATGTTGTTTGCCAATGTGAAGTTGGGTCTGCCGTTGACAACAATCTTCGACTTGTGGTACTTGTGGTAGAGTGCCTTGATGAGATAGTTGAGATAGCGGAACAGGAAGAACATCGATGCCACTGCCACCAGTTTGGCAAGCGAGAGCTGCACGACATCGGGCACATTGAGGAAGTTGCTCATCATGATTTTCACCACGGTCTCGGTGAGGTCGAACACATCAGCAGCCCACCAGATGCTGAAGAAGATGGAGAAGACACCGCCTACTGGCACGAGCACCATCGACAGGAAGTCGTATGCCCATGTCTTGTCAATGTGCTTCTCGTGGCGTGTGCGTATTGCCTCGAGAATGTTGATGCCGGAATTGATGGCATGTTTTGGCACTTTCTCGCCGATGCGGGGCGACATGACGCGTTCCTCGTACATGGCAAGCAGGTCGTAGATGCAGGTGATGGTCTGGATGCAGGTGAGCTGGAATGTCCACCAGATGAGCATTTGCACGGAGAGCAGAGTGTAGCCGTACCATGCCACGCAAGTGGAGACAATCATCAGCACGAGTGATATCCAGGTGTAGAATATGTCGCTCTTGGGGATATTGTCGTTGTGGCGTGTGATGACGTTCCACTGCCACAGTGTGAACAAAAGCAGTATTGGAGGGAAGATTACCTGCACAACGTTGTTCGGAATGAAGACGATGCGGAAGGCAATCACGATGAACGACATGAGCATCATCGGTGTGTAGATGCGGAAGCCGCTCTTGATTTGGTCGCCCGACAGGCGGATAAGCAGAGAGATGAAGATGGCACTGAGCAACCATGAGAACTCGATGAGCAACTTCGACGCCATCAGGAAGAAGTTCTGGTAGAGGAACGCACGTGCAACCATGATGGTGATGGCAAAGATGATCATGGCTGCGGCAAGAATGAGACAGACTTTCTTCTTCATGAACTCCTCGGTGCGGAAGCGCTTCGGCACGAGCCAGCGCACGATGACATTGCTCAACAGAGCTGCCACGACGACGTAGAACATCATGAACACGACGAGACCCATCACGATGGGACCACGCCACTGTGAGCGTACAACGCGCGTTCTGCCGCTACTCATCTTCACCTTCTCGGTGTTGTACTTCTGCGACACGTCGGCCTTGGCATTGTCCACGTAGCGAGGCATGGACTTCAGCACTTGGAAGTAGTTGTCGTCGCCATTGACGAAGATTCCCTGTTGGATGGTGTTGTAGCGGCGGAGGGCATAGTCGTTCACCTTCTTCAGTTTGGCAGCAACCATCTTATAGTGTTCGCTGTCGCGAATCACGCTTGCCTTCATCTTCTCGAGGTTGCGGCGCAGGGCAACGGCATAGTCCAGACAGGCAGAACGTTCGCTCTGTCCCTGCTTGTCGAGCATGAAGGGCAGGCTTTTCTTTCCGTCCATATCGGCGTCAGGTTTGTTGGCATCAGGCTTCCTGCCGTCCTTGGGTGGCATATTTTCATCGTTGCCAAGACGCGGCGGAATGGCTTTGAGCGACTCGATGAGCGATGTGTAGCGTTCGATTTCGCTGTTCATCTTCTGCAGGATGCGGTCGTAGGGCAAACGGCGCTTGTTGAAGTCACGGTAGAGTTGTGTGGCTTCGTGGCAGGCATAGGTCATGTCAAACGTGAAGTCGCTCTGCTGCGAATAGAGCATCAGACTGATTTGGTCGCTGCGTTGCATGAGCGAAACCAATTGCTTGTGTTGTATTTCGGCAAACTGGTTGTAGCGTGCGATGTTCTCTTTCTGTTCGTTGAAAGAGGTCTCGAGTTCGGCACACAATACGGAAAGGGTTGAAGCGAGGTTTTTCTCCTTCAATACAGCTGATGCCGGCGTACTCACCACGAGCAGAGCCAGCAAGAGATATACTATCTTCTTTGTCATTTGATTTAAATTAGTGCACATTGTTTTTATACGGCATGCAAAATTACACAAAATCTGCCACATGCACGCCTGCACTAAAGAATCTTTGATATCTTTCACTATTGCTTAGCGCAAAGATGGGCAGATTTCACCCTGCAAGCATCAAGGGAATTAGCAACTAAAGAAAATCTGAAACAAGGGGAAATGACGTCCTTTTCAATAAAATTTGGCATTAAATGCATTGGATATTAGTGTATATTTGAGAAAAAGTGTATCTTTGCAAGCAGTTACTACAATAGCAACATCACGTTGAAACAAATCATTAGGAATATGGCAATAGCAATCCGCTCAATACCCACGCTTTATGGTGAGGACGCTGAACGTTTCCTGAGCAAAGCTGAAGAGTCCGAGAAGAGCACCAAGCGAACAAACATTTCAAACAACATAAAGCTTGTAAAGGAATTCCTTCGCAAGCAGAATCTGTAGTGAGTCATGAGCCTTGAAGAACTACTCTCACAATGCACCTTTGAACGCGTGACGCCATCCTTGCTCGAGCAGTGCAACCCTTTTTTCATGCGGGCATGAAGATCTTGATGAATTCTTCCGCAATGATTACAAGCTTTATGCAGACAAGCTTCTGGGCAAGACATACGCCTTTCGCCTTATAGACAATCCAACGGAGATTGTGTCAATCTTCACGCTCTCAAATGATTCAATCCGCATCAAGCAGCTTCTCCCTGAAGACAAAGACCAAATAGAATACGTTACAGAGAATGGTGAAAAGAATCTCCGTCGTTTCCCCGGTGTATTGATTGGAAGGTTAGGGACAAACCAATCCATTGCAGGGAAAGGTTATGGTACTGCAGTGATGGATTTCATCAAGGCATGGTTCCGAAGCAATGAAAACAAGACAGGTTGCCGCTTTATAATTGTTGATGCCCACAACAATCAAGCCACCATACACTACTACAAAAAGAATGGGTTCAACTTTCTATACTCAGAAGAAATCAACGAAGCAAAATCAATGGGATTGAATGTCAAGCGTCCAGGTACACTTCCTCTAAACACTCGCCTGATGTATTTTGACCTCATCGATATTGAAAACTCATAAAGCCTCATCACCCCGCTCATTTGTTTGGTTACGGACCAAACGAATACCATGCGGAGAGCTTGATTTAACCTTTCGGAAGAAGGAGAAAAGCGAGAAAATACGGAAGAAGGAGGGCTGATGGAGCCCTCCTTCCTGCTGTCTGCCGGGGTTGCAAATCCCGGGGCACTACTATCTTTCTTACCTTATTATATTTATTCCATGAACTTTCCGGTATTTACTCTGAGATTTCCGAGCATTCGTCCCGTACACTTCTAGCATTTATCCGGAAGCCTCCGAATATTAGTCCAAAGTTCTCCGAGCATTTATTCCATGAACTTCTTGGCAGAGCGGAGTTGATGGCGCATCACACTGAGGAGCTGCTGTGTTTCCTGAAGGATGTTCAGATAAACCATGTCGACCTGCATGTCCTTCACGTCACGGATTTGCTGCATACGGTTGAGGTGGGTCTTGCGAAGTCTTGACAGCTCGTCCTTGCAGTTGTCGGCTTCGGCAAGCACGTCACGGTACTGCTCGTAGCGTCCGGTCTCAATCTCGTCGCAGGTCATTTTCATCAGTTCGTTCACACGGCGGCGGATGATGTTGTATTCATCGATATACGACTCCGGAATCGGTGAGAAGTTGTTGTCGACATGCTCGATTATAGGAGAGAGCATACGGCGCAGGGTGTAGATGTACTGCTGGTCGGCATTGGCTCCTACATGGAACCATGTGTTTCGCTCAATGGCAATGACCATCGGAGATTTCTTCAGTCCGAGCATCTCCTGCCTACGGTATTTCTTGAACTCCTCAAGCTCACGCTTCATGTCTTTGTTGGAACGGCGGAGCGGCTTTATTTTCCGAGTGAAGAATCCATCGATGATATTGTTGTACTGTTCCAATGTGTAGCTGCAGGTTCTTGACTGGGTGATACGCACATGCTTGCGCAACATCTCCCACACGAGCTCTGGGTCGCGTGTACGCATCATCAGTTGGAACGAGCTGTTGTCCTGGTTGTTGAGTTCCTGCTTGCGTTTGTACTGGATATTGCTGTAGACAAGGATTGCGATGACAAGGATGATGAACAGTCCCTCAACCACTGGACCTCCATACCACATGCAGAGGCTAACCAATGCACAAGTGATGAATGCGACACCTGCAGTGACAAACCATCCACCGATGACACTCATCACACCGGTCACACGGAACACCGCACTCTCGCGGCTCCATGCCTTGTCGGCAAGGCTTGTACCCATGGCAACCATGAAGGTGACGTAAGTGGTGGAAAGCGGGAGCTGGTGGTTGGTTCCGAAAGTGATGAGCATGGATGCGATGACGAGGTTTACTGCGGCACGCACTACATCGAATGCAGCCTTGTCGTCAACCAACTCAACGCTCTCTGTATCGAATCGGCGGTCAATCCACTGGCGCACGTTCTGTGGCACAACACGGATTACTGCCTCAATGAGGTTCTGGCTGACACGTACGATGGAACGGGCAGCCTTGCTTGATCCGAACATTTCATCACCCTCGTCCTGACGGGAGAGGTCGACTGATGTCTTGATTACGTTGTGTGCCTTCTTTGATGTAGCCATGGTAACGACCATAATCAGTCCGGCAATGACCAAATAGAGGGGCTTGGTCTTGGCACTGTCCATGAGGGAAGTCATCTTGAACTGATCAGCGCTCAGTCCATTGGCATTGGCTACAAAATCCTGATATGAATCGAGTCCTGCCATTGGCACACCGATGAAGTTCACAAGGTCGTTGCCGGCAAATGCCATGGCAAGGGCGAAGGTTCCCATCAATACGGTGAAGCGGAAGATATTCACTTTGCAGAGGTGGAGGATTTCCATGAGGATGGTGGAACCAATGAAGGTGTACAGCATCAACATATTTGTATTTTCCTCAACATAAGTGCGGATGTGCTCCGGCATGTATGGACTCTTGCCCAAGCCCTTCATGAAGATGAAGTAGCTCAGAGCAGTGAAGGCGATACCGCCGAAGATTGCTATTGAATAGCGTGAGTGTTTGCTGTAGTTGAATGTAAACACAATACGGCTTATCCACATCACTACCATACCCACAACGAACGAGATTGCCACAGAAACGAATATGGCAATGATTACCTGCAGGGCTTTATCGGAGTTCAGCAACATGCCATAGTCGAGCGAGGGGTCACCCATCACTTTCAGTATGGCAAGCATCACTGCACCGCCGAGGAGTTCGAAAACAAGTGAAACGGTAGTGGACGTAGGCATGCCAAGAGAGTTGAACACATCGAGTATGAGTACGTCGGACACCATCACGGCAAGGAATACCGTCATCACTTCGTGGAAAGAGAATTCGCTTGGTGTCATGATGCCATGACGTGCCACATCCATCATTCCGGATGACAGGATTGCTCCCAACAGCACGCCCAATGAGGCGATTATCATGACTGTACGGAATTTGGCAACACGGGCACCGATTGCCGACTGCAGGAAGTTGACAGCATCATTGCTCACTCCTACGAACAGGTCGAATACTGCAAGACAAAGCAGAAATACGACGATGCAAAGATAAATTGTCTCCATATAAATTGCTTAGCATATTATTTATTCAAGTACAAAGTTAGAGAAGCGGTATTACACCGATTTTACAAGCATGTTACAAATATGTTACAAATGCAGGCACACCACTTTTTATACGCTCTGGGCGCTGCTTTCATACATTCCGGGCGTTGCTTTTATACATTCCGAACACTGCATTTATACATTCCGGGCGCTGCTTTCAAATACTCTGGACGCTACTGCCCGACAGTGTGAAGTCGAACTCCAATCCACCGCCCTTGCGGTTTCTTACGCTTATCTGACCGCCATGCACCAGCACCGAGTTCTTCACGATGGCAAGCCCAAGGCCTGTGCCTCCCATCATGCGGCTACGGCCCTTGTCTACACGATAGAACCGTTCGAACAGTCGCGGCAGATGTTTCGGGTCGACGCCTACTCCATCGTCGCTGAACACGAAATGGTATGTCGGGGTTTGTGCGACGGTCCTAGTGCCATTACGCTTAGTCGTGCCGTTGGTTGGTTCGGGCGCAACCATGGCTTGTCCGTTGAGTTCTATATGCGAGTCCCTGCCTGCATAGGCAATGGCATTGTCGGTAAGGTTGCGGAAGATACTGTAGAGCAGACTGTTGTTGCCACGTATCACCATATGCTGCGGTATGTCGACAGTCATGGTCATGTTCTTCTGTCCGAGTGCAAACTGACTTTCCTTCTCTACGGTACGAATCACTTCGGCTACGTCCACATCCTCGAACGACATCATCCGTGCACCGTCGTCGATGGTGTTGAGCATCGACATGTCTGCCAACAGGGATGTCAGTCGCTTGCTTTGTGAATAGCAACGCTCGAGGAACTGCTGGCGTGTGGCTTCGTCAACTTTCGGATTTTCAAGGATTGTCTCGAGATAACCCTGTATGCTCGCCACCGGAGTCTTCAGTTCGTGAGCCACGTTCTGAGTCAACTGACGCTTGAGGATATCCTGTTCCTGTTGTGTATGCCGAAGTGTGATGTAGAGTTTCACGATTCGTTCGGCAGTGTCGCCCAATTCATCGTTCGACAGTCCGCCAAGCACCTCGTCCCAATTCTCGCCCACAAGCGAAGGAGTCTGGCTCACTTGGGTGGCAAACTCATTGAGTTTCGTGATGTTGCGTCCCAGTTTACGGATAAAGCGATAGAGCACGACAACCAGCAGCAGCATGACGGTCATGGCAAGCCACAGGAAGTGTTGCTCGGTCTGCAGGCTCTTTGTCAGGTCGACACTGTAGGGCAATGCAGAACGGATGAAATAGCCGTCATTGGGATAATATGTGGCGCTGTAGAAATAGTCGCGTCCCAAGGTCTTGCTGTTGCGGTCGACTGTCGACCCGCTGCCGTGGGCAAGGGCTTGCACTATCTCAGGGCGCTTGGCATGATTGCCCATGCCAGCCACGTCCTTGCACACATTGTCGTACACCACCGTTCCATCCTTGAGGATGACTGTGACGCGCAAGTCGTGCGCCTCATGTCCGTCAAGGTAGTTCTGTATCCGAAGCGTGAAAGTGGAGTCGACCGATGCAAGCGACTCGTGCATCAGATTATTGAAATCCTGCAGTTTCAGGTCAAGTGTATCTATTCTGTACTGCTTCTCGCGATGTTGCTGAAACAGGATGAATGCAATAGCGAAAATAAAGAATAGCGACAACACGCTCAGATAAAGCTTGTTGCCTATTGATATCCGTTTAGTCATAATCCGTCGTCAGTCATTATGCATCAAAACAATATCCGAATCCTGTGCGGGTGACGAGATGGTCGGCATACGCACCAAGTTTCTTGCGCAAACGGGTGATGTTGACATCGACAGTGCGGTCGGACACAATCACGTCATTTGGCCAAACCCTCATGATGAGGTCTTCACGGGAAAACACATGACCCGTGTGCTCAAGCAGAATGCGAAGAATACCCAGTTCCGTCTTGGTGAAATCCACGTTGTTGCCGTCCACGCTGACCGTCTTGCGGTCGAGGTCGATGACGAGTCCTTCGTACTCCAGCGTGTGGGCAGGAGTTGAGCTGACCGTTTCCCTCCGCATCTCCGTACGCCGCAATACCGCACGCACACGGAGTATCACCTCACGGATGGAGAAAGGCTTGGATATGTAATCGTCGGCACCTACATTGAAACCCGTGATCTTGTCGTTTTCCGTTCCCTTGGCTGTAAGGAAGATGATTGGGATGTTTTTGGTGCTGCTGTCCTTCCTGAGTTTGCTTGCCACCTCAAATCCGCTTATGCCTCCCATCATTATGTCGAGAAGCACAAGGTTGAACGTAGCAACCGGTTTGCTCAGTGCTTCCTCGCCGGAGAAAGCTGTTTCCACACAATAACCTTCTGTCTCAAGGTTGAACTTCAGGATTTCACACAAGTCGACTTCATCGTCAACCACCAGAATCTTTATTTTCTTCTCGTTATCCATACTTCCGCAAAGATATTAACTTTCAAATATATATGCAAAGGTAAGGCGCATTATTTGCCAAAGTATTACAAAGATATTACATTCTTGTTACGTTTCGAGATTTGACCGCACATCATGTTACAAAAGCATGACTGCGAAGGAATCGGACGTGCCGGACTTCGCAAAATGAGCATTGACATGGCATATCAAGAGCGTTGATACAGCATATCACAAAGTCTTGCCCAACACAATGCTTTGTCCGGGCTCATACGACCGGTCGTGTGAGCCGATACAAGCGGTCGTGTGAGCCAATACAACCGGTTGTCCATTTAACATTCTGCAGTACTTCCCGCATGATGCACCGGACGCGAGTCAGAATGTAATCCATCCGAACAGGAAAGCCATGACGAACACGATGAACACGACAACCAATCCCAGCAGGATGTTTGTCCACATGAAAGTGCGGTTGGCTTTGTAGAGCTTGTTGTTTCTCATTGTTTGTTCAATATTTTGTTATACTCGTCTTTGTCCTCAAGTATCTCTATTGCCTTCTGCAGGTCAGGGTCGTCCTTGAGTGCCTCTTGGATGCTTCCTGCCTCATAGAAATAGCGTTTGATGATTTCCAATGCAAGCATCTGCTTGATGTCTTTCTCGTGGCGGTCGAGTTCCACCGACAGATTGTGGGTCAACTTTGCCTCGAGTGCATCGAATTCAGCCTTTGCATCTTCGTAGTAGCCTTCAAATGTTGCCACCTTCTTCAGTTCCTGCAGACCTTTGTCGCTGAGTCGGTCGTACTTGAAACCGCTTTCCACAACCATCGACTTGAAGTCCTCGAAGTCGGAGTCAGTGATTTTGAAGTCGGCAACGGACGTTGGTGCGGGATGTGTCTGGAAGTACTTCACGCTGTATTTCATCAACACATCGTCGTTGGAAAGGTAGAACACAATGTTCTGGATAGTGTCGTGGGGCACTTCCACATCGGGCGCAATGCCTTTTCCGCTCAGCACTTCCCTACCGTTGAGTGTGTGGAATATGCTGTCAGCCTTGGATGCAGTGCCGTTCTTGTCGGATTCCTCCTGGCGTTTCTTCTTGTAGTCAATCTCCTGAATACATCTTCCGCTTGGGATATAGTACTTTGCCGTGGTCAGTTTGATGCTGCCGTTGTAGGGCAGGTCACGGATGGACTGCACAAGTCCCTTGCCATAAGTGCGTGCTCCCACCACCACGCCACGGTCCAGGTCCTGTATGCTTCCCGACACTATTTCCGATGCCGAAGCCGAACCGTTGTTCACGAGCACCACCAGCGGCATGTTCTCATCGAGCGGATTGTCGCTTGTCTTGTAGGAAGCATTGCCGCTCCTCACCTTGCCGCGAGTCTCCACAATGGCCAGACCCTTCGGTACAAAGAGGTTGACTATCTTCACAGCCTGGTCGAGCGCACCGCCCGGATTGCCTCGGAGGTCAAAGATGAGGTCGGTTGCACCTTGCTGCTTGAGCGAGATGATGGCTTTGCGCACATCGGCATAGCAGTCGTTGGTGAACTGGTTGAGATTGATGTACCCGTGTCCACGGACCATACCATAATAAGGTACGGCAGGCAACTTGATACTCTTGCGAGTGATCTTCACTTCACGGGGCTTGCTTTCTCCCGGTCGCTGGAACTTGAGGACGAAGGTCGAGCCTGGTTCTCCACGCAGCAAGTCGCTCACTTCCGATGATGTCATGCCCTTAAGGTCGGTCTTGTCAATCTTCAGCAGCACATCGCCTGCCTGCAGTCCCACTTCCGCTGCCGGCATATTCACGTAGGGCTCGGCAATGATGACAGTGGAGTCCTTCATCATGCGGATGAGACTTCCGATGCCGCCATACTTGGCTTGGGTAAGCATCTTCAGGTCGTCAGCCTCATCGTCCGAGTAGTATTCGGTGTAAGGGTCGAGCGACCTCAGGATGGCATCAATGCCAGTCTTCATCAACTTGTTTGCATCCAACGTATCGACATAATAGGTATCGAGCGTAGTGTACATGTTGTTGAAGATGTCCAAATTCTTCATTACCTGGAACGTATGGTTCTTCTGAGCCATAAGGAAAGTTGGCGTTAATACACTTAAAACCAACAGCGTGTATGTCACTGCAAATCTTTTCATTGCTATGTATCTCATTTTTATGAGGCAAAGTTAGCAAATAATCATCAATTAATTCGTATCTTTGCATGAATTATTGTAAATCACTACGAGATATGGTTGATTCTTTCGATTGGAAAGCCTCGTATGAGGCAGTCAATTCAGTGCCACCGGAGAAAAGCAAGCGACCGGTGATTGGCATCACCGGCAACTACAACGACCAGACATGCACTCTGGCTGAGGGCTACTACCGTGCGGTTCTGCTGGCAGGCGGTGTGCCTGTAATCATTCCTCCATATAAGGAGACAGATATGTTGGCAAGCCAACTGGACGGACTTGACGCCGTCATCTTCAGCGGAGGCGGTGACATCAACCCGCTCTACATGGGCGAAGAGCCAATTCCGGCATTGCACGGCATCAATCCGACGAGAGACCGTCAGGAACTTCTGCTGGCACGCATGGCATACGACCGTCAGATTCCGATGCTGGGAATATGCCGTGGCATACAGATCATCACAGCAGCAATGGGCGGAGAACTGTATCAGGACATCTACACGCAGAACAGCGAATGCAAAATCAAGCATTGCCAGGACATGGACCGTGGCACTGCATCCCACACGGTGACGATTGAAGAAGATTCATTGCTGCACAAGATATTCAAGACGGGACAGATTGCCGTCAACTCATTCCACCATCAGGCAGTGAAGTCCGTGCCAAAGGGTTTCAGGGTCTGTGCCAAAAGCAGCGACGGAGTGATTGAAGCCATGGAGTCGTCCGAATTCAGAAGCATCATCGGAGTGCAATGGCATCCGGAGTGTTTCTGCCTTAATGGCGACAAGACAATGATGCCGCTGTTCGAATGGCTGATGGACGAAGCACGTTCGTTCAATGAAGCAAAGGAAATGCATTCCCACATGCTGTCGCTCGACTCACACTGCGACACACCGATGTTCTTCGACCAGAACATCAACTTCGCCACTCGCGACCCGAAGACACTGGTGGACCTCCACAAGATGACGGAAGGACATCTTGACGCATCCATCATGGTGGCTTACCTCAAACAAGAGGCGAGGGACGATGCATCACTGCACGAAGCGACTGCCAAGGCACGACGCATTCTGACAGACATAGAGACGATGGTGGGAAAGTGCAAGGACCATGTGAGGATAGCAAAGACTCCTGCAGACCTCTACCTCAACAAGAGGGAGGGAATGAAATCCATCATGCTCGGCATCGAGAACGGATATGCCATAGGCAAGGAAATAGACAACATACAGAAATTCAAGGACAGAGGAGTGGTCTACATGACCCTCTGCCACAACGGAGACAACGACATCTGCGGTTCGGCAAAGAAAAGCGAATCCAACGGCAGCGGAGTGACCGAGTTCGGAGAAGCAGTCATCCGGGAGATGAACCGCACTGGAATGATGGTCGACCTGTCGCACGCCAGCGAGAAGAGTTTCTATGATGCCATAGAGATAAGCAAAACCCCTATCGTGTGCAGTCATTCGTCAGCACGTGCATTGTGCAACAGCCCACGCAACCTCACCGATGACCAGATGCGCCGCCTGGCTGCAACCGGCGGAGTGGCACAAGTGACTTTCTACAACGGATTCCTGCGCGACGAAGGTCAGGCAACAATCATCGATGCAGTGCAACATCTCGAACACATGATACACGTCATGGGAATAGAGCATGTGGGTATAGGCACCGACTTCGACGGCGACGGTGGTGTACCGGGACTGGACTCGGCAAGCGAACTGATAAACTTCACTCGCCAACTCCTCGCACGCCGTTACTCATGGCAAGACATAGAGTTGATATGGGGCAAGAACTTCCTTAGAGTGATGAGTGAAGTGCAGAGCGCAGCCAAACAGTAAAGCAACAAAACCAAACGGACAAGAACAAGAAGAATATGAAACGACTTATATATATAATAGGTGTGATGGCACTCCTCTCGTGCAACGGAAACAGCAACAAGCAGACGACTGCCGAGGTGGAGCAAGTGTCTCCCGAATTCAATGCCGACAGCGCCTACTCCTACATTGCCGAGCAATGCGCGTTAGGACCGAGAGTGATGAATTCCGCAGCCCACGACTCATGTGCGCTGTATATCGCACGGAAGTTCGAGCAGTATGGCGCAACCGTAACCAACCAGGATGCAGAAGGCAAACTCTACGACGGGACAAAGATTCAGATGAGGAACATCATCGCATCCTACAACCTCGACAATCCCTCACGCATCATCATCTGTTCCCACTGGGATTCCCGTCCTTGGGCAGACAATGATGCCGACGAGCAATACCACCATACCCCTATCGACGGAGCCAACGACGGAGCCAGCAGTGTGGGAGTCATGATGGAAATAGCACGGCAGATTCAGATGAAGACACCAGGCATCGGTATCGACTTCATCTGTTTCGATGCAGAAGACTGCGGCACGCCCCAATGGGCAGAAAAGGAAGGGGAACCGACAAGCAGCACATGGTGCCTCGGTTCACAATACTGGGCTGGCAAGCATCATGTGGACGGATACAATGCACGCTACGGAATACTGCTCGACATGGTAGGCGGCAGCGACTGCGTGTTCGAGAAAGAGATGTATTCAATGTACTATGCGCCCAACATCGTGGACAAAGTGTGGTCGAAAGCACAAAGGCTCGGCTACGGAGAACTGTTCAAGAACAACAACGGCGGTGCTGTGACCGACGACCACGTGCAGGTGAACCAGTCGGGCATTCCGTGCATCGACATCATCGCGCGCGACAAGAACGACGACTCGTTCTGCAAGACATGGCACACAATAAACGACAACATATCAAACATCAACAAACAGACACTCAAAGCAGTCGGGCAGACTGTGATGGAAGTAATTTATACGGAGGAATAAGAATATGACAATAGAAGAAGCACAGCAGGAAGTCATTGAGGAATTCAACGGGTTCGACGACTGGATGGACAAGTACCAGTTGCTCATCGACTTGGGAAACGAACAGCAGCCGCTTCCGCTGGAATATAAGACTGAGAAGAATCTCATCGACGGTTGCCAAAGCCGAGTGTGGCTGCAGGCAGACTACATCGATGGCGTGATAAAGTTTCAGGCAGAGAGCGATGCACTGATAGTGAAAGGCATAGTAACGCTGCTTATCAGAGTGCTGTCGGGTCACACCCCCGACGAGATACTGAATGCCGACCTGCATTTCATCAGTGACATCGGACTGACCGAACATCTTTCCCCTACCCGCAGCAACGGACTGCTCGCCATGCTCAAGCAGATGAAGTTCTATGCCATGGCATTCAAGGCAAAGAGCGAGGAAGCATAGAATGACACAGACACAAGGTTGACAGAATCGACTTCAAAGGATTCCTGACCCTGTTGCATATAAAGCCCTTACTAAGCAGAATCGCAAGTAAAAACATGCACTATCGCATCTTTCCATTCCCGAAAGTTGACACAAATGACACTTTTCGGGAATGGAATTTTGTTTTTCAAGAGATATGCCGTATCTTTGCATTCCCGAAAGTTGACACAAATGACACTTTTCGGGAATGACTATGATTATAAGAAGGGATTACTACCTACAGCAGCTCATAGCAGCTAAGTCAAACAATCTCATTAAGATTGTCACTGGAATCAGAAGAAGCGGCAAGTCTTTTCTGCTATTCAATTTGTTTCATAATCACCTGGTTGAAAGTGGAATTGACGAGAGTCACATAATAGAAATTGCATTGGATGACCGCATGAACAAGTCACTGCGCAATCCCGATGTAATTCTTCAGTACATACACCAACGCATAGTTGATGACAAGCTCTATTATATCATACTTGATGAAGTGCAGATGATAGAAGAGTTCACGGATGTTCTCAACAGCCTTTTGCATGTCCGCAACGCTGACGTGTACGTCACTGGTAGCAACTCGAAGTTCCTGTCCAAGGATGTAGCCACTGAGTTTCGTGGTCGAGGCGACGAGGTTCATCTCTTTCCATTGTCATTTGCAGAACTCTACAACTCCATTGGTGGCGATAAGGCAGAGCTATGGAAAAGCTACTACACATACGGAGGATTGCCCGGCATATTGGATTCTGAAAGTGGCCGAAAGAAAGCTGATTATCTACGGTCGTTGCATGAGACCGTGTATCTGAAGGATATCATAGAGAGAAACAAGCTGAAGAACAATGAAGAATTCATGGAACTGATGCGTGTGATTTCTTCTACAATCGGCTCGCCATGCAATCCAGGAAAATTGGAAAACACATTCAAGAGCGTGAAGAACGAAACACTCGACAGGAAAACCATATCAAAATACCTGGAATATATGGAGGATGCTTACCTCATAGAAAAGGCAATGCGTTATGACATCAAGGGCAGAAAATACATAGGGACTCTCTCCAAATACTATTTTCAGGATGTGGGACTGCGAAATGCTTTGTTGGATTTCAGGCAAGTCGAAGAAAACCACATTATGGAGAACGTCATCTACAATGAACTGCGTATGCGCGGTTTCTACGTTGACGTGGGGATGGTGGAAAGCAGAACAGCAAAGGAGCGTAAGCAACTGGAAGTGGATTTCGTTGCTAATATGGCAGACCGCCGTTACTACATTCAGTCGGCATTTGCAATGCCCGATGATGCAAAACGTGAGCAAGAGAGTGCATCACTAAAGCACATATCCGACTCTTTCAAGAAATTCATCATTGTGCGCAACGACATCATGCCATATCACGACAACAATGGTTTCTACATAATCGGCTTGATGGATTTCCTGCTAAAACCAAACATGCTTGAAATTCTGTAAGCCCATGACAAAGGATTGATTGCCAAAGAAAGCCTTATGTAATGGCAATGAAGGCTAAGACTAAGGCTAAGTGAAATTGGATACAAAGGAACAGATTCACATCGGAGACCCGGTCTGCCTTTTTCCATCCACTTTTGTAACAAGAACCGGATTTCCACCGTTTATACATTCAGAACGTTCAAAACAAGAAGTATCACAACTAAATCAGAATCAAGAATGCACATGATCAAAAGACTGACATTGGCTGTTATAGCATCACTGTTCGTAGGATGCATGATGGCGCAGACAGCAGAAAAGCTGATATCAAAGTACAAGGCCTTCCCCGATGCCGAATATGAAAACACGCTGAAGGACCAGGTCAAGAGCCTGAAGAAGGACAGGGCGAAATATGCGAGTGTAGGCGTTGATGTCGACAAGATAATCAAGAACCTGAAGAGCGCGAAGAAAGTGGGAGTAATCCTCGATGAGGACGAGAAAGCGGAACTGAAGCAAGACCTCGACGGACTGAACGGTTACACGCAGATATTCGCATACAACGGTGACCTTCTGAAACCCGACAGCAATGCTTCAAACGGAATGCTGGACCTGGACAAAGTGTTCCACACGAAAGACCCGGGCTTCAGAAACCTTTGGCTGTATGCAAAGATTGACAAGGACATAGTAAACGGATTCGTCATTAAACTCGAGTTCTTCGGCAAGACTTACCTGCTCTATGTCGACGGCAAATACACCATCGACGACTGGAAAAAGATGATGGAGGCAAGTCTGATTCCAGATGACGACGAAGAAGAGGAGGACGACTGAGAAGGACCAAGGACGACCTCAAAAGGACTGAAGCGTTCTCACCGAAAGACGTGAAGGATTTGGGTGGTTCCAGCCAACAATAATCCATCCTGGTTGCCACATTATGCCATATATTTTGTTGCATCATATCATATATCTTGTCGCACAATATCATAGATTCCGCCACATTATACAATAGTCCCCCCATTGCGACACATTATATATAATAAGGAGTGATTATATAAGGCGTGGGTCCAAGAAATAAGCCCTGCAAGTTTGCAGAACCATCAATCCAACAGGAGAGTGAGTTCAGCAAGTTTGCAGGACTTTCATTACATTATTGTTGTCCAAAGTTCCATTTAGAGTAGTCACTGTCCATATCATCTAAACTTCTCCACCAACATTGTTATATCGTTTTCTCCATCATAGATTTATTTGTTATGTATTCTCG
>CAVISR010000061.1:0-17292 GCA_963645405.1 Acutalibacteraceae bacterium
GCGAGCTGTGCTCGAGTGTCATCGTCTGCGCGCTCGGAGAGCGCTGACTCCTATTCCAGCTCGCACGGCAACGCTCCCATCCGGACGGCTAACCTAAAAACCCAAACCCAAAACATTTGTCTGTTCCACTGCAAAAGCGCCGAATCCATACAATTTCACCCCTCAAAACCGTCTTTCCATCTTAATGTAAGTTAAATATCGCAGTTCGCCGAGAATTTATCCGCTTGATTATAACCCATGTAAATAAATTCCACTAAATTTGCAGCGTCTATCCTCAGACAATGCCTTCGGGCTGAGATTGAGATAGATGTACATAATGGCGTTTACACAACGCTGTGTTTGAGACCATTCGAATCTCGCACATTCTGAATCACTGTCTTGAACGTAGCAACGGTAGATGCTCTGGGTATGATTCAATCAATCCCATTGAGACCTTGTAATCATCAATTGCCCCACTTTATGTGGTGCATCAAATGTGTTATATAGGTCTCTTAAGGGAAGGTCCGTCATATCAGCGTGAGCTCTTCGTTGTCTGTTCAACAGTGATAGGCAATGCGAGAGCCTCGAATGGTGGAACGGACAATCGTAAGTTCTCACGCTTCTTTTTTATCCGATTCCAATCAACATAAAGTAAGAATAATGTAAGATAGAAACATATATTTGATTATGAAGAAAAAGTATTTATTTATGGCTACAGCTGCCATCATGATGGCAGGCTGTGCAAGTGACGACATCGTTGGAGACGAAACCGTTTCCAGCGGAGAAACTCCGATTGCGTTCAAGATGCAAAACTCTGCAGCTACACGTGATGGCGACACACCAGCCAACGCCGCAGACGCTGGAAAGCTTGGTAACATGTTTATCGTTTGGGGTGAGAAGAACGAAAGTGACAAATCTTCAACAAAATATAAGGTTAACGCTCCATCAGATGCAGATCTTGTATTCAACAACTATCGTGTAGATTACAAGGCAAGCACAGCCGGTACCACTCTCAGTAACACTGAGAATTGGGAGTATGTTGGTGACTCTTCATTTGTCGCCAAAGTAACCCCAAGTGCGCCTGAATCTCAGACAATCAAGTACTGGGATATGAATGCAAAAGATTATACTTTCACTGCAGTGTCAGCCCCAGCTGGAGAGGTAGGCTCAAAGATTAAAATTACAAAGATAACAGAGAGCAACAGCACTACAGCTTCCGTCTATGACAAGGGTTACACCATCGAATTGGCAGACGCGAGTGCTTCAGTTGGTAAAATCTACGTTGCCGACCGCGAACATCTGACAAAGGCTGAAAATTCACAAAGCGGAACTATCAGCAAAACAGCCGAAAACGTTTATGGAGGTCAAGTCAAACTTACCTTCCGCAACTTCCAGTCAAAGATTCGTTTCGGTATCTACGAGACAGTGCCTGGATATAAGGTTGTGATTACTGGCATCAGATATAACACAGACAACAACACAAGCCCAACCACTGTTACTCATCCGCTCACAACCAGCAATGAAGGAAATACAACAACAGACAATACATTCGGCATCACAGGTGATTTCGTAAAGGCAGGTAGTAACACACAGAGCTCTAACACATACAACACCACATACACTGTGACTTACAGAAGCGACAGTGGTCATGAAGGCGAAGCTCAAGTGTCTATAAACGATAATGCGACAAAAGCGACTTATCTCACAACCGCAGGCACAACATGGCTCACTACAACAGCAGGCATTGGAACAAAGGCAAGCAAGCCCACTTATGACAATGGCGCAAGCGGTGATTACACTCAGATTCTTCCTAACACAAAGAACTCAACCAACTTGAAACTGCAGATTGCATACAAATTGATTTCAGAGGATACTGGTGAGGTAATCGAATTTAAGGAGTCCGATGGCACTACTGTTAAATATCACACAGTAGAGGTTCCAGCAGCTTATTGTCAGTGGAAGAGCAACTATGCTTACACATACCTATTCAAGATTACAGACAAGTCTGCTGAGCTCTATCCTATCACATTCGATGCTTGTGTGGTTGAGACACAGATTGGCGACCAAGAGACTATTACTGAGGTATCAGAACCATCTATCACAACAATGGGAGTTGGTACAGACAACAAGGTTATTACCGGTCAAGACGAGTACAGTGCAGGTAGTACAATCTATGCAAGCGTAGTTGATGGAACAACAAGCACCACTGGTGGAGCAGTCGCTCTCACAGCTACAACTAACATCAACTTGTACACTGTAACTACTACAAATGATGACAAGACTACAATTACAGAAGCAGCTGTAGCAAACTGCTTGGCACAGACTAAGTATAACACAAGTCTTACAACAACAGCAACCAGTCCATATAAGAATGGTGAATTAACTGTAACAAGCGAAAATATTACAGCTAATGATAACATCGTTGCCGCAGTTCCGACAGAAGAAGGTTTGACAAATGCAACACGTGACCTCAATGCACTCAAATGGACTGCAACAGGTTCTACAAGCGAAGACACTTACTACGTAGTTGAGTACATCAAGACAACAGGCGACACTTCAAGTCCGACATATGAGTACTACTACAAGGTTGTCAAAGTTGCTAAAGGCAGCTAATTAGACAAGACAAAAACGAAACAACAAATATTTTTCATAACAGAAATTATTTATTTACTTATGTAATGGAGCCTCTGGTGCGTGAGCATCGGAGGCTTTTTTTGCAAGCCCCTCCTGAAATAGGAGCTAGCTCTCTCCGAGAGCGTTCAAGCGTGTGTGGGATTGTGGGGTGTAATATAAGCGAGCTGAGCTCGAGTGCATTGTAATAGGAGCTAGCCCTCTCCGAGAGCGTTAAAGCGAGCGTGGGCTTGTGGGCTGTAAAACAAGGCGAGCTAGCGCTCGAGTGTAATCGTCTACGCCGTCGGAGACGGCTGACTCCTACATAGCAAACGAAGTTCGAACGACAACATTTGCGAGCTATGCTCGAGCGCCATCGTCTACGCCGTCGGAGACGGCTGACTCCTACCATCCGTATGGCTGACACAAAAGCACTGGACGATATGCCACAAAGCCCGGATTGTTTAGAGGAACGGGAAAGACACATACCTTTTGGCGCCACTACCGCCCGAACAAATCGTCCATGTTGAGTTTCACTGTTATCTGATCGTTGTACATCCCTTTGGCAAGGCCGAAGGTAGTGATCATTGTCGGCAAGAGAGTGCTTTGCGTCTGCGTTTCTTCTTCAAAAGCCTCCAGCCTATGGCAGATCTTGAAATACTCCTCTTTGTCCAACTGGTACTCATATTCACAATATTTCACCTCACATAGATTGATGGTATTGTTAGCACGGTCGATGATGATGTCTATCTGCGCACCGTCCTGCAGTGTCTTGCTTCTCCATGAATAATATTCGGTCTTTACGCTGGCAATGCCCAAAGCCTGCTTTATCTGCGGAATATGTGCCTGGCATACTCTCTCGAATGCCAGCCCGTACCAAGTCTTGACATGCGAAGACGTGACGTTTCTACTCCAGAAATGTTCATCCACAGTGTTCTTCGAATTGAACGTATTATAAAATATGGAATAGAAGTCGACAAGCTGGTAAATGGCAGAGTTAGCCTTTATGCGCTTATCCCTTATGTTGTATTTGCGTATGAAGTCGCAATAGACAAGATCGGTAAGCATGTCACCGAGTTTTCCATTGTTGGCTATACCCAACACCTTGCTTATCTCCTCCCTGGTCATACCAGCTGACTTGGTAGCGAGTAGCGAGATGATGTTCTGATACGGCTGGGCATTGCGGAAGAGAGAAAAAAAGAGCCTGCGGTATTCCTTTTTCAATTCGGCATTTTCCTGGAAGAAGAGTCGGTCCAAGCCAAGTGCCGGACTTTCCTCCGGAGAGAAAAGGCTCATGTAATACGGCACACCTCCAACTGCCATATATGCCTGCAGTATGCTCAGACGTTTCCATTTGAATCCGTTTTCCTTGAAATACTCCTCAGTTTCCGCAAGCGTAAAAGGATGCAATGGTATTTCATGAGTAACCCGGTCATGCAGTCCTCCATGGTCATCTATGATATTGCGTACCATCCAGGATGTAGCAGAACCACAGACAACCAGCATTATCTGCGGTTGCCAGTTGGCCCAACTGTTCCAGAAATGTCCCAGGGCATGCACGAATCCTGCCTTCGGCGTATCAAGACAAGGCAGTTCGTCTATAAACACGACACATCTTTTGCCGTCTTCCATCTTCGCCTCAAGCAATTGACGCAAAGCGAAGAAGGCATCAAGCCATGCCATGTTTTTCTTTCCCTTATAGCCATATGACTTCAGTGCCATGTGGAAAGCAGACATCTGTTCATTCTTGTTGCCTTCCAGGACGCCGGTCATGTCAAAAGTAAACCGGTTGCTGAAATATTGACGTATGAGGAAAGTCTTGCCGACTCTCCTTCGACCATATATAGCGATAAACTCCGCCTTGCCTGAAGAATAATATCTCTCCAGCAACGACATCTCCTCGTGACGACCAATTATCTTCTCTACCATACTATATACCTCCTTCAAGAAACGACATTTGTTGTATGCAAAGATACCTCTTTTTATCAGGAAAACAGCCGATAGTCTGCGAAAATACACTATTTTTACCCTACTTTCGCAGGTTATCGGCTGTTTTTCGATATCATGAAGTACAAATGAAGGTTTGCATCAGTTCGTAACCATCCGAAAATAAAATCGCGGTGCAGGAAACAAAAACCGTAAAAACGCCAATCTGTAGTTTGCAAGCGCTCGAGCGCAACCGTCCACGCCGTCGGAGACGGCTGACTCCTACCATCCGGATGGCAAAGCAAAACTCAAGACACAAAACCCACCTAAATGTTTATATCTTCGAGTTTCACTAGTTTGTTCACCACACAATAGATGGCGATGCCGGCAGCGGAATGGATGTTGAGTTTACGGGCGATGTTGCGGCGGTGAGTGGTGACTGTATTGACACTCAGGAAGAGGTTGTCGGCAATTTCCTTGTTCGACTGTCCTTTGGCAACACATACTGCAACTGCCTTTTCGCGGTCGGACAACAAAGACGATGAAGATGATGACTCATAAGGATTAGGAGTCTGATCCACACTTGCCACCATTGCCTTCGTCCTGCGGTGTTCCAGCTTCCTCATCAACGGAACAAGCATCTGGTCTTCAATAGCACAGTGGATGCGGATATCCTGCTCAACACGATAGATTCCATACACCACATCGTTCAGCGCATCGTTGTTTCCTTCCTGCGGATAATACTGGAGAAAGACATTGATGAGTTCATTCAGTTTCTCCACAAAATCCTCGTTATGACGATGGAATGCCACTTTCTTGCTGACTGGAGCACCACCGTTAAGCAATGATTCCGCATAGGCATAGACCTCACTCTCCTCAAACTGGATGTGGTTCTGCACCTCGGAAGAATACATGTCGAAGTACTTCAACAGAAGAAACGAGACTTCGTTCTGACTGGAGCAGTCAAGTGCACCAAGCAAGTTACGTCTCATGCTTGGCATTTCATGGTTCAATATATGATAATGTGTATGCTTCAGATAACTGAGCAGAGATTTCACATCAATCAAGTCGAGCGATACCTCAGCCTTTTTGTCCGTCGGTTGAAGAATATGGCGTGCATAATTGACTACAGCAAGGAATGTATGTACGTCGACACCATGCTGATGGCACACATCGCTGACAGTCTTGTCGGCAAAGCCCATCGTGACACCCAACCTCACGACCACCTGAATCAAACGGTAGTCGCACTTAATAATCGTTGAAAGCCTATCCGTAGGTTTGAAGTCCCTGATTTCCATATTTACAAATTCTCGTCCTCAAATAATCGCGGCATATATCGGATTCTGATGCATCATCGTACACCTTATTATATATACGCAACCTTATCGACTACAAAATTACATCTTTTTCCGATAGCATCCAAATAAGGTTTTGTTTTTTGACACAACATAGCACTACACTGAGTCCCCTACTCCACTTCTTTCTTCAAGAGTTTCTTTGCCTTGTCGGAGAGATATTTCTCGGCAACAACTGTAGGGATTGTAGCCTGCGGCATGCCAGCCGCATAAGGAGCAATCTCGTATGCTCCGTAGATGAATGACACCCCACTGTCTACAAGCCAAGGTGTTGTGACCGGCAACGGAAACGATTTCTTTGCATCATCGAAGAGGAACTCATCTACGCTCATATGCTTCAGTGTACTGTCGTTCGCATTGACAGAAGTGAAATAAGTTGCCACTCCGTCCTTGAATAAAGGAGCAAGTTCAGTGGTGTCGGCAAATATGTCCCAACCGAGGGTCTTGCCGTTACCCTTCACAAATGTGACGCCAATGGTAAATGGAAGTCCATGGGCACCGCCTGTGTAATCATATCCGTCAGCAACGTAACTGACAAAATTTGCAGTGTTGGCTACGACCGATACCTTCAAGGTAAATGAAGCTCCAGTACCGACAAAGAGTCCTTTGTCCTCGCAGTCCTGGAAATAGCTGTTGGCATAATAGAGGAGCATATCGTTATTGAAATTGAGTCCTTTCTCATACGAACCGCCAAGTTTATCATCAATCCATTTCCTCACTGTCGACACAAGCCGGGCTGGTCCTGAAACTGGCACATCCAAATCAACATCGTAGAAAACCATTACACCATTCTGTTCCAGACTGTCCTTGAATGCCACATGCCGGGTCTTGAACTCGAAGTCGCCCAAGGCAATAGAGTCAAGTGCCAACGAATCGGAGTCATTCTCTGTATTCGTTTCGCCCAGTAGTCCGCACGACCCGATTGACAGAACTGATACACAAGCCAGAACAAAGTAAAATATCTTCTTCATTTCAATGGATTTTGATAACAAACAAATATAAAATAAAAATGTTCCTCCTTCTCCACAGAGAAAGGAGGAACACACAATAATATCCTATTATTTCAAGAAGTCATCGAGAGCGCTCTTTACTCCCTCTGCAGAAGCATCGCCGTCATTGACGTGCTCGTCAGTCTTTGCATCGTTGAAACGAGGCTGCTGACGGTCACCACGTCCACGGTTGTCGCGACGGTCACCACGTCCGTGACGGTCACCACGGTCATTGCGTTCGCCACGCTCACTACGCTCACCACGTTCCGGACGTGCAGGACGCTCAACGTAACCTTCCGGCTTTTCTACAAGCACACGGTGTGACAACTTGAACTTTCCAGTCTTCTTGTCAACATCAAGCAACTTGACTTCAATCTCGTCGCCTTCCTTAATGCCAGTCTCTTCCATTGTACCGAAACGCTTCCAGTCGATTTCAGAGATATGCAACAGTCCTTCCTTGCCAGGCAAGAACTCTACGAAGCAACCATAAGGCATGATTGACTTGACTGTACTCTTGTACACTTCGCCAACCTCAGGTACTGCGATGATACCCTTGATTTTCTTCATTGCCGCATCGATGCATTCCTTGTTAGGAGCAGATACCTGAACCTTTCCTACGCCGTCTTCTTCGTCGATAGTGATGGTAGTGTTGGTTTCTTCCTGCATTGCTTGGATGACCTTGCCACCAGGACCGATGATTGCACCGATAAATTCTTTCGGTACGATAATCTGCTCGATGCGTGGTACATGAGGTTTGAGTTCTGCACGAGGAGCAGAGATTGTCTTCATCATCTCTCCCATGATGTGCTCACGTCCTTCCTTAGCCTGCATAAGTGCTTTCTCGAGGATTTCGTAAGAAAGTCCGTCGCACTTGATATCCATCTGAGTTGCGGTCAGACCATTGACTGTACCTGTTGTCTTGAAGTCCATATCGCCGAGGTGGTCTTCGTCACCGAGGATATCGCTGAGGATTGCATATTTCTCTTCGCCTGGGTTCTTGATAAGTCCCATTGCGATTCCTGCCACTGGGTTCTTGATTGGCACACCGGCATCCATCAGTGAAAGAGTTCCGGCACAAGTAGTTGCCATTGAAGAAGAACCGTTTGACTCAAGAACATCACTTACCACACGGATTGTGTAAGGGAAATCCTCAGGAATCTGTCCCTTGATGGCTCTCCATGCAAGGTGTCCGTGTCCAATCTCACGACGGCCTACACTGCGCTGTGCCTTTGCCTCGCCTGTTGAGAATGGAGGGAAGTTGTAGTGGAGGAGGTATCTCATGTTGTAGCGCTCCAGTGCTCCGTCAACCAACTTCTCGTCGAGTTTGGTTCCAAGAGTAGTTGTAGCAAGAGCCTGAGTTTCGCCACGAGTGAAGATTGCCGATCCGTGAGGTCCAGGAAGTGGACTTACCTCGCACCAGATAGGACGGATTTCAGTTGTCTTACGTCCGTCAAGACGGATGCCTTCGTCGAGGATGCAGCGGCGCATTGCGTCACGCTCAACATCTGCATAATATCTGTCGACAAGAGTATTCTTCTCTTCCAGTTCGTCCTCAGAGAGGTCTGGGTGTGCAGCAGCATATTCTTCCTTGAAGTTTTCTCTGATAGCCTCAAATGCATCAGCACGCTTGTGCTTCTCGAGTCCCTGCTTGGTAACGTCGTAAGCCTTCTGGTAGCACTCCTTCTTGACTGCCTCGCGAAGTTCCTCGTCGTTCACCTCATGGCAATATTCACGCTTGACGTCAGTTCCGAGTTCCTTCATGAGTTCCTTCTGCAAGCGACACTGAGGCTTGATTGCCTCGTGTGCAGCCTTCAGGGCCTCGAGCAGTTCCTGTTCGCTGACTTCTTTCATCTCACCCTCAACCATCATGATGTTCTCTTCGGTAGCGCCCACCATAAGGTCGATATCAGCACTCTTCTGCTGTTCGAATGTCGGGTTGATGATAAACTCACCGTTTACACGTGCAACGCGGACTTCCGAGATTGGTCCGTCAAATGGTATATCAGAGCAGGCCAGTGCAGCCGATGCTGCGAATCCGGCAAGAGCGTCAGGCATATCAATTCCGTCTGCAGAGAAAAGAATCACATTCACATATACTTCCGCATGGTAATTGGAAGGGAACAGAGGACGGAGTGCACGGTCGACAAGTCTGCAAGTGAGGATTTCCTCGTCTGATGGCTTGCCTTCACGTTTTGTAAAACCTCCAGGGAATCGGCCGTTTGCCGAATACTTCTCACGATACTCTACCTGGAGTGGCATAAAATCTGTTCCTGGTACGGCATCTTTTGCGGCACAAACAGTGGCCAGGAGCATAGTGTTGCCCATACGAAGCATTACCGCCCCATCGGCTTGTTTCGCCAACTTACCTGTCTCAATGCTGATTTCTCTTCCATCAGGCAATGAGACCTTCTTTGTAATTACGTTCATCTTGTTATTATTAAGTCTAAAATAAATTCATGCAAAGATACGAATTAAACGCGAAACGGACATTGGCTTTACCCTATTTATTTCCCCGACACTCGTTTTTTTAATTGAATTTATAGCGTGTCTGCCATTTTATGCGTAATTTTGCGGTAGAATTTCAACACAAGACAGATTGATATGACTTACAACAACAAATACATCGCAGTTCTCATTGCCGGCGTGACGGCACTTTCGTCATGCGACAACAGTCCCAAATTCCACGTTGAAGGAACAATCGAAGACGCCAAAGGTTCGATGCTCTACCTTGAGGCAATCACCCTCGAAGGAGTGCAGAAATTGGACTCCGCCAAACTGTCGGCAAGCGGCGATTTCTCGTTCAGCGCAGCAGCACCTTCCAGTCCTGAGTTCTATGCGCTCCGCATCGGCGACAGCCGCATCAACTTCTCCATCGACTCTACAGAGACCGTCACTTTCACAGCCAAACTGCCGAGCATGAGCACCAGCTACACGGTGGAAGGTTCGGAGAACTGCAAACGCATCAAGGAAATCAGTCTGCAGCAAGCCAAACTTCAAGCAAAAATCATCCAGTTGGAAAAAAACACGTCCATGTATCCCGGAGACATTGTCGACAGCATCAATTCGCTCGTTGACCAATACAAAGACAAGATGAAGAACGACTATATCTTCAAGGCACCGATGGAGGCGTCTGCATACTACGCCGTATGCCAGTCAATCACAGACCTGAGCACCACCTACCAGTTGTTCGACCCTCTGACCAACCGCGACGACGTGAAATGTTATGCTGCAGTGGCGACAGCATGGGACGGATATTATCCCAATGCCAAGCGCACCGAGCAGATATGCAACCTTGCCATACAGGGAATGCACAACACATCACCCAAGAAAACCAAGGAGATACAGGTGGACGAGTCAAAGATAAAGGAGATTGGACTTATCGACATTTCACTACCCGACATCAACGGCAAGATTCAGACATTGTCAAAGCTGAAAGGCAAAGTAGTGTTGCTTGATTTCACCATGTACAGCGCTTCGCAATCAGCCGAACGCACCCGTATGATGCGCGACCTGTACGACAAGTACAAAGACCGCGGATTCGAAATCTATCAGGTGTCGCTCGACGACGACATGCACTTCTGGAAGTTCTCATGCGAGAACCTGCCATGGGTATGTGTACACGAGACCGACGGCAATGCAGTCAACCTCTACGGAGTGAAGAACCTGCCTACATTCTTCTTCATCAACCGCGACAACGAACTCGTGAAACGCAACACTGATGTCAAGACAACGATTGAAGACGAAATCCTGAAACTGCTGTAAAGATTATTCCTGGAACTCATCGTTGTACCACTCGCCTTCGTACACTTCACCATCGGTAGTGGTCAGTTTGCCGTAGCCGTTGCGCATGTCGTTGCGCCAGTTGCCCTCGTACTTGTTGCCGTTAGCCCAAGTGTAAGTGCCGTAGCCATCCGACTTTCCGTGATGGAAACTGCCTTCATACTTGCTGCCGCTGGAATAGTAGTAAGTACCATCGCCTTCGCTCTTTCCCTTCACCCAGTCGCCTACATACTTGTCGCCATTGGGATATTCCATCGTGCCATAGCCGTGAGGAAGTCCTTTCTTGAACGTACCGGTGTACTTCTCCGAGAACTCGTTGATGGCAACGCCTTCGCCCTCAAGCCATCCGTTCTTGAATGTGCCTTCCTTCATCGAACCGTCGGGCGCAAGATACTTGCCCTTGCCGTTCGGATGACCGTCCCTGTACGTACCGACATAATATGCACCGTTCTTCCAGGTGTATTTACCTTCTCCACACGGCACACTGTCGCGGAACTCGCCTTCAAACTTATTGCCGTTAGCCCATGTGTATGTTCCCCGTCCGTTTGGCATGTCATCTTTCCATTCACCCCCATACGAGCAACCGTCGTTCCAAGTCATCGTTCCTTGTCCCGACCGGCGGTGATTGTCCCAATTGCCCTCATACACACTACTGTCGGGGTACTGATAGCGCGCCTCTCCATTCGCAGGCGTATCTCCGTTTCCGTTGCCACAGGATTCCAACATCATCACAGCTGGAATGAGCAGGCATAAAATCTTTTTCATTGGCATATCATTTAATTCGACTGCAAAATTATAAAAAATCCATTATCGCTAAATCCCAAACCACAAACTTTTAGTAACTTTGCAAGAAAAAGATAGTCATCGTGGCAAAAAACAAGCATAGATACAGCAAAACGAAATTCCTGACATGTTTCATTCTGTTAGCAGGAGTCCTGGCTGGCGCAAGCCATATCTGGGGGTTAAGTCCACTGGAAGGACTGACGTCAATGAACAAGGAGCAGGACACCAATACAGAGGAAGACAGTGAATCGGCAATAATAGAATCGGAACTGGCAAGCAGCGATTCCACAGCTGCCGACAGCACCGGTAACATGGATGAAATCATCTATCACGGTTCGGACACAGCATCCGCTGACTTCGTGTCGAAAAAAGTATGGAGCTATCCCGACTGTTTCCCCGACAGCAATGCCACCCAACTGGCAGCCGCTATCGAAAACGGAGTCACTCCCAAGGCAACGAGGAAAGAAGTCATGAAGGACGTGAAGAAGAGCCGTCTGACCGACATATCCAACTCTCCTTATTATTATGTAGAGGAACTGACACACTCTGTCCCCTACCTTGTGCCCAAGGCCCAGATGCTGCTCAACAGCATCGGCATCAACTTCATCGATTCGCTCTATTCCAAGGGCATGGCACTCCACCTGCCGGTAGTGACATCAGTCATGCGTACCGACGAGGACATCCAAGGGCTTCAGAAGGGCAACAAGAACTCAGTCACCAACTCATGCCATTGCTATGGCACAACCATCGACATAACCTACAACCGCTTCGTGCCCATCGACGGAGGGTCGCCCACTCTCTACGACGAGGGACTGAAGAAGACGCTTGCAGAAGTTCTCTTCGACCTTCGTGCACTCGGGAGATGCTATGTGAAATACGAGAAGCATCAGGCATGCTTCCACCTAACAGTAATCTGACAATGCGCTACTTCATATATCTGGCCTACGACGGCAAGAACTATCACGGATGGCAAATACAGCCAAATGCCAACAGCATACAGGCAGAGCTGATGCGGGCTCTGACTCTGCTGTCGGGGAAACAGACCGAAGTGACAGGAGCAGGACGTACAGATGCGGAAGTAAATGCAAGCATGATGGTGGCACACTTTGACTGTGAACAGGACTTCACACTGAGGCAAACCGACCAGCCCTTTGAAGAATGGCTCTGCCACAAGCTCAACCGCATGTTGCCGCAGGACATAGCCATACAGAAGGTAGTGAGAGTGAACGACGAGGCACACGCACGGTTCAGCGCACTGTCGCGCACCTACCAATACCACATCGCAACCGGGAAGGATGCGTTCAGCCGTCACTACAGCTACCGCTACCCACACCCCCTCGACTTCAACCGCATGAACGAAGCAGCTGCCCGACTGTTCGACTACACCGACTTCACCAGCTTCTCCAAGCTGCACACCGACGCCAAGACCAATATCTGCAAGATAATGAAGGCAGAATGGAAGCAAGTCCATCATGAGACAGGCGACACGCTATTTGCCGACGGAGAATGGGTATTCACCATCAAAGCCGACCGTTTCCTGCGGAACATGGTGAGAGCCGTGGTAGGAACACTGATTGAAGTGGGACGCGGAGCAATGACCGTCGACGGGTTCTGCCAGGCAATAGAGAAAAAAGGACGGCAGTTCGCAGGCAGCAGTGTACCGGGAAACGCCTTGTTCCTCACCGATATTGAATATCCCGAGTCAGTGTTTGAACTGCAGCAGCAGTGAATAAACGGCATAAAACATAAAGGTGGAAACTTGTAGAGCCACACACATATCATATATAGTATAAGGTTTATCAAATCATTATCACGCATGAAAGAAAAAATAAAAACCTCCGTCAAATCATGGGGCGGCATTCTGCTGGGAAGCTTCATAATGTCCGCAGGATTCGTATTGTTCATCAACCCCTACAACATCGTACCTGGAGGAGTGTACGGCGCAAGCATCGTGCTCCACAACCTCTTTCCAAGCATCCAGGTAGGTACATTCGGTTATTTCTTCGACATCCCACTGCTCATCCTGTCAGTCGTACTGCTGGGAGGCAAACTGGGAGGCAAGACCATCGTGTCGAGCATGATAACGCCAGTATGGATGAACGGGCTGTCATTGCTGTGCTATCCTACCGAAGAATCACTCCGTGCGCTCGACCCGTCGATGATGCTCGGCGGCAGACTCGACCTTAGCAACCATCTCATCGTGGCAGTCATCATCGGAAGCATACTCATCGGAGTCGGCATCGGCATAGTAGTCAAGAGCGGAGCAACCACCGGCGGCACCGACATCATAAGCATGATAATGCAGAAATACCTCCGCATACGCTTTTCAAAAGGAGTCCTCATTGCCGACAGCACAGTGGTGCTGTTCGGACTCATTGTGTTCAGTTGCGGCATCGGCATGAAGGGAGATGCAGGACATACCGTCGCACAGCAGCAAGCCCAAGGAATACTCCTGTCGCTGTATTCGCTGATGAGCATCTACCTGTCGTCAAGAGTACTGGCACGCACCATCAACGGAGCCAAAGACGACAAACTCCTTTTCATCATATCCGACAAGAACCTGGAAGAGCTCCACAACTACATTCTCAACGACCTGGAGCGTTCAGCCACCGTCATCAAGAGCAGCGGACTCTACTCTAAAGGCAACAAGGAGATGCTGTTCATCGTCGTAAGCTACAAAGAAGTCCACAAGCTCAAGCAGCAAGTCAAGATTGCCGACCCCAGTGCCTTTGTAGTCGTCACCGATGCCTACGACACCTTCGGCGAAGGCTGGAAAGACCTGCCGGAGAAATGGGAAGTACAGCCGGAGTGAGGGCAAGGAAGGTCAGGAGGCGCATTTGCGTCAAATGAGCACCAGCGGAATGGCAATCAGTTAGCGTTTCAGTTCCATCCGGACGCTAGCCTACAACCCCAAATATTCCTGACTGGCACACATTTTATTGAGCAGTTCTGCAGTCGTATTTGTGTTTTATGTCATTCCAACGTGGAATTGACAATTCCTTGCCATAATGTTCACGATAGCTGTTAACAAGCTTGTCTTTCCAACTCTCGGAAATCGTAACCCGAGTATCAGGATACCTGTATATAGTTTCTTCCATTGCTGCCAAGAAATCTTCAAGACTTTCGAATGGCTTATAGTCTGTATGTGCTGAGTACCAACTTGCCGGACGGATGTTGACAATAACCTTGTTCTTGTATTGTACTCTTACCGGCCACTTGTCACTTGGCGAACAGATTTCCCAAAGATTTTTCAACCAAATCTTTTCTATTTCAACAACACCATCCTTCATTTTGTATTTGATTAGCAAGTGCTTTGCATGAAGTTTCCAAGGTTTGTCTATCACTATGTTAATGAAGCTTCTGAATGCTGCAACATCAAAGTTCGGACTTCCCGTAAAGGATTTCACTTCGAGCCAGTCCGAATCGAGGTTTGCCGGACTCAGCCAAAAGTCCGGAGATTCCTGTCGAGGGTTGTGAATATGCACAAGACCTTTTTCTGTCATCCACTTATCCAGCCATTCCTCCAGAATGTTACCAACGATATTGTTTTGCTCGACGGTGATATTAAAATCCCTGAGATTGAATTTGACACTCCCTTGAGCGCCCTCAATTCCGAAGTCGTCAAGTAAAGTCTTGTAAAGTTTCTCTGATGCATCCATTGTCGTTTCTTTGTATTATTTGATTTTTAGAGTGTCAAGCAATCGACTCGCTACGGCTTTTATGACAGGGACAACCACAGTGTTGCCCAACAGGTCGAAGCCTTCTTTTTCGGTCACGTTAAACTTCATGTCATCGGGATAGCCACAAAGCCGTAGTCCCTCCCTAAGAGATAGTCGTCTTAACCCTCCATTATCCCCGACGTACAATTTTTGCATATCCATGGCAACAAGAGTCGGAGCTATCTCATCAGGGGACATTACTTTATTTATTTCAAAGCTCAATTTGCCGGCTACAATATTGTATCCTTTGGGTTTTGAAAAGTCATACTCGCGATGGGTCGTAACCACTCCTTTTGCATTCGTCTGACGGATAAGTTTCTTTGGATACTCAAATTTCAAATATCCCTTTTCCGTCAAGTCTTCAAGCATCTGCTCAAGGGACGGGGAATTGCAGAATGAGCGGATTTGTTCCAATGTCAACGGCATTCCGTCCATCCAGTCAATACCGATGATTTCCGCCCATTTCTTTTTGCGTCGTTCAGTGAGGATTGTGTCAAGAAGTCTTTTCTGTTCAACCGTAACAGGCCCTTTCAGTTCCAAGTCCCAACTATGGATATTGGAAATTCCCCCTCGCTTGTCCTTGATGGCTTTGCCATAAAGTTGCTCAATTGTGAAATGGTTTAGCAACTTATTTATAAAAGGTGTGTCCGAAGTCGGCAACCCGGACTCAAGTATGCTCCCAAGCTTGCACTCTTTTACTGGAAAGTTCTCCAGGTTGGGCTTTTCCGTTGTACAGCCCACAATGTAGATTCTCTTGCGTTCCTGGGGCACACCAAAAAACTTGGAGTTGAGCACACGAAAGTCAAACTTGTAATTTAGCGAACCCAATCGGTCGGTGATGACCTGCAGCGTTTTTCCCCCATCATGGTTTACCAAGCCCTCAACATTCTCAAGGATAAACCCTTTGGGACGTTTGTCTCTCAAAATACGTTCAACCTCGAAAAACATCGTACCTCGCGTGTCTGCAAAACCTTGTCTTTTGCCGGCAGAGCTGAAGGCCTGGCAAGGAAACCCTGCACATAAAATATCAAAATCGGGAATGTTCTTGGTGTCAACTTTCGTTATGTCGCCAGTGATGGTTTCTCCGGGATGATTTTCCCGCAACACACTGACGGCATATGGTTTGATTTCAGATGTAAACACACAGACAGGCTTCAGTCCTCTTTCCTTGGCAGCCAATTCGAGTCCACAACGGATACCGCCTATTCCGGCAAACAAGTCAATGAATCGTACCACGTTCTGATGACATGTTTTCACCACAGAAGGAATGGCAGCAGTATAATCTACCGCATGTGCCAGTCTGTCCCCTGTCAACAAACGTGGCGCATAAGGCGCACTGGAGACAAAAGACGAAGAATCACTTTGAAAGAGTTTCGTCATATTCAATGGTTCCGATGGAATTTCATCACCGAGAGAATAAACGACATATGCTCCTTTGGGGTCAGGATAGTCCAACTGCTCCATTTCTTTTTGTTCTTTAATTGAAGAGTTTATACACGGAAACAAATGGTATCCGTCTTGGACATTCTGCGTATTGTAAATCAGTACAAAATCAGGCAATCCACTCGAAATCACACTGCCGTTCCTTTGTGAAAACAGATCTTGTGAAAAGCGGACGTTATACATTTTTTCATACCTGCCGCTCTTTTCCCCAAATATCCAATCCAACTGGGGCTTGTCTCCCCGGTAAGCTCCGAGCAGAAAAGTTTTCTCCTTATATTCTGTGTATCTGAACATATACAGACAATTATTGCAATCGTTCTTTCCCTCCTCCTTATGTTAAGTTACGAGGGGCAAGTTTTATGTGCTGCAAATATAGCAACATTTTGCGACATGCACAAACTTTATGAGTTTTTCTTGATAAAAGTCTGCGGAGTGCCATATTAAGAATGGTTTCAGAACGGACATCTTCACGCTTTTTGACTTACGGCATCGGCATGATTTGAAGCTTAGTAGTGAGAACCAAGGTGCAGAGAGAAAGCCATAAACCATGACTGCCTTGGAGGTAGAAACAAATGTACAACTAAACCACGGTCCTGAACCCACTTGCCAAGCCCCAAGCGTCTCAGCGTCTCAGCGTCTCAGTGAAAAAATAATGCTACCCCCAACTTTACTCCTTCTCTATTTATTTATATATATAATATATAATAT